>CAVLCM010000001.1:0-5603 GCA_963661625.1 bacterium
CAATGACCTGGCATTCTTCATGTTCCGTTGCAGTAAGATATTTGGTTAGGTTGTGTGGGTTATCCACGGAAGAATCCCCCTGCGCCGAATTTTCGGTAAAAAAGTCAATCAATTCCTTGACCTCCCCGCGTATGCCTCGGTTTGCGACTGTTCCCATTTTGGAAATAGTCGTGTCCGGATCAAGCCTTCCCTCCTTAAATAAGTTCTTCAAGTGTTTGCTGATGGCAGGCACGCCTACGCCAAAAAGCTGCGCCATGGCCTTTTGTGTACACCAAAGCGTCTCGCCTGTAATGACTACCTGCACCTTGCCGTCTGCCTCTGGCATGTTGTACAGAAGAAATTTATCTCCTTGCTCATTGTTGTCTGTCGTTTGTGATGATTCGCCAAAAGCCCAATCTATCAGAACCTTCATGCTTTACAAGTTTTGACATGGCTGCAATATCTCGTTCTATGGTTCGTTTGGTCACCGACATTTTCACCGACATTTCTTTTATTGTGACAGATGGCTTGTCTTTCATCATATAGTATATATATCGTTGGCGTTCAGTTAGTTTGCCTAACAAGTCTTTTGCACTTTCACCGACATTATCACCGACATTATCACCGACATTCTTAGTGTTGCTTTCTTGTACATTGGGGGCTTTGTCTCCATATCGTTTTTTGTTGCGTTCAGCCAACTCTTCTAATGAAAAACGCTTAATCCATACGCTCACGCCGCCGTCAATTTCCGTAACTACTGGCATCGGATATTCGTCGGCTTCAAAACTTTCTCGGACCTTGGTGTAGCCGCGCCCCCACGTTTCGATAAAACCCGCACGAAACATCACGGCAGCAATTGTTTTGTTTCTTGGGCGTGAACTGTGCTTGCGCATCAGTGTTTCGGCGGTATAGCCTTCGGGCAATCTTCCCTCA
Organism: bacterium; assembly: GCA_963661625.1. Classification (GTDB taxonomy): domain Bacteria; phylum Bacteroidota; class Bacteroidia; order Bacteroidales; family Bacteroidaceae; genus Alloprevotella. Next base: position 913 of record CAVLCM010000001.1, read on the forward strand.
TTCCAAATCTCTATGTGGTCGCTATATACCTGCATCTGGATGGGAGCGCCCATATATTCTTTGTGGCAAACGCTATTGTATAAGATTTCTCGCAAGCCGTCCTCAGGTATCTCTAACGGCTCAACACGTATCATGCCTTCATAGTGGATAGGGGAGTAGAGGTACTTGCTCTTCAATATATCAACAACCCTGTCTACCATTTGTATCACGTTGCCTTCCACAACGTCCTGGATGATCAAGTCGCTCTCGTTGGCACCAAACCTTCCTATCTTGAATTGTACTCCTGCAAAACGTCGTTGGGGATTTTTCCCGAAAAGGAGTACGGCGGCTGTGCGTAGAAATCCGTCTTCGCCGATAAGGTTCATATTGCGAAGCACGTCTTCGGTGGGTGCTTCCTTTTCGCTTGGGTCTATGCGCCGTTTGCTTATGCCCTTTCGCAGGAAATAGTCAATTGCCGAACGGTCAATTTCCGCTAACGTGGCGGTAGGCAGGGGCATGTCGTCCCATGAATGTCCCATCTTGCGCATAATAAACTGCTGGAGAGCAATTCCTTTGAGTTCTTGTTTGGTGGAGCCTGAGCGATAATGGTACACACCTCGATAGGCAATGGGCATGTTGCTTGGTGAAACCACAATCTCGATGTATTCCTTGCCATCTTCCGTAAGCAAGTTTACATCCTCAACTATACCAAGGAAGTTGGCGATTTTATTGGGGATGTCCTCCATAAGTTTCTTGGCATCGTGCACGCCGACAATTTCCTTGTTGTCGTTGACACCAATGTATATGCGACCGCCTTGGGCGTTTGTAAATCCGCAAATCCACTGCAAGTATTTGTCGTTCCACGACTCCTTATATTCTATGTTCTGACTTTCACTCAGCATTTTGATTGTCGTTTTGTTGGATTCTTTGAGGGGAAGTAGTCCCATTATCCGCAAAATTACGGAAAGGAACTGACATTCGGCTAAACGCCGCAGACTGGGTTTTTAGGCGGAATGCTTTGCGTGATTGCAAAAAGTTTGTATTTTTGCAGCGCAAAACGGGCGTATGTGCCTGTTGTTGTGGATGTTCCATGGTGTAATGGCAGCACTAGAGTTTTTGGTTCTCTCAGTCCCCGTTCGAATCGGAGTGGAACAACTTCCCCTTCCCCATGGCCTTTGTTAAGTAGCATTTCTACCTGACAAAGACTGATATTTAAGCAGTGTTTTTTGACACTGCTTTTTTTATGCCCGTCTCTTTCCGCTTTTTATCTGTTGTAGTCCGTGGTTGATAGCCTTTGCCCGTGGACTGATGTAGCCTTCGGCTTTCGGACGGCGTGTTGCGAGGAGTGCGAGGGTGTGTGGAAGTGGGGCATGGTAGGGATATAAAAGAAAAGCGGCGCAAAGAGCGTTGAAACTCTTTGCGCCACTTGCTTGCGCTTCAGGATGGGCTTGAACCAACGACCCCCTGATTAACAGTCAGGTGCTCTAACCAACTGAGCTACTGAAGCCTGTGTATTCAGCGGTGACAAGTTCTGCTAAGTGCGCTTCAGGATGGGCTTGAACCAACGACCCCCTGATTAACAGTCAGGTGCTCTAACCAACTGAGCTACTGAAGCCTGTGTATTCAGCGGTGACAAGTTCTGCTAAGTGCGCTTCAGGATGGGCTTGAACCAACGACCCCCTGATTAACAGTCAGGTGCTCTAACCAACTGAGCTACTGAAGCAGTGTTTGACAGTGTAAAACTTGTCGCCTTGTGCTGAATTGCGGTGCAAAGGTAAGGTATTATTTTGGAATAAGCTATATCTTTGCATAGAAAATCCTAATTTTTTAAGATGAAGAAAGTACTGGGCATAGGCAACGCGCTTGTTGACGCCCTCGTGCAGATAGAGAGCGAGGATACGCTCAGCGAGTTGGGCTTGCCCAAAGGCTCGATGCAACTCATTGATACCGAACGCTATCAGGAGGTGTCGCGGCGCATGGCCGCGCTCAGTCCGCAGCGCACCACGGGCGGTTCGGCCTGCAACACGATACTCGCCTTTGCCCACATGGGCGGCGAGCCGGGTCTCATAGGCAAGGTGGGCAAGGACGAGCCGGGCAGTTTCTTCGCCCGCCGTTTTCGCGAACAGGGCGTGGCTGTTGAGCTGTTGGCCGACGAAGACCTGCCCACTGGCGTGGCTTCCACGTTTATCACTCCCGACGGCCAACGCACATTTGGCACGTATCTCGGCGCGGCCGGCAATCTCCGTCCCGACGACGTGCGAGCTGAATGGTTCGACGGTTACGACTATTTCTATATAGAGGGCTACCTTGTGCAAAACCATGCCCTCATCCGCCGCTGCGTGGAATTGGCTCGCGAGGCGGGGCTTAAAGTGTGCATCGACCTGGCCAGTTACAACATCGTGGAGCAGGAGCGCAACTTTTTCGCCGAACTCCTCCGCCAAACTGACATCGTCTTTGCCAACGAACAGGAGGCGTGTGCCTTCACCGGCTGCGACGATCCTCAGCGCAACGTTGAGGCACTTGCCCAGTTGTGCGAGATTGCAGTGGTGAAGATAGGAAAGAAAGGCGTACTCGTGCGCCGTGGCGACGAACAGGCATTCTGCGAGGCGCGCGACGTGCCTCACGTGGTCGACACCACGGCCGCCGGCGACTATTTCTCGGCCGGTTTCCTCTTCGCCCTCAGTTCGGGCGCAGACCTCTTGAAGTGCGCACGTCTGGGTTCGCTCTTGGCCGGACACATCATCGAGGTGGTGGGTACAGCCCTGCCGCCTGCTACGTGGCAAGCCATCCGCTGCCTCTATCCCCAGCTCTGATTTATCCGAACGGTCTTGGGGCAAAGCAACGCCCCAACATCTTCCAACCTTCACAAAAACGCAGCCGAAACTATTCTGAATAGAACATGAAAAGAACGCTATTCACCGCGCTGCTGCTTGCCGCCTCGCTTGTTCCGGCCGGCGCGCAACAGAACAACCACAATTTCGAGGTGGCTAAAAACCTCGACATCTTCAACGCCCTTTACCGCGACCTCGACCTCTACTACGTCGACACGCTCAATGCTGCCCACAACATCGAGAATGCCGCCAACTACATGCTGGCCATGCTCGACCCTTATACGGAGTACTACCCGAGCGACAACGCCGACGACCTCAAACAACTCACTACGGGCAAATACGCCGGCGTGGGCATTGTAACGAACTACCGTTCCGACTTGGGTCGTTGCTACGCCGCCGAACTCTTAGAAGGCATGCCGGCTGACCGCGCAGGCATATTGCCCGGCGACATCATCCTCTCGGTAGATGGCCACGCCTTCGAACGTCTCTCCACGGACGACGCGGAGAAACGGCGCGAATACGCCAACAAGGTCAGTTCGCTGATACGCGGCGAGGCCGGCACAACGCTCGAAATCAAAGTATTGCGTCCCGGACAGCAGGATAAGACGTATCTCTTCAAGGTGACGCGCCGCCAGATTGTGCGCCCCAGCGTAACGCTTGCCGCCCTCGCTGCCGACAGTGTGGGCTACATCCGCCTGTCGCAGTTTATCGAGGGTACGAGCAACGAGGTACGCCGTGCGGTCGTCGATCTTAAACAGCAGGGCGCACGCAGCCTTGTCCTTGACCTTCGCGACAATCCCGGCGGTGTGCTTGAAGAGGCGGTGAAAACCGTCAACCTGTTCATTCCCCGTGGCCGCGAAGTGGTGCGTACCAAGAGCAAGGTGCGCGAACTCAACAGCACCTTCCGCACGCAGCTCGATGCGCAGGACACCGACTTGCCCATCGTGGTGCTAACCAACGAAGGGTCTGCTTCGGCTGCGGAGATTACGAGCGGCGCGTTGCAGGACTACGACCGCGCCGTGGTGCTTGGCCGCCGCACGTATGGCAAGGGCCTTGTGCAGCAGAGCCGCGAACTGCCCTACGGAGCCTTGTTCAAACTTACCACAGGGCGTTACTACATCCCCTCGGGACGTTGCGTTCAGGCGTATAAGTTCGAGGACGGCGAGCCTGTCCATCTTCCCGACTCCCTCAGCCGGGAGTTTCACACTGCCAACGGGCGCACTGTGCGCGACGGCGGCGGCATCACGCCCGACGTGGTAATGCCCACCGACAGTCTGCCCAACCTTTTGCACTACCTCGAAAACAGTAACGAACTCTTCGATTATAGCGTGCGCTACTGCCAGCAGCACCCCAACATCGTCCCGGCGCGTCAGTTCCGCCTCACAGCCGACGAGTATGCCGACTTTTGCGCCTACATGAAGCAGCACAACTTTACGTACGACCGCCAGAGCCTCCGCGTATTGGAGGCTCTCCGCCAAATGGTGGCCTTTGAGGGGTACGACAACGAGGCTTCCGCCGAAATCGAAAGCCTCGAAAAGAAGTTGAAGCACAATGAAGACTACGATTTCAAACGTTGGGAAACGGAAATCCGCAAGATTGTGGAAGGCGAAATCGTAGAGAAGTATTATTACAAGAAAGGTCGCGAGGAATACGAGCTGCAGAGCGACCCCTACGTGCGCCGTGCCGTCGAAATCCTCCACTCCCCCAAGACGCTCCATAAAATCCTCAGCGGAGAACCCGAGGCGTAGTAGAATCCTTCCCGTCTTTTCCTGACTTCATCACTTTTTTGCGGCACCAAATGGTGTATATTGAAAATCAACGAGTTATGTATTACTCGAAGAAGGCTTCATCTAACGACGTACGTCCACCCTCTTTAATGAC
>CAVLCM010000001.1:5648-45106 GCA_963661625.1 bacterium
ACCCTCATGACGTACGTTCACTCATCGCATAAATGTACGCTCTGATTTTCAACGTAAGCATCCCATACAAGCCGTATTGCTGTCCGCTAAAAACAAGCCCAACACATTGCTTAGGTTTTCCATCCCCGCCGTCGCAATTTTTTGCGACGGCGGAGCGTTTCAATCCACCGTCACTTTGCAAACGTTTTGCAGGGTGGCTGTGCGTGCGTCTATAACGTAAACGCCGGTGGGGAGTTTTACGGTGACGCTCGGCGTGTAGGGCGTGAGGCGGTAAAGCTCGCGCCCGGCGGCATCCACTATCTGTACGTAGGTGAGGGGATGCGTGCTGAGCGAATGCACCGTGAGGCGGCCCGTGTGGTCAACTGTGCAGTAGGGGAGGGCACCCGCCACGTTGTCGTCGGCCGGGTCGGGCTGCTCCGAGGAGAGGATAAAGAAACGTCCTGAGTGCAAGCCCGGCAGGGTGATGGTTGTCTCGCCCTGCGCATCGGCGGCGAGGGTGAGTGGCGTGAGCTGCCCCGTCTGGCCGTCGAGCAGCGAGAGCGTTTCGCTGAACGTATTGAGGCCCGAGAACGTCACCTCGCACGGTTCGGCGGAGTTGCTCGAAATGCCCAGCGGCACGCGCTGCATCGTGCGGCGCACGTTGACCGTGGTGGCGGCGCTGTCGGCCACAGTGTAGACGGTAGGCGTTGCGGCAAGCGTGTTGTCGAGCAACGTCTGCATGTCCTCGCTGCCGATGAAGCGGTTGCTTGCCTCCTCGTTCTTCACCACAATGGCCTCGCTCTGCAAACTGTTGCGCACGGCACGGATGCGGAGCATAGGCACGGAGGGCTCAGACGTTTCCTCAACTGTTGCCTGCTGTGTGCGGAACAGTTTGTGGTTGGCTTGCAGGTCGATGCGGTTGTCCGACGTGTTCGAATAATTGTCCGTCTGCATGGCCGTTGTGAACGTCACGGTGAGTTCCGTCCCGTCGGTCGTAGCCTCCACGAAGAAGCCCTGTCCCGGAGCCACCTTGCCGCTCACACCCGTGTTGTTCACGGCAATCCAGCCCGTGGCGTTGTCGCCGCGCATCACGGCCGACTGCCCTTCCTTGGTCAGGAGCCAGTAGCGGCGTTGCAGCTGCGTGTTGGCATCGAAGAAGGCGTTCATATCCATGGCGCAGGGGAAGGGATTGCCCACGAGGAAGAAGCGGTTGGCCGCCGTGTTGTTCGTCACCTTTTGCGTGAACGATGCGCTCGAAGCCAGCAAGTCCGTGTTGAACCGTCCCGTCAGGTCGAGGCCCTCGGCGTTTGTGCGCGTCACGGTGGTGGTGTGGTGTTCGTAGCCGTCGACGGCATCGTGCTTGTAGTAGTCGTACGAAGCGTCCTCCTTCGGCAGGCGGAAGAGTATGTCGGCATACGTCTTTCCGCCCTTGCCCTCAGTATTCGTTTTGAGCGAGAAGCCGCCCGTGTCGTAGTGAGCGTCCACGTCGTTGTACGTGCCGCTCCAGTCGGCGCGGATAGCCACGTCGGCCGAGCCGGTGGTTGTGGTGCTGCCGTTTTGCAGGTAGTAAACCGTTGCCGTGGCCTTGTCCCACCCGCGCTGGTAGACAGCCGGCGAGAAGCGGTTGTAGTCCGTCGTGTTGAACGTCACGCTTTGGAACATCTCCGTCTGCTGCTTGCCTGTAGCCGTCGGGGCGTACCAGTCGCCGGCCAGCATGGAGCGGAAGGGCGAGCCAAGCGTATACCAACGGCCGGCAGCCACATTGTATTCCATCCACGCCTTTTTGTATTCGAGCAGTTCGGCGTGCTGCAACGACCCCTTGTGTTGTATGAGGATGTTCTTGCACGTGTTGGTATAGATAGGCACGCACTCGTAAACGAGCGTTGTGCCGTCCTTGGTGGTCTTCGCCGACACCTCGCTGTCAACGGCAAGGTCGTATTCAAGGTTCACCGTGTGCGTACCCGTAAATGCGCTACTGCCCGTGCTGCTGTCTAAGTCGCCGCCGTCCGTGCCGTCGCTCCCCGTCTGCTTGAACACGAGGAACTTCGTCGCGTCGTGGTTGTTCTCCACTTCGTAGAGGGCAGGCAGGTCGTAGTCGGTGCTGAGTTCGGGGATAATCACGTTTGTCGACCCGATAGGGACGTAGCCGTGGTTTCCGCCGTTCTCCTCGTTTGTCGGGTAGCTGTCAGCGTCGTCCTTGAATATCTCGTCCTTGTCGGCGCGCGCCCAGTTGTGGTCGTTGCTCCAGTCGGGACTGCCCGCGTCGCCCGTCCACTTCTGGTACTCCGGCACGATGCAGATGCGGAAAGCCAATGCGCCGTCGCACACGGCCTTTTCCTCGTCCGTCTTGACGTGTCCGTCCTCAAACTGCTCCTCGAAGCCCATGCGGAACTCGTAGTAGAAGCCCTCGCGCGGCTCGAAGTCCTTGAATAGGTAAATGTCGGCGTAAGCCTCGGGCTGGTCGGCATCGGTCTTGCCCTCGATGTCCTTGGGCGCTTGGATGTCGTAGATTTCGCCCACGACGCGGAAGTCGATGATGCTGTCGCTCTCGTTGTAGATGCGCGTCTGGTCGTCGTTGGTGCCAACGAGGTAGAGCGGGGCAAACGATACGCCGTCGCGCTCAATCTTCTTCAAGCCGAGCGAATTGCTGTTGATTACTGTGATGTTGCGCAGAGGCAGGCGCAGCATGTGCGCCGGGCGGTTCGTTTCGTCCTCGCCCTGAATGCCCGTCGAGGCATTGGTCAGGAACGATTTGCCCACGCGCAGTTCGGCCACGTTCTTCGAGCTGGGGTACGCGCTCTGCTTGTCGCGGAAGCCCACGTACATCGTCGGAGCCAGGCCCGTTATCTGCACGTGCATGTATTGCGGGTCGTAGCAGTAGACGATGGTGTCGCTCTCCTCCTCCTGGATGGGCAGCAGCGTGAGCGTCGACGTGGTGCCGAGCGTGGACTGCGGAATGCTCACGTTGAGCGAGTGGGAGTAGAGGTGGAGCGTGGCTATGTGTCCGGCCGTGACGAGGTTGCCCTCAGCGTCGTATGCGTCGGTGACGGCCTGCGTGAGCTGTTGCAGGCCCAGGAGCATAGCCTCCGTGAGCGGATAGTCCGCGTCGGTGGGTTGGGGCGTAAGTCCCTTGGGCGAAGTGGCCTTGGGGTAGTGGTGGCGGAAGTTGACGAGAGCCTCCCTTACGCTCGTTTCGCCCGACTGAGCAATGCCGTCGGTGTGCTCCACGAAGTTGCCGTACTCGTCGATGAAGGCGTGGGCAATGTCGCACTGCACGTAGTCGAGCCACCAGTCGTACATCGGCATTTTGCTGACCACGGCACCCGTGTTCGTGTTGATGCCGACGAGCTTGGCCGTGATGTTCACGTTTTGGTTGGCGCACACCTTGATGGTGTCGTCCACCGAGGCGTTGTCGCCGCCGTCGTCGAGGAACGTCACCGACTTGGCCGTGATGAACTCCGACATCACGCAGCAGCGGTCGCCAATCTGGAACTCCTCAGCGGCATTGGAGGCCGTGATGGTGATGTTGCCGTAGCGCGGCACGAAGATGAGGTAGTACTGGTGGTTGCCTTGCAGGTTGGTGCCGCTCATCTTGTCGCTGATGATCATGCGGCGCACGCCGTCGCTTCCCGTTTCGCGCGAGATGACACCCTCCGTCAGTTCCTCGCCGAGAATGTTCTTGTAGTTGAACACGGGCAGGTCGTTGTAGTGCGTAGAGAACTTCACGCTGCGGAAGGCACGGTCGGCTCCGCTGGTGGTGTTGGGGTTGCCCACGAGAGCCTTGAAGAAAGCCTGTTTGGCGTTGGCCGTGGTGGCGGCTTTGGCCAGTTCCGTGTCGTAGACGTTCTTGTCGACCATGCAATACCACATCTGCGGCGTACCCGTTTCGGGGTCTTCGTTCTCCTTCAAACCGAGGGTGTTGAGCATACCGTCGAAGTCGGTGGTCAGCTTGGCGAGTGTCACCTGCTGTCCGCAGACGGGTGTGGTGCGCTCAATGCTTACCGAGGGCGAGAGGGCGTACATCGAGATTTCGTCAATCATGATGTCGCCGCCCTTGGAGTCGGTACAAGCGTTGTTCAGCACCAGTTCGTAGCGAGTGTAGGTGTGCAAACCGTTGTTGATGAACGAGAAGTACACCTGCTGCCAAATGCCGAGTGTGTCGCTGCCGGTCTGGGTGGTTCCGTCGGCGTTTCGTGCGATGCAGAAGATGGGGCCGGGGCAGTAGCTGTAGAGTTGTTCGCTCTGCTCTTGGCCCGTTTCGTCGGTGTAGATGCCCTGCACGGTGAACACCACGTTGGCCGGGGAAATTGTGGTGTCGTTGGGCGAGGCCATCCACGCCGAGAAGAAGAGGCGCGAACCCTGGCAGAGCGTGCCGTCGTAGGAGAGCGAAACAATCTGGCCGGGAAGTTCGGAGGCATCGATGTAGAGGAATGCCGAATTGTCGGCGTTGGCGAAGCGTTCGCTCAGGGTGGGGTAGTACGTCTTGTAGTACTGTTGCAGGGACGTGTTCTCCTTATGGTTCTTCACGATGGAGTAAGAACCCCACGTGTTTTCCGCGCCGTTGTAGGTACAAGGTTCAAAGGCATAAGTAGACATGTTGAACTGCACGGGCAGGGCAAAGGTGTTTGCCACTTCCGCATTGGGAGTACTCATAGAGCCTTTTAGCACATTAGCCGAACCGAAGGGCGGCGTGCGGTAGGTGCTGAATTTGTCGAACTGGAAACTAATCTGTGCACGTGCACTGCCGTACTGCTGTTCGAGGGCAAGGGGCGCGCGCTGGTCCTTGAAGGCGGTGGCGGTGGAGTCGGTATAGCCCAGCACCTCGTTGACGGGGCGCGGCTCGCTCGCGTCGTTGAAGAGGAGCGTGAACTTAGCCAGCTGGTAGCGGATGGCATCGGTGCCGTCGTCGTCCTTCACCACGGCATATACCTTCACGATGGCCGTGTCGCCGAGGGCCATACCCATGTCGCCCGAGGCGGCGAAGGAGCCTTTCACGCCGTTGCCGTCGGTGCCGAGCTTGGGGTAGAGGAAGGTCAAAAATCGCGACTTGCTGAGGTCGGAGTCTGCATTGGTGGCTCCGTCCATGGGGCGGCTGGTGGTGCCGGCGTTGTCGGAGGCGGTGTAGGAGAGACCTATGCCGGCGGAGTTGTGCTCGGAGTCGATGACGAACTCAATGTGGGAATAGGACGTGATGTTCTGCAAGTCGGCATTGGCGTGCTCTATGTCCTGCTTCGTGTAGGAGGCTTTGGAGGTGTAGAACCAGTAGTCCTGGAGCTGGAGGTTGAAGGGCACGGTGCAGTTTTTGAAGTTCACCTTCTTCTTGGGGAAGGCAACGGTGTGCGTTTCAAGCCAGCGGTCGCCAGCGTTGCCCTCCACGCAGAGGCGCATGGAGTCGGCCATCTCGCGGGCGTTGTGGATGACGAAGAGGCAGCGGTTGGAGAGGGTGGGCTCCACGAGGTTGGCGTTTTGGGGAATGGTGGTGCCGGAGGTGGTGGTGGAGGCGTCGTACTTCACGCCGTTGTCGCCGAAGTAGTCCACAAAGTCGCTGTACTCGCTCATGTCCAAGGCCACGGTGTAGCGGTAGCCCGATGGCGTTTGGAAAGGCATCTGAAAGGTGAAGCCGTTGGCAATGTAGCTGCCCGACGTTTGGTTGTTCAGGCAGAGGTTGGCGCCGAACACGGTACCGTTTTTGTAGGCGCGACGGCTTGCGAAGGTGGGGATAATGCGGAAGTTGCTGAAGTTGCATCCCGTTTCGTAGTCGTACAAGCGCTGGTAGAGGCGCATATTCGTAGGACTATACGTGGGGCGGCCTTTCTCATAAAGGATGGACGGCAGGTAGAGCGTGCGCACGGTACCGTCCTTGAGGTAGTGGTGCACGGTGTAGACGTTGGTGGCCTGCTCCTTCTCGCCCGTGTAGGCGTTGGTGGTGAAACCGTAGTCGGCGTCGGGCTGCACCATGTAGTTGGGGAGCGACTGCGTTTCGCTCTGCGCACGGTAAACGAAGTAGGAACGTTTGGGCAGGATTTCGTAGGCGGAGTAGTCCTCGGGCTGGCTGAAACTCCAGCTTGCCACCTTCATGCGAGCCGTATTGTCGTCGGTGAGGCCCACGCAGGTCTTGCCGTCGGCGGGGAAGTAGTAGATGTATTTGTCTCTGTAGTCGGCTATTGCTTCATCGTCGTCCAAACCGCTGCTCTTGAGCTGCACGGCAAAGCTGCCGGCGGCGAGGTCGGCGTCGGTTCCGGAAATGTAGAAGTGGGCTGCTTCGTCGCGGTTGATGGTGGTGGAGAAGCGTGCCGGAGTAACGTCGGGGTCTTTGTTCCAGCAGAGGTACACGCTGTCGCGGCTCATCATGACGAAGTCGTTGTGCGTACCGCTGAAACTCCAGAGCTGACTGTTGTAAGGCTCGGAGTATTCGGTAGAGAGTTTGTCGTGGCCGTTGGCGTCGAAAGCACCGTCGTCGTTGTCGGTGAGGAATTTGGACGTGTCGGCAGAGAGGGTCACATAGTAGTACGTGCCCTCTTCATCGTTGCTGAAGTTTACGGTTACTTGCGTTGAGAAATAGATGGCAGCGAAGGCGGAAGCCTTGTAGTCGGCATAGGTGCCGAGGGTGAGCGAACCGTCGTCGTTGCGGACAATGCACTGCGAGCTTTCCGTGGGCGAGGCGTATGAGCCATCGTCGTTGCGGGTGAGGAGCACGAAGGACCACGTCACGTAGTTGCCCTCGTGAAGGTTGGGGAAGAGGGCGAAGTGGGCGGCGGTGGCGGTATCTGCGGCTGTGGTGAAACTTTGTGTTGTTTCGTCATAGGCAAGGAAAGAACCATTGGCAGCGCGGAGCACGAAGTTGTCGTCCGAACCGATGTTGGTCCAGCAGCGTTGGGTGATGTCGCTGGTGGAGGTGCCGGTTGTGGTTGTCGGGGTGGCGTCGGTCTGTGTGCCGTTTGTGATGTAGGGCACATCGTCGAGGTATTTAAATTGTAGGAAGCGGAGCGCACCGCCTTCTTCTTCGTAGAAGGTGGGACGGAGTTCGACGGGTTCAATGACGAGGTAGCCAGCGTCTTTGTTGGGCGAGCCGACGGTGAACGTGCCGTTGTTGTAGTAGACCACGTTGTTCGTGCCGAGGGAAGAGTCGATGATTTCTATCTGCCAGTTGAGGTATTTGGCATCGTTCTCCACGAGGCGTACGCGGGCGGCAGCCGACTTGTCGGTGGTGGTGATGCAGCGGGAGTTTGTGGCATCGTAGGCAAGGTAGCGGCCGGCGTAGGAACGGAGGTACACGTCGCCGTTGTCGTCGGCGGTGTCGTAGGTTTCGAAGAACCAGAAGTCGTTGCCGTTGTCCTGCTTTTTGAAGGTTGAAGCGCGGTGCTCGGAGAGTGCTTTAGTGGAAAGGGCCTGGGCATCGCTGTCGGTGGTGCTTCCGTCTACGAGGACGAGCTGCGAGGCATTGGTGAAGATGCGGTAGGCTTGCGCCTTCTGCCCGTTGAAACTATAGTTGGGATAGGTGGGCGCATTGGGCATCACGTAGTAGCGGAGCGTGGAGTAGCGCGTGCTGGCATTGCCCCATTTCAGGGCATAGCTCGTCTGCGCCGTACCTTGGAAGTCGACGCTAAGGACCTGCATGCCGTCGGTGGAAAAGAGTTCCGCACGGTAGCAGTTGTTGTTTTCGTAAGAGTTGGCAATATTCTTGAAGCGGTAGGCATCGGCTTCGTTGGTGCTGGTGCCGAAGCCGTCAGTTGCGTTGTAGGTCAGGTAAAGTCCGTTGCCCGACTTCAAGGTGCGGTAGTGACCCTTGCGTTGCAAAGACCAGTGCGCGCCTTTCTCCTCTGCGGCGGACACGTCGGTGCGGGCGGAAGGTGCAGCACCAGTGAGGGAGTTGTCGGAAAACAGCACCGAACCGAGGGCGCTGAAGAAGCGGTAGACGTAGGAGGTGTCGGTCTCGGCTGGTACGAAGGCGATGCGGTTGTTCAAGTTGTTGTATTTGCCCTTACCGTTGACCATACCGTTGGCTTCGTTTTCGGGGACACGGTTGCTCGTTCCGCCCAGAGTATTGTCGTAGCCGTAGAACATGAAGTTGTTGAAACTGCTGTTCGTCACGTTCTTTATCTGCCAGAAGTTTACCCAGATGGAGTCGGTCTTCGTCAGGCTGGGCACAAGGCGCAGGCGGGCGGCTTGGGTGGAGTCGGTGGTGAAGGAGAAATTGTCTTTTATTGAACTTTGGGTGAGCCAGTAGCCGCGCACGTTGTAGAGGCAGAAGTCGCCGTTGCCGTCGTCGGTGCTTACGGGCACCCATTGGTAAGGCTCGTTGTTGAAGGTGCCGGCGGTGAAGGCGTCGCGGGTGTTGTTTTGGTTGCCAAGGACGTAGACTTGGGTCGCTCCTGCATCGGCCCTGACATGGGCATAGCCTGTGCCACTTGCCCAGAAGGTGCAAAAGGTGTAGGCAATACTGTCGAGGAGCAGACGGTCGGGACCTAAGATATGCTCCGTAAAGCCCATGGCGGCATAGCGCGTGCCGGTATCAACGAGGGCGAACTTGCCGCTCTCGTCCACACCGAGCGATTTCGCCGTATTGTCGGCGAGTCGTAAATTGAAGAGAGTGGATGTTTCTGCGGAATAGTAGGTGTCGTAATCCACGCTGAACACCGTGCCGTCGTCTTCTGTGTTGGTGGCAGTGAAGCCCTTGCTGCTTGCCACGAGGTAGCGGTTGTTGTAGCTTCGGAGGCGGAAGAGGGTTTCGTCGTCGGAGGATGCCTTCACCAATTTCCAATGGTAGCCGAGGTCGGTGGGTACGGAGTCGGTCATCACGTCGACGGCGGAGACTGCGCCGTCCTTTTCGTAGAGGGCTTGGCGGCCTTGGCCGGGGAACTGGACGTAGGAGCCGGTGGTGACACTTTTGCTTTTCTCAATGAACGTCATACGGTTCGAACCGCCGCAGTAGCTGCCATGGTTGTTGTCGCCCCATGAATCATTGCTAAACGTATTGCTCGTACCGCCAAACTTTCCGCCGCCGCCCTCGTAGAGGTAGTAGCCGAGTTTGGCGTTGCGCAGCTGCCAGAAGTCTGCCCAGGTGACATCGGACAGTGTGCTTGCACCTTTGTTGTACTTTACCTCGCCTTGGTCAACGGCATCCACGAGCTGAAATTCCACGGCTTCGCTTAGGTCTGTCGTGGCGGAATAGTACGTGCTCGAACTCGTCTGTTTCAGGTAGTAGCCGGCTGAGTTCTTCAGAATGAAATTGCCCAAATCGCCCGTTTCCTCCAACAACCAGGCACTTTCCGCTAGGGAAGTGTCATTCTCCGGATAGGCTTGCGGGTCGTGAGAGGTGCATGCGGTCAAGTAGCCAAATGTGCTTTGCTCCAACCAATGGAAACCGAGGTTGTAGACGTAGCGGTTGAACATGTCCGACGTCATTTCGGGGAGGTCAGGTCCTGCCACGGTGCTTTCGGCGAGGTAAACCTGAGCGAAGCGCGAATTGGCTTTCACCACTTGGAGTTCGCCACCACGCACGCCCACAGCTTCGGTGGTACTGCCGGGGATGAGGAGCTGGTGGCGCGAGAGCTTTTCGTTGGTGTATTGGTTGGTGTCGGTGCAATAGGTGTTCTCCGCCCACACGAAGGTGGTGGCTTGCGCCTCGTCGCTGACGGCGGTGAAGGCATTGTTCTCGTAGTGGAGATACAAACCTGCGTCGTTCTTGAGCACAGCGGTAGTCTCGTCGCCCGTCGTGGTGAACGTGAGGGTCCACTTATAGCCCGTGCCGGAGGGCGTGCCTTTGTCCACTACGGGCGACTGCACTGCGCCGGCCGAGGGGGCGTAGAGCACGGTGCGGCCCATTCCGCTGAACTGGAAGTAGGCGGTTGTGGTGGAAGTGGTCTGGGCATTAAGCCGAAATGCCGCCATCGGGAAGAGGGCGGCTATGAGGAACAAGTTCAAAACCAGAAGAAGCGTATGGCGTTTCATAGAGATGAAATGTTATGTTGTTGGGGCGTTTGCCCCGTGGCGTTTCATTTGTCGGGATAGGGTCGTTGCCCAATGTCGTAAGGGGTTACGCAACCACGAAATAAACCGTGCGGTTGTACACCTGCGTTTGCGTGTCGTTTACCTTGATGTAGACGGTGAGGCGGACGGCGGCGCGGCCTTTTGTGCCGCTGAGCGTGCCGAGTATTTCGCCCGTGATGGGGTCGAGGTGGGGCTGCGTGCTGAATATGCCCTGCGTGTCGCTCACGACCAGGGTATAGCTCTCAATATGTTCGGTGTCGTTGAGCGAGTACCACTTTTCGGGGTTGTTGCGGTCGGCGTAGCGGTACACGCGGGGGATGAACTGGAAATCGCCTTCGCCGTAGAACGTGGCGTAGAACTCCTCCTCGTGCTTTTCCATGGTGAAGGCCGGGTAGCCCCCGATGGGAGGATAGAAGAAGGCGGAGAAGTCCACCACGTAGTCGGTGAGCGTGACGGGTACGCGGACGAACGAGTTGCGAGGAATGTTGCCCAGCGTGATGAGCGCACGGCGGATGTCGGTGGTCTGCGTGCCGTCCTCAGCCGTCTGCACAGTCGTGACGCTCAGGGGAAAACGCCCCGTGGCGTGCTGCGATGCGCTCTCGTTGAGGTATGCGTCGGGCAGTGAGTGGGCCGTGTTGTCGGCTGCCAGCTCGAAGGGCGTGTCGGCGTTGTGGTAGTAGTTGAGCGTGGTGGTGTCGGTCGCGGTGGGGAACTCCACCACGGGACTGTTGTTCTCGTTCTTTCGGGGAAAGTAGTAGATGGTGGTGTTGTCCTTTGTGATGCCGCCCACGCTCACGTCGGTGATGCCGAGGGCCTGCTCCGTGGCGTTGGTGAACACGAAGCGCATCTTCGCCAGCTGACGGTAGAGCTGCAGGATGATTGTCTCATTGCTGTTGACCGTGTGCGTCTCGATGTTGGTCATGGGGATGCCGGTGGCGGGGACAACGTAGTTGTTGAACGCGCCCGTACTGGTGCTGGCCGCTATGCCATCGGGGACGGCACTGCCCACGGTGAAAGTCAGTCCGTTGAACGTGGCGCTCGTGATGTCCGTACCGCTGGTCGTAACGGTCTCGGGCTCGATGTTTCCTATATTATAAAAGGTGTACTCGCCGTTCTCCGTGGTGATGTAGGCCACCACCTCGCGCTCCGTCTCGGTGGCGGAGGCCGCTGTGGGCGTTACCTTGTGGATGGACGTTACCTCGCCGCTGCTGTTGGCCATGACGACGTAAGCCTGTTGGAACATTTCGCCGTCTGCGGCGTTGGGGTCGGTCCAAGCCGTGGAGCGCGAGCCGATGTCGAGACTTGTCGGTTCAAGCACGAGGCGAATGCTCGAATAGCCGGCAGGCAGGTCGGTGGCCGTGCCGTCGGGCTGCTCGCTGCTGCAAGCCATGCACGCAAGGCCGGCTAACGCTATGTAGAGAGTGTGGCGGAGAAACATGGGGGGGAGGACTACTAAGAGAAAGTTGGACGGGGAAAGGCTTACATCTCGATGTCGGGCGCAATGATGGGCGTCCAGTCGCTCACCTCGATGAGGATGATGCCCATCGACGTGACGCGGTTGATGTGGATGCGGTAGATGTTGTTGCGCACGATGCCGTACTTCATCGGGATGTTGTCCGAACCCGAATTGTTGGGGTCGGCGTGGCGTATGTAGTAGTAATATGTTTTCGGAGTGTAGGTGCGCGTGCCGTCGGCGTTCATCTTGCCGTAGTAGCCGCAGGCCATTATGCCCGTGGCGAAGAGCGTTTTGCGGCTCTCGGGCGTAAGGGTGTTTTCGTGGGCGTAGGTGAGGATGTAGTAGCTGTTGCCCTCGTAAGTGTTTGACGCGTCGGTGCTGCGCACGGCTTCCGGGGTGAGCGTGCCGGCAACGGCTTCGGCGTAGGTGTTGGAGTAGGCGAGGCCCGCAATGGCCGTGCTTTGCTTCTGCGTGGTCCAGGGGTCGAGGACGTAGTTCGTGGCAAGGCCGGTGGCAGCGTCTTTCGTTTCCGCACCCATGAATGAGGGTGGCGACGTGCCGTCGTAGTCGGTGGAGACGCACTTCACGAGGCGCATACCCGATTGCAGGAGGTTGATGGGCGTAACGGAGGTGAGGACGAAAAGGTCACCATTGTCGGTGTTGTCCGTCACGCTCTTTACGTTGTAGGTGTAGCCCGTGGCCTGAACGGTCGTGCCGTCGTCGAGCGTGAGGGTGTGGGTGGAAAGGTCGTAGTCGCCGGCGGCGTTCTTCTGGGCCGTGCCGGGCGAAAAGTCGATTCGTGCCGCGAGGCGTTCCACCGAGACACTGATACTTATGGGGTTGGCAATGCCGCCCGTGGCCGAGTTGAGGTCGACGGTGGCATCGTCGGCCTGCGCCATCACGAAGTTGGTGGCCGTGGCGGGGTTGGTGGAGGATGTCTGCGTGTAGAGGGTAGTTTCTATCTCGTTGCGCACGTCTCCCAGGGTCATTCCTTCAAAGCGGGTGCAGTCGCCCATGTTGCATACCACCAATATGTGGTAGAGGCCGCGGTCGATGCTTCGGTCGGCGTGCAAAAGTTCTGTTCGGTAGTAGGTGTTCGTCCCGTCGGTCACGGCCGTGAGCTGCGGGGCGTAGAGCGCGTGGGCGATGACGGTCTGCTCGTTGCCGTTTATCCCGTTCGCGTCGGAGTAGAGCAGGAGGGTGGCGTTTTCCACCTTTCGTTCGCGTTCGAAGCCCCAGTCCGTGCCGTCGCCCGTTTCGCCGCCCTGCGGGCCGCGTGTGGCGTAGCTGGTGTTTTGGCTGCGCACGCTCAGTTCAAAGTAAACGCCGTTTTTCGCAAACGCGTCCTCGGCCGGCTGGTTGCCGTCCGTACCGTTGTCTGCGCTGCAGCTGCAAACCAAAAGGGCAAGCAGCGCCATGCACCATGCGTGCAGGGCGGCAAGGGAAATGAAAGTGCGTTTACGGTATGACATTGCTTAATTCGTCAGGGTAAGCTTTGTGTTGTTAAACACCGGGTGTTTAGCAATCTTGCACTGCCTCCCCCGTTTTGGCAGGAGGAAACAGTGCAGGATTGATGTGTCCCTTTTCCCCGTGGAGTGGGGAAGGGGGAGAGTTTTTTGATTGTCCGGCAGACTTAGAAGTCTACAGAGTTGTTGCGTACAGCCCAGTCCATAATCTTGACAGTGGTCTGCAGGTAGTACTTCTTCGTGTCGTCCGGGTCGTTGGACGGAGTGGGGATTACGGGCTTGCCCGGAGCCGTCACCGAGTTGAGCGTGATTACGTAGCTGTTGTTACGCACTACGCCGTAGCGGCCGAGGTAGTTCTTCGTGTTGTCATCGCTTCCGTCGGTGTAGTTCGTAGTGCCGTTCCACGGAGTATAAGTATCGCCGAAGTGCTTGATGAGCGAAGTGTAGTAGCAGATACCGCCCTTATAGGTGGTTACTTGGCCGATGGCTTTCTGGGCTGCGGACAGTTGCTCAGAGGTAAGGTTAGCACCGTCAACAGTGAAGCATTCCTCGGTGATGTCTGCCTTGCCAGCCTTGAACTTATCAGCTACGATGGCAACGGTGTTCGTAGAACCGATGGCAGCCTTAACAAGTTCAGCAAGCTTTTCGCCGCTGTAAACCAGCGAACTGTTACCGATAGTGTACCAGTCGTCGCCGTCAGCAATAGTACTGCCGTTAGCCAAGTTGGATTTCGGGAGGTACTTAGCCTTCACCACGATGCGAGTGGTGTTGCCTTCCTTCATACGGGCTACGTCAAAGGTGTTCTCCAAGCAGTAGAGGGAGGTGGTGAGGGCTTCTGTAACTGCATTAGCGTCCTCACCGGCCGTCATGTCTTTCTGCACGTAGTTGAAGGGAAGAGTAGTAGAATTGAGGTCTACCACGTTGCCGGAAGTATAAGTCACATCCGTGTTGAAGTTGGGATCCGTAGCAAAGTGCGTGCGGTAAGCTTCAGTCTCAATGCTGCCTTCAAGCCTGTGGTTCGTGTCTTTGAAACGAATACCGTTGCTGCCGCCTACGTTGTTCTCGTAGGTATTCCAATCAGTATTGTAATGACGGAGAGCATATTCGCTCTTGTTGGTAACGTCTAAAGTCCAGTTCAGGATGGTAACTTCGTCGTTTTTGTAGGAAGAGCTGGTTCCAACCGTCGTCTTCCAATTAGTGCCGTCAGTTGTAGCTGTGAAGTTGGTGGCGTTCTTATCCAAAGAAACCTTAGCCACTGCGCGCTCAACGTAAACCGTCTTGGCCTGAGCCTTAGCTTCTTCAATCTTCGTGGAAGGAGTAACCGTTACCAACTCCGTGCCGTCAGAGAGGGGAGAGTTGGCCATGAAGAACTGGTCTTTTCCTGCGCCGGTGAACTTTTCAGCGTCGGCCTGAGCTGTCAAAGTCTTTTCCTTGATGGCAGTCCAAGATTTGTTGGTTTCAGTGATATCACCGTTGTCGTTGCAATCAATAACCTTGTTTTCCTTGTTATTGATAAGCACAAGAACCTGCTTTTTGTTGCCGTTCTCCATTTCCTCCACGGGGAGTGTAGCCTGCGTGGTGATGCCGTTGGCAGATGAGGGAGGCGTGCTCCACGTGAGCTGGCTGGCATCGTAAGTGATGTCCTTGATGTAGTTGCCACTATTGTCGAAGTAAACCACCGTAAGGCTCTTTACGTTGTACTCCTTAGGGTCGCCTTGGTTGTATTCAACGTCGGCACGCACGCCGGCACCCGAAGTGGAGGGGAGGCTGAGGTTGAGGGCCACATAGGCTTTGCCATTGGATGTTGATCCGCCGTTTGACGAATTGCCGTCAACAGCCACTTCGTCCGACGAACAGCCCGCGGCAAGCATAGCAGCTGCCGAAAGGGCGAGGACAGAAAGTCTTTTCATAATTGTATTTTGTTTGTTAGGGTTTTTATTCTTGCTTCGTGCGTTTCCCGTTTTCCGCGTGCCTGTGTGCGGTTGGAGATGTGTGCACAAGGCATTCGGAAGGCATTGGATAAGTCGGGCAGACTTATCCGATGCCGTTACGGCGCGCGATCCTAGCATCGGGATGCAGGAAAAGCGTGTGCCGGAGTCTAAAAAGTAAAAAGACGATGAAAATTACCCCCCCCTATAGAGTAATAACAGAAGAGAGAA
Source organism: bacterium (assembly GCA_963661625.1). GTDB lineage: Bacteria > Bacteroidota > Bacteroidia > Bacteroidales > Bacteroidaceae > Alloprevotella. The sequence continues at coordinate 20,699 of CAVLCM010000001.1, forward strand.
AAGGGATGTGTTCTTGGCAATTTGGCTAGGCGGCGCAGCGGCTAATGCTTCCTATATATATAAGGTGTGCTTTTCAAGCCGCAAACGGCCGTTTCGCTTTTGCGCAGCAAAGGTAGATACAAATGTTTTTACGCATTGCAATTTTGCGCTTTATTTGTATGAAAATGCAAGATTTTCGTGCAATCTACGAAATTTCGGGGTGTTTGGTCTTGCAAAATGACAATTTAGGGGCCTTGCGACATGGTTCTAATGGCAATGTTGTCCTAAACGTTCTTATTTCTGTCCGATAAAACAACCCAACGCATTGCTCAGGTTTTCTCTCGCCGCTGGTGCAATTTTTTTGCGCCACCAAATGGCGCATATTGAAAATCAACGAGTTACGTGTTTTATATTCACCATTCCGTTTTCCATCCTTTCATTCATCGTACGTTCACCCTCTTTAATGACGTACGTTCACTCTATTTATAGACGTACGTTCACTCTACTTATAGACGTACGTTCACTCGAGTTATAGACGTACGTTCACTCACCCTCATGACGTACGTTCACTCATCGCATATTCACAAAACGCTGTTACTCACTGAGAAGCATCTTGCCATAAAGCCGCTTTTCGGGTTAGGAACCTCCGAAAACTGATTTGGGTGACGCATTGACGAAGTCAAGAAAAAACTTAGTATCAGGCTTGTGCAACTGTTGGCCGTGTGGAAAAAAGTGGCTAACTTTGCAGCCCGAATGGTGTAGTATATCCCGTTCGCTACTGGTTCAAGAAACGAAACAATAATACAACAATAAAAATTTCAACAATGCCTACTATTTCACAATTGGTAAGAAAGGGCAGACACGTGGCAGCAGACAAGAGCAAGTCTCCTGCGCTCGATTCGTGCCCTCAGCGCCGCGGCGTGTGTGTGCGTGTTTACACCACAACCCCGAAGAAGCCTAACTCGGCAATGCGTAAGGTTGCCCGTGTGCGTTTGACAAACTCTAAGGAGGTTAACTCCTACATCCCCGGTGAAGGTCACAACCTGCAGGAACACAGCATCGTGCTGGTGCGCGGCGGTCGTGTGAAGGACCTCCCCGGTGTGCGCTACCACATCGTTCGCGGTACGCTCGATACCGCCGGCGTGGCTAACCGCACACAGCGCCGTTCTAAGTACGGTGCAAAGCGACCCAAGGCCGCTAAGAAGTAAGAATAGCCCGAAGCAAATGTGCAAAAGCGAGCGTTCAGGAAATGATGAAAGCCGCCGTGGCGTGTGAGGCACGCCCGTCAGTTGCGGCCCGTTCCGGCGAATACTCCCGTTTGCGCATTTGCTTTGCTTTTTTACCCCAGAAACTCGGCCCGAGGCATAGGGCATACACATTATATATATAAACAACTTGGTGAGCAAAGGTTGAGTAAACACCCCCGAGGGGCGTTGAAGACAACAATTGCAGCCTTAACAAAACCAACTACTCGAAATGAGAAAAGCAAAACCAAAGAAGCGCGTGATTCTTCCCGATCCCGTGTTCGGCGATCAGAAAGTGTCTAAGTTCGTAAACCACCTGATGTACGACGGCAAGAAGACCATCTCGTATGAAATCTTCTACAAGAGCCTCGAAATCGTTGGCGAGAAGATGAAGGACCAGGAAAAGAGCGCGCTCGAAATCTGGAAGGAAGCTCTCGACAAGATCACTCCGCAGGTGGAGGTGAAGAGCCGCCGCATCGGTGGTGCCACGTTCCAGGTGCCTACGGAAATCCGTCCCGACCGCAAAGAGTCTGTGTCGATGAAGAACATGATCGGCTACGCTCGCAAGCGCGGCGGCAAGACCATGGCCGACAAGCTCGCAGCCGAAATCATGGACGCTTACAACGAGCAGGGCGGCGCATTCAAGCGCAAAGAAGACATGCACCGCATGGCCGAGGCTAACCGTGCATTCGCACACTTCCGTTTCTAACATTTATTGAGAATACACAACGATGGCAAAAGTCGATTTACATTTAACGCGTAATATCGGTATCATGGCTCACATCGATGCCGGTAAAACCACTACGTCTGAGCGTATCCTGTTCTACACGGGTAAGACGCACAAAATCGGTGAGGTGCACGACGGTGGCGCTACCATGGACTGGATGGCCCAGGAGCAGGAGCGCGGTATCACTATCACCTCGGCTGCTACTACTTGCTTCTGGAACTGGAACGACAAGCAGTACAAGCTCAACCTGATTGACACTCCGGGACACGTGGACTTCACGGCTGAGGTGGAGCGTTCGCTCCGCGTACTCGACGGCGCAGTGGCTACTTACTGCGCAGTGGGCGGCGTGGAACCCCAGTCTGAGACGGTGTGGCGCCAGGCCGACAAGTACAACGTGCCCCGTATCGGCTACGTGAACAAGATGGACCGCTCGGGTGCCGACTTCTTCGAAGTGGTGCGCCAGATGAAGGCTATCCTCGGCGCTAACCCCTGTGTGATCTCAATTCCTATCGGAGCTGAGGAGAACTTCAAGGGTATCGTCGACCTCATCAAGATGAAGGCTATCTTCTGGCACGATGAGACGATGGGCGCAGAATACGAAATTGACGACATCCCCGCCGAACTGCAAGCTGAAGCTCAGGAATGGCACGACAAGATGGTGGAAACGGCCGCTGAATGCGACGAGGCTCTCATGGAGAAGTTCTTCGAAGATCCCTCATCGATCACCGAAGAGGAAATCATCGCTGCTATCCGCAAGGGTACGCTCTCTATGAGCATCGTGCCCATGACGCAGGGTTCTTCCTTCAAGAACAAGGGTGTGCAGACGTTGCTCGACTACGTTTGTATGTTCCTTCCCTCTCCCCTCGATACGCCCAACATCATCGGTACCAACCCCGACACGGGCGAAGAGGAAGACCGCAAGCCCTCTGAGGACGAGCACACTTCGGCCCTCGCGTTCAAGATCGCCACTGACCCCTATGTGGGCCGTCTGACCTTCTTCCGCGTTTACTCGGGTAAGATCGAAGCCGGTTCGTACACCTACAACACCCGTTCGGGCAAGAAGGAACGTGTGAGCCGTCTGTTCCAGATGCACTCCAACCACCAGAACCCCGTTGAAGTTATCTCCGCAGGTGACATCGGCGCAGGTGTAGGTTTCAAGGATATCCACACGGGTGACACCCTCTGCGACGAAGACGCACCCATCGTGCTCGAGTCTATGGACTTCCCCGATCCCGTTATCGGTATCGCCGTTGAGCCTAAGACGCAGAAGGACCTCGACAAATTGTCGCAGGGCTTGGCCAAGCTGGCTGAGGAAGACCCCACCTTCACCGTTAAGACCGACGAGCAGAGCGGCCAGACCGTTATCTCGGGTATGGGTGAGCTTCACCTCGACATCATTATCGACCGTCTGAAGCGTGAGTTCAAGGTGGAATGTAACCAGGGTAAGCCCCAGGTGAACTACAAGGAAGCCATCACCAAGACGGTTAACCTCCGCGAGGTTTACAAGAAGCAGTCGGGTGGTCGCGGTAAGTTTGCCGACATCATCGTAAACGTAGGTCCTGTTGACGAAGACTTCAAGGAAGGCGGTCTGCAGTTCGAAAACAAGGTGACTGGCGGTAACATCCCCAAGGAATTCATCCCCTCTGTACAGAAGGGCTTCGAAAGCGCCATGAAGAGCGGTGTGCTCGGCGGCTTCCCCTTGGACAGCCTCAAGGTAGAACTCCTCGACGGTTCGTTCCACCCCGTTGACTCCGACCAGTTGTCGTTCGAAATCGCTGCACTCCAGGCTTACAAGAACGCTTGCGCTCAGGCTGGCCCCGTGCTGATGGAACCCATCATGAAGCTCGAAGTTGTTACTCCCGAGGAGAACATGGGTGACGTAATCGGTGACTTGAACAAGCGTCGCGGTCAGGTAGAAGGCATGGAAACCAGCCGCAGCGGTGCGCGCATCGTGAAGGCTATGGTGCCTCTGGCAGAGATGTTCGGCTATGTAACAGCTCTCCGTACCATCACTTCAGGCCGTGCTTCAAGCTCTATGCAGTACGACCACCACGCTCCCGTATCGTCGAGCATCGCACGCAGCGTACTCGAGGAAATCAAGGGTCGCGTAGACCTCGTGAAGTAATCAACGCTTTCCAAGCAAACAAATCAAACTCCTTCATCCGGCAACGGGGTAACGAATGACTCTTACCCCGCCCGCCGGACGGAGATTTCACTTACACAAACCATACAATGAGTCAGAAAATCCGTATCAAGCTGAAAAGCTACGATCACACTCTCGTTGAAAAGTCAGCTGAGAAGATCGTTAAGAACGTGAAGGCAACAGGTGCCGTAGTAAGCGGTCCTATCCCCCTTCCCACACGCAAGCGCATCATCACTGTGAACCGCTCTACCTTCGTTAACAAGAAGAGCCGCGAACAGTTTGAGATTTCCTCTTACAAGCGCATCATCGACATCTACAGCTCTACCGCAAAGACTGTAGACGCTCTGATGAAGCTCGAACTCCCCTGCGGCGTAGAAGTGGAAATCAAGGTATAGTACACCCACATTGACCGCAAGCGGTTAACCACAAGAAAGCCCCGGCTCGCTTTGAGCTCGGGGCTTTCTTGTGGTTATTGCTGCCTTTACCCAGCGTTTTTCAGCTGTTTCCTGCCCGGAAAAGGGTAATGAATACCAAAATCGGCTGATTTTCAGAAAAAAGAGGCGACGGTATTTGCCAAGAAATGGAAAAGCGGTATCTTTGCAATCCGAAAGTAGGACACGCAAGATACCTGCTTCTTTTTACGGGGCTGAACGCCCCAAGGTTAGCAATAACCTATCCGACCCGCGGCAATCATGAAGCCTTGGGCGACGGAACAGAAAACAATTTACATTTTATTTCATAATACTGAAATGCCAGGATTATTAGGAAAAAAAATCGGAATGACATCCGTTTTCAGTGCCGAGGGCAAGAATGTGCCATGCACTGTTATCGAGGTAGGTCCTTGCGTTGTGACGCAAATTAAGACCGTCGAGAAAGATGGCTATGCAGCCGTTCAGGTTGGTTTCCAGGAAGCTAAGGAGAAGAATACTACTGCTCCTTTGATGGGCCACTTCAAGAAGGCCGGCGTAACCCCCAAGCGTCATTTGGCAGAATTCAAGGGCTTCGAACAGGAGCTGAATTTGGGCGACACTTTGACAGTGGAACTCTTCAACGACGCTAGCTTCGTTGACGTGATCGGCACTTCAAAAGGTAAGGGTTTCCAGGGCGTTGTGAAGCGTCACGGTTTCGGCGGTGTAGGCCAGAGCACGCACGGTCAGGATGACCGTCTGCGCAAGCCGGGTTCTATCGGCGCATGTTCTTACCCTGCCAAGGTATTCAAGGGTCTGCGCATGGGCGGCCAGATGGGCGGCGACCGCGTAACGACTCAAAACCTCAAAGTGTTAAAGGTAATCCCCGAACACAACCTTCTTCTTATCAAGGGTTCTGTTCCCGGTTGCAAAGGTTCAATCGTAATTATCGAGAAGTAAGCAATGGAAGTTAGTGTATTCAATATAAAAGGTGAAGATACCGGTCGCAAGGTAACCCTTAACGACAGCGTATTTGGCATTGAGCCCAACGACCACGCTATCTACCTCGATGTAAAGCAGTATCTCGCTGCACAGCGTCAGGGTACGGCAAAGTCGAAAGAAAGAAGTGAAATGAGCGGTTCTACCCGCAAACTCGGTCGTCAGAAGGGTGGCGGCGGCGCTCGTCGCGGTGATATCAACTCGCCCGTTCTCGTAGGCGGTGCCCGCGTATTCGGTCCCAAACCCCGCGATTACAGCTTCAAGTTGAACAAGAAGACAAAGGCTCTCGCTCGTCGCAGCGCACTCTCTTACAAGGTTCAGGAGAACGCACTCGTAGTAGTAGAGGACTTCGCTTTCGAGGCTCCCAAGACTAAGGCGTTCATCGAAATCGCCAACAACCTGAAGGTAGCTGACCAGAAGACGCTCTTCGTTCTCCCCGAGGCAAACAAGAATGTTTACCTGTCGGCACGCAACATCCAGAAGACGAAGGTGGCTATCGCTGCAAACATCAACACTTACGGCGTTCTCGACGCTAAGACGATGGTTGTGACGGAAAGCGCACTCCCCCTGATTGAAGCTGTCTTAACAAAGTAAAAATAGCAACAGAAAATGGCATTCATTATCAAACCACTCGTGTCTGAAAAGGCAAACGGGCTGACAGATAAGCTGAACCAGTACAGCTTTATCGTGCGTCCTGAAGCTAACAAACTTCAGATTAAGGCAGAAGTTGAAGCTCTGTACAGCGTGAACGTTGTCAGCGTGAACACAATCAAGTATGCAGGCAAGAACAAGTCTCGCTACACCAAGGCAGGTCTCGTTCACGGCCGCACAAATGCTTTCAAGAAAGCTATCGTAACCCTGAAAGAGGGCGAAAATATCGATTTCTACAGCAATATCTAAATAAATAATGGCAGTACGTAAATTTAAGCCCACTACACCGGGGCAGAGACACAAAGTTATTGGTACGTTCGAAGAAATTACTGCATCCGTACCAGAAAAATCTCTCGTTTACGGTAAGCGCGTTTCGGGTGGCCGCAACAACACCGGTAAGATGACTATGCGTTATCTTGGCGGCGGCCACAAGAGAAAGTTGCGTTTCATCGACTTCAAGCGTGAGAAAGACGGTGTACCCGCAGTCGTAAAGACAATTGAGTACGATCCTAACCGTTCGGCTCGCATCGCATTGCTCTTCTACGCAGACGGTGAAAAACGTTACATTATTGCTCCTAATGGATTGAAGGTTGGCGACCAGCTGATGTCGGGCGCAGAAGCTGCTCCCGAAGTAGGCAACGCTCTCCCCTTGCAGAACATCCCCGTGGGTACGGTTATCCACAACATTGAGCTCCGTCCGGGCCAGGGCGCATTGCTCGTTCGTTCTGCCGGCAACTTTGCGCAGCTCACTTCTCGTGAAGGCAAGTATTGCGTGATCAAATTGCCCTCGGGCGAAACTCGCCAAATCCTTAGTGCTTGCAAGGCTACTATCGGTAGCGTAGGCAACTCAGACCATGCACTCGAATCTTCTGGTAAGGCAGGTCGCTCACGTTGGATGGGACGTCGTCCTCACAACCGTGGTGTGGTTATGAACCCTGTTGATCACCCGATGGGTGGTGGTGAAGGTCGCCAGAGCGGTGGTCACCCGCGTTCACGTACTGGTTTGTATGCTAAGGGCTTGAAGACAAGAGCTCCTAAGAAGCAGTCGAACAAGTACATTATTGAGAGACGTAAAAAGTAACAAGCACTAAAACAACGAAGAATTTATGAGTCGTTCTCTTAAGAAAGGTCCGTACATCGCAGTTTCTCTTGAAAAGAAAGTTCTTGCAATGAACGAAAGCGGCAAGAAAAACGTGGTGAAGACTTGGGCCAGAGCTTCAATGATTTCCCCCGACTTCGTGGGACACACCATTGCAGTTCACAACGGAAACAAATTCATCCCTGTTTACGTTACTGAAAACATGGTTGGCCATAAGCTCGGTGAGTTCGCACCCACCCGCAAGTTTGGCGGTCATGCTGGTAACAAGAAGAAGTAAGCAGGACATTCCAATCCATTGAAACAAAAGAATAATTAAATAATGGGAGCAAGAAAAAGAATAGCGGCTAACAACCGAAAGGAAGCCCTGAAGACCCAATATTTTGCAAAGGCGCAGAATGTTCCTTCTTCACCCCGAAAAATGCGCTACGTGGTAGACATGGTTCGCGGCATGGAGGTGAACCGCGCTCTCGGCACTCTCAAGTTCTCAAAGAAGGCTGCATCGGCAGTAGTTGAAAAGCTGCTCCTCTCGGCCATCGCTAACTGGGAACAGAAGAATGACCGCAAAGCCGAAGATGGCGAATTGTACATAACTAAAATCTTTGTTGACGAGGGTGTAACGCTCAAGCGTATGCGTCCGGCTCCTCAAGGTCGCGGTTACAGAATTCGTAAACGTTCAAACCACGTGACTATTTTCGTGGGTACAAAAACAAATGATTAATCGATATGGGACAAAAAGTAAATCCGATAAGTAACCGACTTGGTATTATTCGCGGTTGGGATTCTAATTGGTTCGGCGGTCGTAATTTTGGTGACAACCTTCTTGAAGACAGCAAAATCCGTAAGTATCTCGACGCACGCCTCGCTAAGGCAAGCGTATCTCGTATCGTTATCGAACGCACTCCGAAGCTCATCACCATCACTGTTTGCACAGCTCGTCCGGGTATCATCATCGGTAAGGGCGGCGCAGAGGTTGACAAGCTGAAGGAAGAGTTGAAGAAGATCACTGACAAGGATGTTCAGATCAACATCTTCGAAGTGAAGAAGCCCGACCTCGACGCTAACATCGTAGGCAAGAGCATCGCCCGCCAGGTGGAGGGCAAGATCGCTTACCGTCGCGCTATCAAGATGGCCATCGCCAACGCTATGCGCATGGGTGCTGAGGGCATCAAGGTGCAGATCTGCGGCCGTCTGAACGGTGCCGAAATGGCACGCAAGGAAATGTTCAAGGAAGGACGTACTCCCCTGCACACTCTCCGCGCCGACATTGACTACTGCCAGTGCGAGGCTCTCACTAAGGTAGGTCTGCTCGGTATCAAGGTTTGGATCTGCCGTGGCGAAGTTTACGGCAAGCGCGACCTCGCTCCTAACTTCAACCAGGAGAAGGATGCACGCGGCAATGGCAACTTCAACGGTCGCCGTTTCCGTAACAAGAGAAACAACAATCGCTAATCAGAGATTATTCAGTTAGAGTATTATGTTACAGCCAAAAAGAACAAAATACAGAAGACCGCAAAAAGGCCGTTGCAAAGGCAACGCTCAGCGTGGCAACCAACTCGCTTTTGGTAGCTTCGGCATTAAGAGCCTTGACACGCACTGGCTTACCGGTCGCCAAATTGAAGCCGCCCGTATCGCAATGACTCGTTACATGCAGCGTGAGGGTCAGAGCTGGATCCGCATCTTCCCGGACAAACCCATTACAAAGAAGCCTGCTGACGTGCGTATGGGTAAGGGTAAGGGTGATCCCGTGGGCTATGTGTTCCCCATCACTCCGGGCCGCATCATTTTCGAAATCGAAGGTGTACCTTTCGAAGTAGCTAAGGAAGCTCTCCGCCTCGCAGCGCAGAAACTCCCCGTTACCACTAAATTCGTTGTAAGACACGATTACGACAAAAACGCTTAATCATGAAGATTTCAGAAATACGTCAAATTCCTGCAGCTGAACTTTCGCAGCGTATCGAAGAAGAGGTTGCAAAGTACAATCAGCTGGTGCTTAACCACAGCATCTCTCCTCTGGAAAATCCTTCGCAGATTAAGGAACAGCGCCGTACTATCGCGCGTTTGAAGACAGTGTTGAGAGAAATTGAGCTTAACAACAAGTAATAATGGTCCAGATGGAAGCTAGAAACTTAAGAAAAACAAGACAGGGTGTCGTGATTAGCAACAAGATGGACAAAACCATTGTTGTAGCTGCTAAGTTCAAGGAAAAGCACCCCATTTATGGTAAATTCATCTCTAAGACGAAGAAGTATCACGCTCACGACGAGAAGAACGATTGCAACATCGGTGATACCGTGCTCATCATGGAAACTCGTCCCTTGAGCAAGACTAAGCGTTGGAGAGTTGTTGAAATTGTAGAAAGAGCTAAATAATTATGATACAAGCAGAATCAAGATTGACTGTTGCCGATAACAGCGGTGCTCGCGAAGCTCTCTGCATCCGTGTTCTCGGTGGCACGAAGCGTCGCTACGCTTCTGTCGGTGATGTGATTGTCGTTTCTGTAAAGAACGTCATCCCGTCAAGTGATATTAAGAAAGGTGCCGTATCAAAGGCTTTGATCGTACGTACTAAGAAAGAAATCCGTCGTGCTGACGGTTCCTACATCCGTTTTGATGACAACGCTTGCGTGTTGCTCAACAATGCAGGCGAACTGAGGGGTAGTCGTATCTTCGGTCCTGTGGCTCGTGAACTCCGCGCTGTCAACATGAAGGTCGTGTCTTTGGCACCTGAAGTACTTTAATCCAGATTACACAGAAAGTAATGAGTAAGTTACATATCAAAAAAGGCGACACCGTCTATGTAAACGCCGGTGAGGACAAAGGCAAAACAGGAAAGGTGATCAAGGTTCTCGTTGAGAAGCAGCGCGCTATCGTTGAGGGCTTGAACATCGTTTCGAAAAGCCAAAAGCCCAGCGCCAAGAATCCTCAGGGCGGCATCGTAAAGATGGAAGCTCCTATTCACATTTCTAACCTGAACGTAGTTGACCCCAAGACTGGTAAGCCTACTCGTATCGGTCGCCGTAAGAACGATGAGGGCAAGTTGGTACGTTTCGCTAAAAAATCAGGAGAGGAGATTAAGTAATGAGTAATACAGCACAACTTAAGAAAGAATATGCAGAGCGTATTGCCCCTGCTCTCATGAAGCAGTTCAACTACTCTTCGTCAATGCAGATCCCCGTGTTGAAGAAGATTGTGATCAACCAGGGCTTGGGTATCGCTACCGCTGACAAGAAAATCATCGACGTTGCTATCAACGAACTCTCTGCCATCACAGGTCAGAAGGCTGTTGCTACGGTTTCCAAGAAGGACGTTGCAAACTTCAAGCTTCGTAAGAAGATGCCTATCGGCGTAATGGTTACTCTCCGTCGCGAGCGTATGTATGAGTTCTTGGAGAAACTGGTTCGCGTGGCTCTGCCCCGTATCCGCGACTTCAAGGGTATTGAAAGCAAGTTCGATGGCCGTGGCAACTACACGCTCGGTATTCAGGAGCAGATCATCTTCCCTGAAATCAACATCGACACTATCGATCGCATCCTCGGTATGAACATCACTTTCGTTACATCAGCTCCGACTGACGAAGAGGGTTATGCTCTGCTCAAGGAATTCGGTCTTCCTTTTAAAAACGCTAAAAACTAATTCGAAACTATGGCAAAAGAGTCAATGAAAGCACGCGAGGTAAAGCGTGCCAAGCTCGTCGCTAAGTATGCCGCCAAACGTGCAGCTCTTAAGGAAATTGTCAATAAGTCGAATGATCCCGTTGAAGCTTACGAGGCTGCTCGCAAGCTCCAGAAGATCCCTCGCAACGCCAATCCTATCCGTCTGCACAACCGTTGCAAGATTACGGGTCGTCCCAAGGGCTATATCCGCCTCTTCGGTCTCTCTCGTATTCAGTTCCGCGAGATGGCGTCAAGCGGTCTTATCCCGGGCGTAAAGAAAGCAAGCTGGTAATCTAAGTCCAGCATCCTTATGCGAGTCTTGCTGGGCGATGGCGCACAGCCGCTAAGTTCAGCTCGCTCGCTTGCGTTAGCAAACCAACTAATTCATTATTTAATATTGTCGGGGACTCCCCGATTAATTAAACAATCCAAACAAATGACTGATCCTATAGCAGATTACCTTACGCGTTTGCGTAATGCTATCCAGGCAAAGCACCGCGTGGTGGAAGTGCCTGCGTCAAATTTGAAGAAGGATATCACTAAGATCCTCTTCGATCAGGGTTACATCCTTAACTACAAGTTTGAGGAAGAAGGTCCTCAGGGAACTATCAAGATTGCTCTCAAGTACAATCCTCAGACTAAGGTGAACGCTATCAAGAAGCTCACTCGCATTTCTAAGCCTGGTATGCGTAAGTACACTGGCTATCGCGAGATGCCCCGTGTTATCAACGGTCTTGGTATCGCTATCATCTCTACTTCTAAGGGTGTGATGACAAACAAGGCTGCCGCAGACTTGAAGATCGGCGGCGAAGTTCTTTGCTACGTATATTAATTTAGGAGGAACAAAATGTCTAGAATAGGTAAATTGCCGATTAACATCCCTGCAGGTGTAACTGTTACCCTGAAGGATAATGTAGTGTCCGTAAAAGGACCGAAGGGTGAGCTCAGCCAGGCTGTTGATCCTTCCATCATCGTCACAATCGAAAACAACGAAGTGACCTTCGCCATTGACGAAGCGAACGACACTGTTGAAACAAAGCAGAAGCAGGCTTTCCATGGCTTGTACCGCGCTCTTGTAAACAACATGGTTGTTGGTGTTTCTGAGGGTTATAAGAAGGAAATGGAACTCGTAGGTGTAGGTTACCGTGTATCTAATCAGGGGAATCTCGTGGAGTTCGCTCTGGGTTACACTCACAGCATCTTCCTTCAGCTCCCCCCCGAAATCAAGGTTGAGACGAAGTCCGAAAGAAACAAAAACCCGTATATCGCCCTCGAGTCTGCCGACAAGCAGCTCCTCGGTCTTGTATGCGCTAAAATCCGTTCTTTCCGCAAACCTGAACCTTACAAGGGCAAGGGTATCCTCTATGTAGGCGAACAGATCCGTCGCAAGTCTGGTAAGTCTGCTGGTGCTAAGTAATTTAAATCTGTAAGATTATGACTACGAAAAAAGAACAAAGACGCGTAAAAATCAAATATCGGGTTCGTAATAAGATCTCTGGCACTGCCGCTCGTCCTCGTTTGACGGTGTTCCGCAGCAACAAGCAGATCTACGTTCAAGTTATCAACGACGAGACTTCTTCTACTCTCGTATCGGCTTCTTCACTGGGCTTCGAAGCAATGCCCAAGAAAGAGCAGGCTGCCAAGGTTGGTGAGGCTGTTGCCGCAAAGGCTATTGCAGCCGGCATCACAGAGGTAGTGTTCGACCGTAACGGTTACCTCTACCATGGCCGTGTTAAGGAAGTTGCAGATGGTGCCCGCAAAGGCGGACTTAAATTCTAATTAGATTATGGCAAACAGAGTAAACGTAAACGCAGAAGAATTAAAGGATAGACTCGTTGCTATCAATCGTGTTGTCAAAGTAACCAAGGGTGGCCGCACGTTCACTTTCGCCGCAATCGTTGTGGTAGGTGACGGCAAGGGTGTCATCGGTTACGGCCTGGGCAAGGCTGGCGAAGTTACCGCCGCCATCGCTAAGGGCGTAGAGGCAGCTAAGAAGAATTTGATCAAGGTCCCCGTTCTGAAGGGTACTGTCCCCCATGAACAAGCAGCTCGTTTCGGTGGCGCTGACGTGCTTATCCGTCCTGCTTCTGAGGGTACTGGTGTTGTGGCCGGCGGCGCAATGCGTGCCGTGTTTGAGAGTGTCGGTGTCAAGAACGTTCTTGCCAAATCAAAGGGTTCTTCCAATCCTCACAATCTCGTAAAGGCCACTATCTTGGCTTTGAGTGAAATGCGTGATGCACGCACGGTGGCTCAGCACCGCGGTGTGTCTTTGGAAAAAGTATTCAGAGGATAATTTTATATGGCAACGATTAAGATACAACAGACGAAGAGCCGTATCGGTGCTCCCAAGGATCAAAAGCGCACACTCGATGCGCTGGGCCTTACCAAGTTGAACCACATTGTGGAAAAGGAGGACTCTCCTATCATCCGCGGCATGATTCGCAAGGTACACCACTTAGTAACGGTTGTAGAATAATTCTCAAATAAAGAAGTCTCATGAAATTACATACATTGAAACCAGCTAATGGTGCAACTCATTCTTGCAAGCGTGTAGGTCGCGGTGCCGGTTCTGGCATGGGCGGTACTTCTACCCGCGGTCACAAGGGTGCTAAGCAGCGTTCTGGTTATAGCAAGAAGATTGGTTTCGAAGGTGGTCAGATGCCTTTGCAGCGTCGTCTTCCCAAATTTGGTTTTAAGAATATCAATCGCATCGAGTACAAGGCTGTCAACCTGTCTACTCTTCAGGCTTTGGCTGAAGCCAAGAGCTATGAGAAGATCGGCATCGACGAACTCCGTGCGGCTGGCATCATTTCTTCAAAGCAGTTGGTGAAGATTCTTGGCAATGGTGAACTCAAAGCTAAATTGGCTGTTGAAGCTCACGCATTCTCAAAGTCAGCCGAAGCAGCTATCACAGCAGCCGGCGGCACCGCTACAAAAATCTAATCAATCATTACTTCGATGAAAAAAATAATCGAGACCATCAAGAACATTTGGAGAATTGAGGACTTGCGCACGCGTCTCCTCATCACGATTCTCTTCGTAGCTATATACCGCTTCGGTTCGTTCGTGGTTCTCCCTGGCATTGACCCTGCTCGCTTGCAGGCTCTTCAGGCTCAGACGAACGAAGGATTGATGTCCTTGTTGAATATGTTCTCGGGTGGTGCCTTCTCGAATGCTTCGGTGTTCGCCTTGGGTATCATGCCTTACATATCTGCATCGATTGTTATCCAGCTCCTTGCAATCGCGGTGCCTTACTTCCAGAAGATGCAGCGCGAGGGCGAGAGTGGTCGTAGAAAAATCAATCAGTACACTCGTTGGCTGACAATTGCAATTCTGCTCTTCCAGGCTCCGACGTATCTGATTAACCTTAAAGCTCAGACCGCTGGTTCAGGGGCTTTCTTGGTTGGAGACGGTTTTTGGTTCATGTTCTCGTCTACGATTATTCTTGCGGCAGGTAGTATGTTTATCCTGTGGCTTGGTGAAAGAATCACGGACAAAGGTGTTGGCAACGGCGTTTCGCTGATCATTATGATTGGTATCATCGCCCGCATGCCGAGTGCGTTTGTTGCCGAGTTCGTCACGGCTTTCAGCGGTGCTGAGGGCGGCGGCTTGATAAAGTTCCTCTTCGAGATTATTGCCCTTCTCTTCGTGATGGCTTTGGCTATCATGTTGGTAAAGGCTACTCGCAAGGTACCTGTTCAGTACGCTCAGCGTATTGAGGGCAACCGTGCGGTAGGCGGAGCTCGCCAGTACATCCCCTTGAAGCTTTTTGCTGCCAACGTGATGCCTATCATCTTCGCACAGGCTATCATGTTTATCCCCCTGACTCTCGCTCAGACTGTTTCCAAGGACGGAGGCAGTTGGGCTATGACCCAGTTCTTGGATCATACGAGTGTCCTTTACAATGTGGTATTTGTAATTCTGATTGTAGCATTCACTTACTTCTATACAGCTATCACGCTCAACCCCGTTCAGATGGCCGAGGATATGAAACGCAACAACGGTTTCATCCCTGGCGTTAAACCGGGCAAGCCGACAGCTGACTACTTGGACGATGTAATGTCGCGCATCACCTTCCCTGGGTCGCTCTTCATTGCGCTGATTGCCATCCTCCCCGCTTTTGCTGGTCTGTTTGGCGTTAAGCAGGATTTCGCCCAGTTCTTTGGAGGTACGTCGTTGCTGATCCTCGTAGGTGTTGTTCTTGACACTCTGCAGCAGATTGAAAGCCACCTTTTGGTGCGCCACTATGACGGACTGCTCAATTCAGGACATGTTCGCACGCGTTCAACGAAGGTAGCTGCCTATTAAATCTTTGAATGCCTGAATGATTTATCTGAAAACAGATGACGAAATCGAGCTGCTGCGCAAAGCCAACTTGTTGGTTAGCGCTACGCTCGCTGAGATAGCAAAAATTGTTGAGCCTGGTGTCACAACTAAACAGTTGGACACTTTGGCTGAACAATTTATCAGAGACCATGGCGCGGTTCCTACGTTTAAGGGCTTCCCCAATCCGTTTGGCGGTCCTTTCCCCGCGTCGATTTGCACCTCTGTCAACAACGTTGTCGTGCATGGCATCCCCAATGACGAACCGCTCCGCGATGGTGATATAGTTTCAGTTGACTGCGGCACGCTCATTGACGGTTTCTGCGGAGACTCCTGCTACACGTTCTGTGTCGGCGAAGTCTCGCCCGAAGTGAAAGACCTCCTACGGGTAACGAAGGAGTCGCTTTACAAGGGAATAGAACAGACCATTGCTGGTCATCGCCTTGGCGACATCGGCTATGCTGTCCAGAACCATTGCGAAAGCCAGGGCTACGGAGTAGTCCGCGAGTTCGTGGGACACGGCATCGGACACGAGATGCACGAAGACCCGCAGGTTCCCAACTACGGGAAACAGGGTACGGGCAAGCAAATCAAGAACGGTCTTTGCATAGCTATTGAGCCAATGATAACGATGGGTACTCACGAGTTGTATATGCTGCCCGACAAATGGGGAGTTGTCACTCGCGACGGCAAATGTGCCGCTCACTTCGAGCATACCATAGCCGTCCATCACGGCAAGGCCGATATCTTGTCATCGTTCGAAGAAATCGAAAAGATAGAAAGTCAAAAATCTTAATATGGCAAAAGAAGCTGCTATTGAACAAGACGGAACAATCGTTGAAGCATTGAGCAATGCAATGTTCCGTGTAGAATTACAGAACGGGCACGAAATCACCGCCCACATCTCCGGCAAGATGCGTATGCACTACATTAAAATTTTGCCCGGTGACAAGGTGAAGGTTGAAATGAGTCCGTACGATCTTTCGAAAGGAAGAATAGTGTTCAGATACAAATAAAAAAACATATGAAAACAAGAGCATCATTAAAGAAGCGGTCAGCAGATTGCAAGATCGTGCGTCGCAAAGGCCGTCTGTTTGTGATTAACAAGAAGAACCCTAAAATGAAAATGCGTCAGGGTTAACATCCACTTTCCGCAATAAACAAAAACAAATATGGCAATAAGAATTGTTGGTGTAGACCTCCCTCAGAACAAGCGTGGTGAGATCGCCCTGACCTACATTTACGGTATAGGTCGCAGTAGCTCGGCAAAAATCTTGGAAGAAGCCGGCATTGACAAAGACATCAAGGTAAAGGACTGGACCGATGACCAGGCTGGTAAGATCCGTGAGATCATCAGCAACGGTTACAAGGTAGAAGGTGACCTTCGTTCTGAAATCCAGCTCAACATCAAGCGCTTGATGGATATCGGTTGCTACCGTGGTGTTCGCCATCGTAATGGTCTTCCCGTTCGTGGCCAGAGCACGAAGAACAATGCCCGTACCCGCAAGGGCCGCAAGAAGACCGTTGCAAACAAGAAGAAAGCTACTAAATAATAATTGACTATGGCAAAGAAAACAGTTGCAGCAAAAAAGAGAAACGTGAAGGTTGACGCTATGGGTCAGCTCCATGTTCACAGCTCTTTCAACAATATCATTGTGTCTCTTGCTAACAGCGAGGGTCAGATCATCTCTTGGTCTTCTGCTGGCAAGATGGGTTTCCGCGGCTCTAAGAAGAACACTCCTTACGCAGCCCAGATGGCAGCCCAGGATTGTGCCAAAGTAGCTTACGACCTCGGTCTTCGCAAGGTGAAGGCATACGTTAAGGGTCCCGGCAACGGCCGTGAGTCTGCTATCCGTGCCATCCACGGTGCAGGCATCAGCGTTACCGAGATTATCGACGTAACTCCGCTTCCCCACAACGGTTGCCGTCCCCCGAAGCGTCGTAGAGTATAACAAACGTAGTTTAAAGAAAAAGACAGAATAAACATGGCAAGATATATTGGACCTAAGTCTCGTATCGCCCGTAAGTTTGGTGAGGCTATCTTCGGTGCTGACAAAGTATTGGCAAAGCGCAACTTCCCTCCCGGACAGCATGGCAACAACCGTCGTCGCAAGACGTCTGAGTACGGAATCATGTTGGCTGAGAAGCAGAAGGCTAAGTACACTTATGGCGTGCTTGAAAAGCAGTTCCGCAATCTCTTCGAGAAGGCAGCTTCCGCCTCTGGCATCACCGGTGAAATTCTTCTCCAGAGCTTAGAGTGCCGCCTCGACAACGTGGTTTACCGCCTTGGCATCGCTCCTACTCGTGCAGCAGCCCGTCAGCTCGTTAACCACAAGCACATCACTGTCGACGGCAACGTGGTCAACATTGCTTCTTACAGCGTTAAACCCGGCCAGATCGTAGCTGTTCGCGAAAAGTCTAAGTCTCTCGAGGTTATTGCTGACTCTTTGGCTGGTTTCAACCACAGCAAGTATCCTTGGATTGAATGGGACGAAAACTTGAAGAGCGGCAAGCTTCTCCACAAGCCCGAACGCGCTGACATCCCTGAGAACATCAAGGAGCAGTTGATCGTCGAGTTGTACTCTAAAAACTAATCCATAATCCCTTACATTCATGGCGATATTAGCATTTCAAAAACCTGACAAAGTAATAATGTTGGAAAGCGACTCTAAGCACGGTTCGTTTGAGTTCCGTCCCTTGGAGCCTGGTTTCGGCACTACTGTCGGAAATGCATTGCGTCGCATTCTTCTCTCCTCTCTTGAGGGTTTCGCTATCAACACCATCAAGATTGAAGGTGTCGAGCACGAGTTCGCCACCATTCCGGGAGTTAAGGAGGACGTGACCAACATTATTCTTAACTTGAAGCAAGTCCGTTTCAAGCAGATTGTAGATGAGTACGAAACAGAGAAGGCTACTGTCACCATCTCTAACTCTACGGAGTTCAAGGCTGGTGATATAAGCAAGTATCTCAACGGATTTGAAGTGTTAAATCCTGAATTAGTGATTTGTCACTTAGATTCTAAAGCCACGATGCAGATTACAATCTCTATCAACAAAGGCAGAGGTTACGTTCCCGCTGATGAGAACCGTGAGTTCTGCGAAGATGTTCACGAGATTGCTATCGACTCCATTTACACTCCTATCCGTAATGTGAAGTACACCGTAGAGCCCTTCCGTGTAGAACAGAAGACCGACTACGACAAGCTACTGCTTGAAATCACTACGGACGGTTCCATTCACCCGAAGGACGCACTCAAAGAGGCCGCCAAGATCTTGATTTACCACTTCATGCTCTTCTCCGACGAGAAGATCACTATGGAGGATAAACCCGAGGCTGAAAACGAGGTCTTCGACGAGGAAGTTCTCCACATGCGCCAGCGTCTCAAGACCAAGCTGACCGACCTGAACCTCTCGGTTCGCGCGCTCAACTGCTTGAAGGCTGCCGACGTGGAAACTCTCGGCGAACTCGTTCAGTACAACAAGAACGACCTCTTGAAGTTCCGCAACTTCGGCAAGAAATCGTTGACTGAGCTTGATGATTTGCTCGCCAATCTGAATCTGTCGTTTGGAACTGACATTACCAAGTATAAATTAGATAAAGATTAATATCTGAAATGAGACACAATAAAAAATTCAACCATCTGAGCCGTACTGCTTCTCACAGAGCTGCCATGCTCTCCAACATGGCTTGTTCTTTGATTAAGCACAAAAGAATCACTACGACTCTTGCCAAGGCAAAGGCTTTGAAGAAGTATGTTGAGCCCCTTATCACAAAGAGCAAGGACGATACGATGAACTCTCGTCGCGTCGTGTTCAGCTACCTTCAGGACAAGTTTGCTGTAACTGAGCTCTTCCGCGAAATCCGCGTTAAGGTGCTCGACCGTCCGGGCGGCTACACTCGTATCATCAAGACGGGCTTCCGCGCAAGCGACGGTGCCGACATGTGCTTCATCGAACTCGTAGACTTCGACGAGAACATGGCCAAGACCAAGAAGAAGGCTACTCGCACGCGCCGCAGCAAGAAGGCTGCTGCCACTGCCGAAGCTACTCCCGCTGCCACTGAGGCAACAGAGGCTCCCGCTGAGGAGGCTGCTGCCGAAGAAGCAAAGGCTGAATAACAACAATTCTTATACACTAAAGGACACCCCAGACATCTGTGGGTGTCCTTTTCAGTTTCGCCGAACGATGTCCCGGCAAATACGAACAAGTCTGCATCGCCGCAGATTTTCCTCGTATTTGCCGGGATTTTCGTTTCTGCTTTTGTTTTTTCGTGGCAGATAAACACGAATTAACTGACGTTGAGATAAATTACCCCCCCCATTTGGCATTTTAAGTAGTCTAAACCACTTTTGCAAAGTGCTAACCTAACAAACCTTTTTTGTTGTTGAGGTTGCTTGATGAAAGAACATTGTTGTTTATCCCGATACATCTTACAATAAACACCTAAGTATATGAAAACGTTACGTATTGCCCTCCTGCTCTTTGCGTGCATCTTCTCTGCTGTTACGCTTTGCGCCAAGGACGAGCCTCCTGTTTACTATGTCGAAAGCGCTGGCACAGGTGCGCAGGGCACTTATCTGCTCAAAGTGACCGTTATTGCTAAAAAGGCAACAGTCAAAGACGATGAGATTTGCAAGGCTGCCGTTCATGCCGTTCTTTTCCGCGGATTTCAGGATGGCAGTCAGGGTTCTCAAAAGCCCTTGGCTGGCGATGAAACGGCTGAGGAAAGTCACAAGGAGTTCTTCTCCAACTTCTTCGACAATGCAACCTACCGCAACTACGTTACCATGATCAGCGGCACGCGCTCAATCGTAAAGACAGCCGACAAGAAAATCCGCACTACGGCCAACGTCACCGTGATGAAGGACCGCCTTCGCAAATACCTCGAGCAGCAGGGCGTAGTCAAGGCTCTTGGCTCTGGATTCTGACAACATCGACTTATTTCTATACCTTTCAAAATCGACATTACTTTATGAATAAAACAATCCTATCCGTCCTTCTCTTCTTCGCCCTTTCCATCACGGTCTTTGGGCAGGCAAAGAAACCCATCCTTATGGTGTTCCCCAGCGACACTTGGTGTACCGAGCACGGCTATATGCAGGAGTTCGAGAACCAAGGCAAAATCTCGCGTGTACCCGACTACGAACGTGTCACTCAGCAGGATGCCGAGATGATGCAGGTCGTTTCCAAAATCGGCGAGATGATGACCGAGCGCGGCTTTCCCCTCAAAGACCTCGGCGCAACTATCAAGGCTGTGAATGAAAGCATGGCAATGGACGAAACGGCCCAAAGCGCTACGAGCGGTGCCGACGTGATGCAGACACCCCTCGACAACATCCTCACGAAGGCCAAGGCCGACATTCGTCTTGAGGTTTACTACAAAGTAGAGTCTCTCGGCCCTCGCCGTACGGTCAACTTCGTTCTCAATGGCATCGATGCCTATACCACTAAGCAGATTGCCTCCGCTTCGGGTACAAGCGAGGCGGTGATTGGCGGCAACACTGTGGAGATGCTGCAGGCAGCAGTTCTCAAACACATCGACAATTTCAATTCTCAGCTTCAGCAGCACTTTGACGACCTTTTGGCAAACGGCCGCGAGGTGGCCATGCAAGTGCGTGTGTTCGACAACGGTAGCGGTCTCAACCTCGAAACGGAATTCGGCGATGAGGAACTTTCCACTTGTATCGAAAACTGGGTGAGCGACAATACTGTGCAACACCGTTTCAATACCGTCGATGCTACAGAGAGCATGATGCAGTTCGACCAAGTGCGCATACCTCTTTACGATGCCAACGAACGCCCCATGGACACCAAGAAATGGGTGAACGGCCTGCGCAAGTACTTGAAAGACGCTCCCTACAACATCACTACCAAGGTGACAACCCTCGGTTTGGGCAAGGTACGCCTGACTATTGGTGAAAAATAAACGACAACGCTATGAACATCAAGCATATTCTCTTAGCGGCAGCTCTCCCGTTCATCGGGTGGCAGCCCCTTTCGGCTCAGTGCCGCATCAGTGTGATGACCATGCCCATTGAGCAGGAAGCCGATGTGCCGGCAGCAGTCAGCGACCAGATAAGCACACGCTTCATCCAGCTTCTAACGAGCGACGAAATGGGCGTGTCCACCGATTTTAGTCAGTTCTTCATCACGGGGCAGTTTAGCCATGCCTACAAGGAAACCCTTCCCGGGCCGCCTCCCCAGCACGTCATCCGCACCACGCTCACCCTTTGGATTGGCGATGTAGTCAACAAGAGCATCTTTTCCAGTTGCAGCATCAACCTGCGCGGCGTGGGCACTACCGAACAGCGCGCCTACGTCAACGCCCTCAAACAACTAAACGCCAACAATGCCAATGTTGTGCGCATGGTGCAGGAGGGCCGGCAGCGCATCCTCGCCTATTACGAGAGCAACTATCCGAAGATTCTCCAGCGTGCCAAAAGTCTCGCCACGCAAAACAACTTCGACGAGGCCTTGATGCTTGCTACATCCATCCCCGAGTGTTGCAGCGGTTTCAGCAAAGCTCAGAGCCTCACCCTCTCCATCTTCCAGACGCGTTGCGACAAGGAAGGGCAAAGCCTCCTCACTCAGGCACAGGGCGTTTGGGCGGCCGACCCTACCGACAGCGGAGCCTCAGAGGCCATGAGCCTGCTTAACCAAATTGATCCGTCCGCCTCATGCTACAAGCAGGTGTCAGCCCTCGTTACGAAAATGGGCAAGACGGTGAAGGAAAATTGGGACTTTGAGAACAAAACGAAGTACAACAACGAAGTCGACCTACAACGCCGCCGCATAGCAGCCGCCCGTGCCATTGGCGTGGCCTACGGCAACAACCAGAAGCCCACTTACATCACCTTCAAACGTTCTTGGTGGTAAGCTCCACGTGGGTGAGCTCCCCTCAGCGATTATCCTTAACATTATCCATTAAAACTATGAACTTATGAGATTTACATCCCTTTCAGCTGCCGCCCTCCTGATGGTGGCCGCTCTCTCTGCCAATGCGCAGACCGACGGACAGCGCAAGTTCCGCCGCAGCTCTGTTTACAGCGTGCTTGTCCACAGCAACACGATGGATCAGAAGTTGAGCGAAAAGAAGTCGACGGGCAACGTCCTCCTTGATGTCGTCCGCAGCGCAAAAGGCGCAGACTTGAAGTCTGTCAGCCCCACCGTTGTCACCGACCTTTTCCCCACTATCGCCATTCCTCGCCAGTTCAACGACTTCAACCTTTCCACCCGCGTGGTTGAGTACGACGGCTTCAACATCACCGAGGCCGACATCACGGCAGCCGATGAAGCCACAGGCAAAAAGAAGAAAGGCATCGGTGCATTGGCTGGCAAAGCACTCTCCACTGCCACAGGCGGCAAGACCATGCCCACTGCCCCCGGCAACGACGACGTGACGAAAGGCTTGAAAGCCCTCGCCATCAAGTTCTTCGAACAGAACCATGTGGCCGATAGCCTCGTGGCCAAGTGGTACAACTACCAAGGCGACAAGGCTAACGAAGGCAGCCACTACGACCTGGGCGTAATCCAAGATCTGGGCATAAGGTCAATTTCGGCTGAGGACAAACGCAAGTTCGAAGCTGGTGCGCAAGCCAATTCCGACATCATCAACGATGCAGTGAAGCTGATGGACCACACCTATGTGATGCTCAACTACTTCAAGTATCGTGCAAACGCTGACATTCTTGCCGAATACCAGGCATACGCCGATCTCCTCGGCTCAATGGGCGGTATGTACGGGCAAATCGCTTCGCAAGCCCTCGGAGCAGTAGCCGGCACCATCGCAGGCGATGGTTACAGTGTGCAGACCAATACCTACCTCTATCGTCTCGACTGGAACGATGAGGTGAACAACAAATTCTACGACCAGTGCTGGAAGGGTTCGTTCGAAGACCTCGTAAAGTCCGGCATTTGCAAGCTCACCTACGTAGGCCATGAAAAGAGCCGCGCCGGCGTGCGCACAGGCATCGCCTCAAAGGCCAATGCCGACAGTCTCATTGTGCGTGCCGTGCAGCGCTCGCTCGACGAGAACATCGCCCGTCTGCAAGCTGAGTTCGAAGATTTCCGCACGCTCACTCCCGTGCTTGGCGTTGACACCGAAAAGGGTGAAATCTATGCAGAGATCGGTTTGCGCGAGAACGTCCTTCCCGGCGACGAGTACGAACTCCTCCAATACGACGAGGCAAAGGACGACTACAAGAGCATTGGCAAGTTCAAGCCCGTTGAGGGACAAATCTACAACAACTGCGCCGATGCAGCCGACGAGATAGCTGAGGATCTCGCCAGCTCCGATGCCAAGAAGAAGGCAGCGGCTGAAGCCATGCAGGGCCTCACCAAGACCACCTTCAAGGGCGGCAAGGTAAAGGAAGAATATGCCGGATGCCTCCTCCGCCTCGTCAAGAAGGCCAAAGGCAAGAAAAAGTAAGAACCCGCTCTCCGCGGTCGCAACCAAACAAAAGGCAGCAATCCCACCCATGGATTGCTGCCTTTTGCGTTGCTGCACCCTGATATTTTGCCTCTGATTAAATCCAATTAACGTGTGTTTAGATTAATTACCCCCCCCCGTTTGCAATCCTTGTATTTGTTGCATTCCTTTGTCCCTTATTAATCATTCACAAACTATACGGATTTATGAATAAAACTACTTATGCAACTCTTACAGCTTGCCTTGCGGTGCTGTTGTCGTTGGTTATGGCTATGCCGGCCAGTGCGTACAATAAGGTAAAGCTCACTTTTTCGCGTACAGGTACGGATGCAAGTTCCGTCAAAGTGTCGGTCAGCGACGAAAACGGCAATGCCATTAGCGGAGCCTCCGCCTCGCTTGAAAGCGTCACGTCTGGACTGGGCGCAGACTCAGAACCAGCCACGGTTGCCCTTTTTGATAAGAATGCTATGAAGAGCAACACGTCTTTCTTGGGCGTGAACATGGGCAGCAATAATACAATTAACGGCTATGTGCAATTCACGTTCAAAATTTCAGGACTGACAGGTTTTGCTTACAATCATGTGGATGCCAATGTGGCAAGCATCAACAGTGAAGGGGCCTTCCAAACTTCTTATTCATCACATGATGCGTTGTATTACAAGCTTGAGGCATGGAACACCAATGTCACGAAACCTACGGAAACGCTCATTAGTAACAGCAAATTTGATATCAATCCCGACCCTAAGGGTAATGTAA
>CAVLCM010000002.1:0-29787 GCA_963661625.1 bacterium
TCATCGCATAAATGTACGCTTTGATTTTCAACGGAAATGCTTTACTCCGAAGCATTCTTTTTCTTTATATTTCGACACACTCCTATATTATCCCAAGCTCTAACGGGGGGCGTTCCTGTTTAAGCCCGATTATATCCCGTCGATGGGGCTGCGCTCTGCGCTTTGGCATTGTTTGTAGGCCGAGGGCGTGAGGCCGGTAAACTGCTTGAACTGCCTCGACAGGTGTGCCACGCTCGAGAAGCCCGTGCGGTAGGCAATTTCCTTCACCGTCAGGTCGCCGTATTCGATGAGTTCCTTTACGTATTCAATGCGTTGCAACAGGAAGAACTTCTCCACCGTGCGCCCTTCGTGGGCGGCGAACAGGCGGCAGTGGGCGGCGTAGTCGCCACCGACGATGCGCGCCGTGTATTCGGCGTACGTCTCAGTCGGTTGCTTCTCGGCGCGAACGTATTCTATCACTGCGCTCTTCATCCGTTCCACGGTCTGCTCCTCGCGGTCCTCGATGAGTTCAAAGCCTATCTGCCGCAGGCGTGTCCGCAGTTCCGCTCGTTGTGCGTCCGTCGGCGTTTCGGCAATCTTTGCCTCGCCGAGCGCCACGCTCACTGGCGTTAGCCGCAGCTGGGCCAGGAGCTCCGTCACCGCCATGATGCAGCGCGGGCATACCATGTTCTTTATTTTCAGAGTCATCGTTCGTTGGTTTTTGGCTTAGTTGGTCTACGAGTTTGCCAATGTCGCCCTGCGCCCGTTTGTACAGTGGGCAATCCGTGTAGGCCGTGTGCTTGCGCATCATCTCCACAAAGTCGCCCATGGCGTGCTGGTAGGCCGACAGTTCGTTCTGCATCTGCACCTGGTGTTCAGCCAGTTGCCTAATCTCCCTTTCGCGTTCACGCCTGAGCTGTTCGCACACGGCAGCCAGCACGGGCGTTGCTACGCCGTCGAACACGTCGTGGCCGCGCATATATAGGTAAGTTGTTTGCGGCGTAAGTCCCAACCGTTCCAGTTCGCGGCAGAGGGGCTTGTACGTCTTCCGCGCTTCGGGATATTGCTTTTGCAGCCGGCTCACCTTGGCGTTGGCCAGGTGGCGTATGCGGTCGATGGTCCGTTCGGGGTGGTAGAGGTTGAAGTCCGTTATTTGCACGATGCGGTAGAAGTCGAGCATCGAGAACTGCTTGTACTTCCCGTAGCGGTAGCTCCATATGTTCCAAACGAAGAGCGGCCACACCGCCTCCGAGTATTGCCTCATAAACTGTTCAAAGTCGAACAGGCGTCGGTCGTTGAGCGTAGCCATCACGCACACCTGTTGCAGGGCCGGGGCGTAGCACTGGAAGTTCTCTATGGCGTAGGCGTAAGTGTGGAACACGTACGGGTTTTCGCACACCTCCTTCGAGGCAGCCGTCGTTCCCTGCATCAGGTAGTCGTAGTCGGCATCCACGCAGGCAATCATGCACTTGCCCAGTCTGTTGCCCAGTTCGTTGGCCAGGGCCATCTTCTTTCCTTTGCAGAGCGACGTGCGCGAGGGCAGCATCACTTCGAAGAACACCTCGTCCGTTTCGAGCGGCGCGAGCAGCGTGCGCCAGAAGAACACGTCGTCGTAGCTCTCCACGTAGGCCACCACGCGTTGCCGCGCCCGTCGTCCGCCGAGCCTGTTCATCGCGCTGATGTACGACGATGTCAGATTGTCTTTCAGCCCTTTCATGCGCCTATATATAAGTAATTGGCCGGATTGTCTCTATTGTCGTTTAGGATATATCATGGCCATTAGAACAGTCGTTTCTTTACCCCATCGTGATGTCGCCCACCTCGGTCACCGCGTCTTCCCATCCGTCCATGATGAGGGCGGGGGAGTGCGTCGTCAGGATAATCTGTGCGTTGGGGTTCAGTTCCCTCACGAGGGCGATGAGGTTCTTCTGCCACTCAAAGTGGAGGCTCGCCTCGGGTTCGTCCATAAACACCACGTAGTGTTGCCTGTCCTCCGTCAGCACGGTGAGCAGTATGAGCAACACCTGCTTTTCGCCGCTCGACAGCAGGTAGGGCGAAAGACTTTCGCCGTACTGTATGAACGACAGCTCGTTGCTCTGCCGGTCGATGCGCTTGCCCGTTTCGGCGAAGAGCGAGTCAACGATGTCGAGGAAGCGCGTCTTCATGTGTGCCGCCTCGGCCGCCTTTTCGCGCGCCTCGGGGTCGCCTCCGGTGAGCATGGCTATCATGCGGTTGCCCACGTTCACCTGGTAGTCCAGGTAGCGCCGCTGCACAAGGTAGAGCTGCCAGTCCAGCTCGGTGGCGATGCGGGCGTCGTTGAGTGCGCCCACGGGTTCGCCCGTGGCTATGCGCCGGTCGAAACTGCGTATCACGTCGTAGTGTATGCCCGTTGCGTCGCTCGGGTCGAAGTCTATCTTCACGCCGAGCTTTCCCTGCGGCACGATGTCGCCCGTTGCCGGGAGCGACCGCAGGTGCTGAATGAGGCGGTTCAGTATGGTGCTTTTTCCTGCGCCGTTGTGTCCGCTCAGCACGTTCACGTCCGGCCGCAGATTCCACACAATGTGCTTGTGTCCGCTCCACAGGCTCGATATCTCTATGCGGCTTATGTGGTTGGCTAACTTTTTCATGGTAAGTTGGAGTGTGTTGCGTTTCAACAAAAGTACTGACTATCGCCCCGTCAGCCAACTTTTCCGCTTGTTTTCGTCGACAAAATAGCGCCGCTTGTCGTTTTTTAAGCCTTTTCCTCCCCGTGCGTTAAACCTTGTACGCCCCTTTCGGTCTACTATAACGTGTGCCGCTCGTTTCGGCGCGTGAATGATGAAGATGAATATTAAGTTACCTATCCCAAACAATTATATGAAACGTATCCTACTGCTTTTCCTGCTTTCCACGGCGGCCGTTGCCAGCGCATTGGCGCAACGCTTTGCCGTGACGGGAACCGTTGTCGAGGCCAAGACCAAAAAGGCAGTCGACTTCGCCACAGTGGTGCTTCAGCGCACCGACAGTACAGCCGTTACGTCGGCCACAACCGATGAGAACGGCTTTTTCACGCTCCAAGCCAAAGAGGCGGGCAAATACCTCGTCAAGCTCTCCTACGTGGGCTTCAAGCCGCTCGTCACGCCGGTGGTCCTGACCGCCGAGGCCGACTCCGTAGGGCTTGGCACGCTCTCGCTCGCCAGCAACGACAAACTGCTCGGCACGGCCACCGTCACGGCCACTGCCTCGCGCATTGAGCAGAAGGGCGACACCACGATGTTCAGCGCCTCTGCCTACCGTGTGCCGGAGGGCTCTACGCTCGAGGCTCTCGTTAAGCAGCTCCCGGGCGTTGAGGTGAGCGACGACGGCACCATTAAGTGGAACGGCAAAACGGTGCAGGAGTTTCTCATCAACGGCAAGGACTTCTTCAAGGGCGACACCAAGACGGCCATGAAGAACCTCCCCACCGACCTTGTGAGCAAAATCAAGGCTTACGACAAGAAGAGCGACTACACCGAGCAAACGGGTATCGACGACGGCGAAGAGACAACCGTGCTCGACATTGCCACGAAGCGCGAACTCAACGAGTCGTGGGTGACGAATCTCGACCTGGGCTACGGCAGCCACGACCGCTACTCCACGCGCTTCTTCGGCACGCGCTTCACCGATCGCACCCGCGTAACGGCTTTCGGCTCCATGAACAACACCAACGATCAGGGCTTCGGCGGTCCGCGCGGCTTCGGCGGCGGTTCCAACGGACTGACGGCCAGCAAGAATGCCGGCCTCGACTTTTCGTGGGAGAACGGCAAGCAGAAGCGCGAGGCCGGACGCGTTGAATTGGGCGGCAACGTGATGTACAACCACACGAGCAGCGACGCTCTCAGCACGTCGAACAGCGAAACGTTCCTCAACAGTTCCACGTCGAGCTCCTTTGGCAACAGCAGCAGCTTCAACGGCAGCCACCGCACGAACGTGTCGTCGCGCTTCCGCCTTGAGTGGGCGCCCGACTCGATGACCAACATCAACTTCCAGCCGCAGTACAGCTATTCCGAGAGCAACAACGACGGCTCGTCAAGCTCCGCCACGTTCAACTCCAACCCCTACGCCATCGAGGGCATGCTCAGTCCGCTCGACAGCATCCTCGTTAGCAACGCGCAGGCTGCCCATCCCGAGCTTTACGCCATGATGGTCAACACCAACCAGCGCTGGTCATTGGGTCACAGCACGTCGCACAACGTCAGCGCAAGCCTCAACTTTGTGCGCCGCCTCTCCACCAACGGCCGCAACGTCTCCCTGCGCGCCAACGGCGGATGGAGCAAGAGCGAAAACTCGTCGTTCTCCATCTCCAACATCAATTACAACCGCACCGACAACCCCACCAGCTTCCTCAACCAGTACAGCAACACGCCGAGCCGCAACTACAACGCCAGCGCACGCCTGGGCTACGTTGAGCCGCTGGGCAAGAACTGGTTTGCCGAGGTTCGCTACAGCGTAAGCTACAAGTACTCGCAGAGCGACCGCTCGCGCTACAACCTCGACTCGCTGGCCTACGCACCTTACAACACCATGTGGGACGGCCAGTTTGCCTCCTTCGGCAACGCAACGAGCTATCCAACCATCGGCTCGCTCCCCACGGCCGACGACGTGCTCAACTACATCCGCGACCTCAACAACTCGCAGTACGCCACCTACAAATACCTCGACCACACGGCCACCGTCGGCGTGCGCTACAACTCGTCGACCATCCGCTTCAACGCTGGTGTCGACTTCAACCCCGAGCGCACCAAGCTCGCCTACAACCGCCCCGGGCAGAACATTGACACGCTCATCACGCGCAAGGTGTTCAACATGTCGCCGCAGGTGCGCTTCCGCTACCAGTTCTCGCGTACCAACCAGCTCGACATCCGCTACCGTGGTTCGTCGTCGCAGCCTTCAATGACCGACCTCATCGCCGTGGTCGACGACTCCAACCCCCTGAGCGTGTCGATGGGTAACCCGGGCCTGAAACCCTCGTGGACCAACACGCTCCGCGTTAACTACAACGGCTACAACGTCGACCACCAGCGTGGCATCATGACGGGCATCGACGTGACGCAGACGCGCAACTCCATCTCCAACCGCATGGTCTACGACGAATCGACTGGTGTGAGCTACTTCCGTCCCGACAACATCAACGGCAACTGGAACGGCCGCGGCATGTTCATGTTTAACACGGCACTGGGCAAGCAGAAGCTTTTCAACATCAACACGTTCACGAGCCTGAGCTACCAGAACGCCGTGGGCTACGTCAGCAGCTGGAACAACGGAACTCGCTCCGTGGCCACAACCTCCTCCTCTTCGTCATCGCTCATGACGCGCGCCGACAATGCCGAGGAGACTGCCGCCAAGCATTCTTACGCTTACTACAACAGCATCTTCAACTCGGCCTCGTCGCAGAAGAACACCACGCGCACCTTCGGCGTTGACGAAAACCTCAACCTGTCGTACCGCTCCACTTACTTCGAGGTGGGCGCGCTCGGCAAGCTCAACTACCAGCACGCCCGTGCCAGTGTGCAGCAGAACGCCAACATGGACACGTGGAACTTTGCCTACGGTGCCAACGCCAACGTGACGACCAACTTTGGCCTGAGCATCTCCACCGACATCCGCATGAACTCGCGCCGCGGCTACACCGACGCGTCGATGAACACCAACGAACTGCTCTGGAACGCGCAGATTGCCCAGTCGTTCTTGAAGAACAAGGCGGCTACGCTCAGCATCCAGTTCTACGACATCCTGCAACAGCAGAGCAACATCAGCCGCAGTCTCACCGCCACGCGGCGCACCGACTCGTGGACGAATGCCATCAACTCATACTTCATGGTGCACTTCATCTACAAGCTCAACATCTTCCCCGGCGGAAGCAGCAAGAAGGGCGAAGGCGACAACGACCGCGACCGCCAAGGCCCGCCCGACATGCGCGGCCCCGGCGGCATGCCCATGCGCCCCATGGGCGGAGGCCCCGGCGGCGGTCCCGGCGGCGGAATGCATTGATGACCCTCCAAAAAGCAAAAATCTCGCAAGTAACATTGCGAGATTTTTTGTATGTACAGGAGTGAACGTGTAAGTAGTTGCGGCAAGAACGAGAAGGCTCCGAAGAAAGACGCTCCGCTGGTGCAAATTTTTGCGCATAGGGGCGCAAATTTTTGCGCCCCTATGCGCAAAAATTTGCACCAGCAGCGAGAGAAAACCCAGGCAATGATTATTTTGTGGCTTTCTCCAACAACCTTGCCACGCATTCGCTTTCGGTCATTTTGGAGCTGAAGCCGTATGCCTTCATCACGGCGCGGTCGTTTTCGCGGTGTGTGGCGAGGAGTTCGGCGGGCATGGTCACGGGGTCGTAGAGGTCGGCCAGGGAGGAGTCGGGGTAGAGGGCGCGTGCGTCGAGAATGCCCTGCGCCGTCTGGGCTATGCGTTCCTGCTGCTCTTCGTTTGGTTCGGGCCACGGGAAGTTGTTGTACACAATGTCCTTGCTGTAACGGTAATCGCTCTTCAACCGACCGCACACCGCGCGCATCCACGCCATGTGGACGTTGCTCTCCAAGATGCCGAAGTGGTAGAGGGTGGCGGAGGGGATGAGATGTACGGCATTACTTGCTAATGTACCTTTTGGGATAAAACCCATCGGTATGTATTTGCGTCTTTCCGACGATGTCGAAGGCACAATAATAGAGTCGCCGTCGGGCATATTCTCCACATGGAAACGGGTAGGCGTGTCTGCCAGCTTTCGAGTACCTGCACTTGTGCTTTCCAACCGCACCTTTCTCACATTCTCCACCCGCTCATAGCAAAGCGGCATCTCCTTGATTTCCTTTGGCGAGCAGTCGCCGAGCCAAAGGCAGTAGCGAGGCTTCTGGTGGATGAACTCCACCGATCCGTACCAAGGATGGAACAATGGGGCTGACTTCGGCTCTTGCCGGATGAATTCCTCCATTTCCTCCTTATCGAAAAGATAGTTGCCGCCGTCTATCGGCTTGTTGCCAATGCCTATCTTCGGAACGTCGCAAATCGGTTTGCTGCGGCTATATACAAAGGTGTCGGGAGCGTCGAGCAGGTAGGCGTTGATGTTCTTGGCCTCATGCTTCTGCCCGTTCTCAAATATCCACTTCTCCTCGCGCTCCGTGAAGGCAAAGCCCACAATCACCACATGGACGTGCGCTTTGAGGTTCGCCTCGCTGTCCCAGCGGAACGTGCGGTGGGCGAAGTTGATGCGAATGCCGTCGGCAAAGAGCGGCTGCCACAGGTTGGCCACCTGCTCGCCCTGCGCAATGGAGTTGGTGGAGACGAGGGCGGCTTCCACCTGTGTGCCTTTTATGTAGTCGGCCGCACGCTTGTACCACGCTCCAACGTAGTCGATGTTGCCCACGTTTTTCCACTTCTCGCCGAAGATGGCTATCATGTACGCCTTTTGGCTCTCGCTCATCAGCCTTGCCCCCACGAACGGCGGGTTGCCGATGATATAGCTCAGTTCCTCGCGTGGGCATACGGTGTCCCAGTCGATGTGCAGGGAGTTGCCCTCCACGATGTTGGCGTAGCTTTTGAGGGGCAGGAAGTCGATGTCGTGGTGCACAATGCGCTCCGTCTCAGCCATCATCTGCGCCTCGCTAATCCACAGGGCCGTGGTGGCCACGGTGACGGCGAAGTCGTTTATCTCGATGCCGTAGAACTGGTGGATGTTCACCTTGATGGGCGACTCGAACAGGCTGAACTGCTCCACGCTGTATATCTGGCGTATGATTTTGTTCTCCAACCGCCGCAGCGACAGGTAGGTCTCCGTGAGGAAGTTGCCCGAACCGCAGGCAGGGTCGAGAAAGCGCAGCGAGGCCATGCGGTCCTGCAAGGCGTGGAGGCGTTGCAGGCGGCGCTTCACGTTGGGCTCTTCCAGGCAGAGGGCGTAGTCGGCCTCGAGCTGGTCGAAAAACAAAGGGTCGATTACCTTGTGAATGTTCTCGATGGAGGTGTAGTGCATGCCGCCCGAACGGCGCGTTTCGGGGTTGAGCGTGCTTTCGAACACGCCGCCGAAGATGGTGGGCGAAATGCCGCTCCAATCGAAGTTGAGCGAAGCCTGCTCCAAGAGCGTCTGGCGCAGTTCGTCGGTAAACTGCGGCACGTCAATCTCCTCGGCAAACAGTCCGCCATTGGTGTAGGGAAAGGCGGCAAGGTCCGGCGTGAGGTATTTGCTGCGCTTGTCGTAGGGCGTGTTAAGCACCTCGAAGAGCTGCACGAGCGCCATGCGCATATAGGGCGTGTCGAAGTTGGCCAGGTAGTCGTGGAACTGGTCGCGGCGGGCAAACACCCCGGCGTCCTCGGCGTAGAGGCAAAACACCAGGCGCACGCACAGAATGTTGAGGAAACGGAGCGATTCGGGGTCGGCCGCGTCGTACTGCCCGATGAGTGCGTCGTAGAGGCGGCCCACAATGCGCCCGGCGTCGACCGACACTTGCAGCTCGCGCTGCAGGTGCTGGCTCTGCTGCTCCACAAGGAATTGCAGGCGGTAGCTCTCGCGCCCAAGGTCGGCAAGGAGGATGCGCGTGGGTTCGCCCTTGGGGTTCTCCATGTCGTAAACGTCGAACTCGGCAAAGTTCGACGTGACAATCCACCTCGGCCGCTGCGAGTAGGGCAGGGCTGCGGAGTAGCGCTGCGCCTGCTGGAAGGGCGTGAGCAGCGTGCCGTCGCTCTGGTGGATGGGTTGGCGGAGGTCCTTGCCAATCGACTTCTGCTCAATCATAACGTGCGTGGAAGGTATCATCGCATCGATAAACGACGTATGGTCGAGCTGCGCCTGCTGCTCAAACACAATGAACTCCGACGGGTTCTCCACGCCATACACCTCCGTGAGCAGTTCTATCCAGAAGAGCTGGCTCTCGCCCTTCTCATAGCCGCGCCCCTGCCATCGCTTCGCAAAGGCCGTAGCGGCCGCTTTCTGTTGTTTCTCGGGTTTCATGGTAAAATGAAGTCGCCTCCCCCAGCCCCCGAAGGGGAGTAAGCCCTTTGGGGAGATTGGGGGCAGGGCGAGTATGTTGGGTTTTTAAGTTCCTCACTTAGGAGGTTGGGGGGATTATTTCAATTACTAATTGAAAGATTTGGCTTGATTTTTCAATTACTAATTGAAAGATTTGGCTTCCTGATTATAGATTCAGTATCCTCTAAACTTGCGCCGTTCGTTGCTCATTTGCTCCTTGATGCCTCCGTTTTCCTTGAAGTGGTTCTTTTCCCATTCGATGAGGCCCTTTATCATTACGTCTGTTTGGAGGATTAGCGTGATGGCTATGTTGCATATTGCCTCCGCCGAACGTCGGCTATTTTGCGGGTGTAGTCCTCCGGCTCGTTGTGCGTGCGGCAGTAGCGGCGCGTTTGTTCGGCCTTCGACGAATTGACGGGCCATTGTTCAAGGCCGTGTACGCGCAGGTAGTCTTTGTAGTCCTCCAACAGCTCGTGCAGGCTGGCGCGGTTGACGTTGGTCAGTTTTATCTCCATTTCGGCGGACGTGATGCCGTCGATATTGCCCTCCACAATGTTTTGCTTCCCCGACCGTGCCGCCTGAACCATTTGGTCGATGGTGCGGTCGCCCCGTTCCAAGTACTTGTGCGCAGAATGGTAGGTGATGTCGTAGATAATCACCGCCTTTTTGTAGCACACAAGCGTCGTGTAGTCCTTGCCCTGGCGCAGGAAGGTGTTGTCCACGGGGCGCTTGGTGTGGTGGGGAGTGGGGGATTGCATGAGGTTGATTCCTTTATTGTTATTATTGGGCCTAATGGGCATAATAGGTCTATTGGGCATAGTGGGCTTTTAGGCATAATAGGCTTGATATGCCCATTAGGCCCATAGCTTGCTGCAAATATAGCCATTCTCTCAAAAAAAATCCGCTACGCAACGAGCGAGCGTGCGTAGCGGACAGATCAACCAAAATAACATTATATAGTTTAGTAAGTCTTCGTTGGTTGTTGTTTCTATGTCGTAGTGTGTGGCTTGTGGCCTACTGTTTGTAAGCGTCCTCGTGAACGCCGGCTACGGCGCGGCCGCTGGGGTCGTTGAGGTTCTTGAACGTTTCGTCCCAGGCCAGGGCTTCGGCGGTGGAGCAGGCCACGCTCGGCACGCTCGGCACACTGCGGGCGGCACTCTCGCTGGGGAAGTATTCCTCGAAGATGCTGCGGTAGTAGTACTCCTCCTTGTTCATCGGCGTGTTGATGGGGAAACGCTCGGCAGCGTGCGCCATCTCCTCGTCGCTCACGGCGGCTGCGGTGACCTCCTTGAGCGTGTCGATCCAGGAGTAGCCTACGCCGTCGGAGAACTGCTCCTTCTGGCGCCATGCCACGCTCTCGGGGAGCATGTCGGCAAAGGCTTCGCGGACAATCTTCTTCTCGATGGTCTTGCCCGGGCACATCTTGGCCTCGGGGTTGAGGCGCATGGCCACGTCGAGGAAGTCCTTGTCGAGGAACGGCACGCGTCCCTCCACGCCCCAGGCCGAGAGGCTCTTGTTGGCGCGCAGACAGTCGTAGAGGTAGAGTTTGGAAAGCTTGCGCACGGTCTCCTCGTGGAACGCCTTGGCCGTGGGCGCTTTGTGGAAGTAGAGGTAGCCGCCGAACACCTCGTCGGCTCCTTCGCCCGAAAGCACCATCTTGATGCCCATCGACTTGATGACGCGGGCAAGGAGGTACATCGGGGTGGATGCGCGGACGGTGGTCACGTCGTACGTCTCGATGAAGTAAATCACGTCGCGCACGGCATCAAGACCTTCTTGGATAGTATAGTTTATCTCGTGGTGAACGGT
Source organism: bacterium (assembly GCA_963661625.1). Lineage (GTDB taxonomy): Bacteria > Bacteroidota > Bacteroidia > Bacteroidales > Bacteroidaceae > Alloprevotella. Next base: position 10,766 of record CAVLCM010000002.1, read on the forward strand.
TCCGATGAAGTCGGCCACCTCCTTAGCCTTGGCAAGGTCGGGCGCGCCTTTGAGGCCCACTGCGAATGAGTGGAGCTGCGGCCACCATGCGGCCTGCGTGCTGTTGCTCTCCACGCGGCGTGCGGCGTACTTCTTGGCTACGGCCGAGATGACCGAGCTGTCGAGGCCGCCCGAAAGCAATACGCCGTAAGGCACGTCGCTCATGAGCTGACGCTTCACGGCATCTTCGAGCGCATCGTGAACGTCCTGCACCGAGGCGGTGTTGTCCTTCACGTTGTCGTAGCTCTCCCAGTCGCGGTTGTACCATTTCACCATCTTGCCCGTAGAGCCTTGGTAGTAGTGGCCGGGGAGGAACGGCTCGTAGGAGTCGCAGAAGCCCTCGAGCGCTTTCAGTTCGGAGGCGCAATATACCTTGCCGTCTTTGTCGTGGCCAATGTAAAGAGGAATAACACCGATGGGGTCGCGAGCGATGAGGAAGTCGTCGTTCTCCTCGTCGTAGAGGGCGAAGGCGAAGATGCCGTTAAGGTCCTCGAGGAAGTTGATGCCCTTGTCGCGGTAGAGGGCGAGGATTACCTCACAGTCGGAACCCGTCTGGAAGTCGTATTTGCCCGCATAGCGTTTGCGGATGTCCTGGTGGTTGTATATTTCGCCGTTGACGGCCAACACCTGCTTGTGGTCGGGGGCAAAGAGAGGCTGCTTGCCGCTTTGAGGGTCGACGATGGAGAGACGTTCGTGGCAGAGGATGGCCGACTTGCCGCAGTAGATGCCGTTCCAGTCGGGGCCGCGATGGCGTATTTTCTTGCTCATCTCAAGCGCCTTCTTGCGCAGTTCCGGGGTTTGTTCCTTAATATTGAATATCGATACAATACCGCACATGGTTTAGATTGTGTTACGTGTTGAGTTTTAGGCCGTAGCCGTTGACTTTTTGTTAGTATAAATGGTTGTTTTGGTTGTCACAGTGCAAATGTAGTAACAATATTGCTAACAAAATGCTTTTTAGAGTAAGTTTTTTGTGTGAATAGGCAATTTTTATCCTCGTTGGCGGCGCAAAGTGTATCGGAGGACGGTTTTAATGGGGTTAAACGCCAATAATGAACCGAGCAGAATAAGTTTTGGATTGACGACAATAGAGACAATGGTGACAATGGGGGCAATAAAAAAACCGTTCCGCAAACCAGACGGGCTTGCGGAACGGTTTATGAGGGGCGGCGGCTACTTGACGACCATCTTTTTGGTGGAGGTTTTTTTGCCGTTGGCCTTGCTGCGGTAGAAGTAAACGCCCTTGGGGACTTTCGTGCCGGCATAGTCGGTGAGACACCAGTCTACGGCGGTGTAGGTGTTGTGGGCCGCAACGGTGGCGGCGTGGTGCCAAACACGTTGGCCGGCGAGGCTATATACCTCGGTTTCGACGTCGGTGGCCGTCTCGGCGCTCTCGATGGTGGTGATGAAACGCGTTGACTGGCCGGCAATCTTGTCGGTGGCATCCACGTCGAAGCCGCTCTGCGGCGTGTCGCTGACAACAAACGAGAGTTGGGCGAGCGACGAGTTGCCGTAAGCGTCCCACACTTGCAGGTGGGCCGTGTGGCGGCCCGGCGTGAGGCCAGAGAGCGGATATTCGAGCCAACCATCGCAGTAGGAACCGCTGGAGAAGGTGAAATACTCGTTTACCGCCAACTGGTTGTCGCGGTCGTTGTCGAACCACAGGCTCATGTTGTGGCCCATGTTGCCGCTCATCACGGAGATGCTCGTGGAGTCGGTGACGGTGGCGTAGAGCGTGGACGACGAACCGACGGTGGCCCCGTCGGGGAAGTCGGGCGTGTTGAGGTACATATATATATTAGGGCCAAGGCTGTCGGCTACCTCGGGCGATGCCGAACTGCTGATGCAGAAGCGCGTGAAGCTGCCGTTGACCTCGCGCTGGCCGTCGGCACTCACGCCATAGAGCGAAAGCAGGGCCGAGGAGGTGGAGAGCTGCGTGCCGCGCGGAATGATGGTCTCGATGGTGAAGCGGCCGTTGCGTACGTCGACCGAACCCTCGTAGAGCGGCTGCGAATAGTCGGAATAGGTGAGGGGATTGGCCGTTGTGTTGCCCTCGCCCTTGCACGTTATCTTTTGCTGCGGACCGTAGAGGGCGGCGTAGACCGTGCCGTTGAAGGCCGTGTCGCACTGGGCAACGTTGGCCGTGTCCTGCACGAAACCCGAAAAACGAACGCGGCTGCCGACGGCCACTTCGTTGAAGGAACTCTCAGATAGCAGCTGGCCGCCAATGCTGTCGACGGACAGACCATCGTCGGCGTAGGCAAGCGTGAGGGCAGGGTCGGCAAAGAGGGCGTATTTTAGCTTGTTCATGCTCTGGTCGAGGCCGATGGTGTTGTTCGACGTGCTGACGAGTTCGTTTTTCGTCAGGCGCAGAGCCTCGCCGAGGGTGTAGCGGCGGTTGTTGGCATCGTGGCCGAAGAGATACTTGACGTAGCCCTTGTTGAGCGAGGCGTTGTAGTTGGCATAAACCGAACGCGAAGCGGCCAGCACGCCAACGGCCCCGCCGTTGCGGTTGAAGAGTGCGCTCGTGCCGAGGTTTTCACCGCCTTGGTCGTAGGGCGTGATTTCGCACGAGGCAAAGACCCACAGCGGCATGGCCTGGCTGACGTTGGCGGCCATCTCCTGCTTGTCGAGCAGGAAGTAGTGGGAGAGACGGTCGGGGCTGCCGTGGCCGTTGTAGTTGAACACGAGTGCGCCCGACTTCATGGCCTGTTTGAGCTTGCTCGTAGCCGCCGGGTACGTCGTTCCCTTTGCCTCGCTCGTGGCATCGTAAGCGTCGGGGAAGATGCGGCGGAGCATGAAGCCGCTGTTGGCCGAGAGTTTCAGCTGGTTGCAAACGTTCTGCGCGTCGTTCATGTGGAGGTTGTTGTCGCCGGCGTCGCCGATGGCCCACATGCGGTTTTTCCACACGCCTGTGCGTTCGTTGTTGAGGTAGGTGACGGCCTGGCTGACGAGCCATTCGGCATCGCTCTCGTTGGTGCAGATGAAGTGGCCGATGCCGAGGTCTATCTTGTCTGTTGTGATGCGCGAACCCTCGCCGTCGTCGAGCAGGCCGTAGTAGTCGTCGGTCACATAGTCGCGGAGCGAACCAATGCCGTAGCTTCCGTTGACGCTCTCCTGGTCGCCCCGTTCGTAGGCCAGGAGGTAGTCGGCCGGGTTGTTGCCCGACTTGCCCGACGTGACCATGCGGTTGTCGAAGCAGCATTCGCCGAAGAGCAGGAGGAAGCGCGGACGGTCGGCATCGGTGGCCGCGCGGTCGTAGAGCATCTTGATGTAGCGGCGGTAGGCAGAGGCATCGGGCGTGCCGGAGGAAAACTCGTTGAAGAGCTGGTCGGCTCGCACCACCTTGACGCGTAAGCCGCCTGTCTGCGTATGAGCAGCGGCGAGGCGCTGGGCCTGTTGGAGGTATTTGCCGCTGGCGGGGACGATGATGACGTAGTCGTAGAGCGAATCGGCGTGGAGGTCCTGATTGTCAACGTTGCCCACGAGAGTGGGAGCGGCGTAGGAGGCCGCCACGTCGACGATGACGAAACGCTTCGACGCGTCGCTCGTTTGGGCCGTGTAGGTCGTTCCGCTAAGCGAGCCGCTGAGTTCGGCCGTAACGCTCTGCGCATCGCCCAGTTCCCAGACACGCGTGTTGGCGTTGGCGTTGGCGACGACGAGCTGCTGGGCGTTATTCTTGTTGGTGGTGAAGGCTACGTGCGGATTGTCGGCCGAGAGCGTCTGGTCGTAGATGACGTGCAGGTAGTTGAGGTAGCCCGTGTTGGACGTTTGCACCCGCAGACTCGCCTCCGTGCCAAACGTGGCCGACACCGTGCCGCGGTAGCCGCGGGCCGTTTCGTCGGAACCAAGCGAGCCGAAGCTGCGGCTGACAAGGCTTTTTGAGTTGGTTGCGTCGACGATGGAGAACGTCGTGCTACTGCCCTTGGGAAGGGCCGACACGTCGTAGGCCAACTGGCACTGGCTGCCCGTGTTGCCGGGCAGGGAGAGCGTGAAGGTGCGCGCCGAGCTAAGGTCGGTGTTGTCGAAGAAGGAGCGGCCGCCACCATACCATGCAAACTTGTCGTTGTCGATGAGCGAATGGCCCTTCACCGTGGTGACAGCGGTGGTGGCATCGGAGGGCTGGGGCAGGGTGGAGAAAGCGAGCGGTTCAGACGCGTCGGTGGTCTCGGTGAGGAAGTAGCAGCCGGCCGTGGCAAACGTGTTGCGCGTGAACGATGACGACGAGAAACTCACCACACCGTCGGCGTAGAATAGGGCGCTGCCGGAGCGGCGGTAGAGCGGCACTTCGTTGAGGTCGTCTATCAAGGCGTTAGCCCCGGTGAAGGAGAACGTCTCGCTGATGAGCCGTCCGCCGTAGCCGTAGAGTTTTACCTTAGAGGGGTCGGAAAAGCCTGCACTGCGCAGAAAGTCGTCGGTTAACTGATAGATGCCCTCAGAAGGAACGGAGATTTTCACCCAACGGCCCGACGAAAGCACGGAGTGGGCGGCGTAGCGCGAACTCTTCGTGGTGGCCAAAGTGAAGGCCTGGATGTTGCGCACGACGGGCGAGAGGTGGTATTTGTCGACGACGTAAGGTTTGAGGTCGTAGTCGGTCAGTTTTGTCCACTTGCCGTTGCGCACGATGACTGGCACGTATGAAACGTCGAGCACCGTTTCGCCGCGGCTCAGCGTGCGGAGCGTGTTGAATACCACATGGCCGGTGGGGACGAAGCCCTGGGCCGTGAGCTGCTTCTTCTCGCGGTCGGAGAGCAGTTCGTAGCGTGGATATTCAATCTTGACACCTACGGAGTCGGTGGGCAAAAGGCTGCCCAAGTTGAACTGCGCCGTTTGCCGGAGGTCCTGCGCCTGAGTGGCAAGGCCGGCGCAGAGGGTGAGTATGGTGAGGGGTAATCTCATGGAGGTTACGGGATGAGGTTAGTCTATTTGATATTGAACGCCAGCACTTCGGCCTTGTCGGCACGGAGCGTCAGGCGGTCGTCGATTTGCACCTGTACGCCGTTGACAGGCAGGGGGAGGAGCAGAAGGTCGCCCTGGCGCATGGTGTAGTATTCGCTAAGCGATTCAATCATTGCGTCGGCTGAGGCTAAGAGCTTGGGGAGGTTGGCTTGGTACGCAAGTGACTGCTCGCCCACTTGCAGCTCGATGTCCAAAACGTCCGCCGCAGGGGCGAAGGGGCGGGACACCGAAACGGCATTGTCGAAGCCGATGGCTATGTCCCACGGGGCCGAAGCCTGTTGCAGCGTTTCGAGCAGGTCGGCCGCCGTGAAGTGGACGGCCAGGAGACACTCCGCCGCATTGTAGTAGCGGTGGGCGAACTGCCGGTGGATGCTGCGGCCGAGGCGGTTGATGCGCACGCAAAGGCAGAGCGTGAGCGTGCAGCGGCGCGTGAAGTCGGGGATGAAGAAGGGGCGTTTCTGCACGAGCAGAGCCGTGTCGGGGATGGAGGCGACGGGGGTGCCGGCTCCGAAGGGTGCGCCAGCTTCATTGCCAGTGGGGAAAGAACGAAATATCTTCATTGCTTCAATTATCTGTTGAGGATGAACTTGATGCTCACGCCGAAGTCCTGCGTTGTGACGGGATAGGAACTGGAGGTGAGCAGGGGCTTGTTCATCTGCCGGTCGTAGTAGGCAGTGAGTGTGAGGTACTTGCTCAGCGCATAGTCGGCAGAGAAGGACACCTGCACGGCCTTGTTGCCGCTTGTGGCTTGCGAGAGCTGCGTGAGGATGTCGCGGTTGAGTGCGCTCTGGTTGCGCAGGGTGAAGTCGAGGCGCAGGTTGAGGTCGTTGGCAAAGCCTTTGCTGTTGGTGCTTGTCGTCTTGTCCTTGCCCGTGCCTTTCGACTTGCTCTTGACCGTCTTTTTCGGCGCGAAGAGTTTGAGGTCGGCAATCTTGTAGCCCATGCCGATGACGAAGTCGTTGGAGCGCGTCTCGGTGAGTTGCTGCGAGGTCATGCTCAATGTGAGTACGCGCGTCTTGCGCATCTCCACCTTAGCCGTGACGTTGTTGAGGAACGTCATGTCGATGCCGAAGAGGGGCGAGAAACTCTCGTTGATGCTCACCGTGGACACGTCGTACATGCCGCTCGGCACGGGGTTGCCCGAGGCAACGTCGTTGACGAAGCCGAAGCCGCCCATGTACTCCATGTAACTCGTGTACGTATTGTACGAACCAACGGAGTAGACACTCTTGTAGGCGTGGTTGAGGTTGAAGCTCTTGAACACCTTCTTCATCTTGGGGAGTTTGGCCAAGCCGCCGTACGACACCGACCAGTTGGGGAGCATTCGGAAGAGCGAGGGGAAGATGTCGAGTCCCGAACCGCCGGCCGTGTAGGCGTTGAGGAAGGCGGGGATCATCACCTCGGGCGAATAGGCGCTGACAGTACCGTTCTCGGGGTTGAACGTTTCGCCGGCGAGCGACGACGAGGCGGGGTAGGGCGCGCCCGTGTATTTGCTCTCAATCTGTTGGCGGTAGCTCTCGAGCGAGTTGACGAACTTCGAGAACGTTTTGCTCTTGTAGCCCTTGTCGGGCGAGCCGGTCTTCTCGAAGGCCGTGCCGATGGAGATGGTGGTCATGGAGAACGAACCCGTTTGCGTGGTGGGCATGCCGTCGAACATATATTGTATGCTGCGGTTGCGCGTGGTGTTGCGCGAGGCGTTGAGGTCGATCTTCACGTCGCGGAATGGCTCGAGCGTGGCACGGAGCTGGAGCGACTCGGTGAGGTTGGACGTGGCCGGCGTGGTGACGCTGTCAGACATGAGGAGCCAGCCCCTTTCGGCAGCGCGGGTGATGTAGCTCTCGCCCGTTGCGCCAAAGGCAAAGTCAAGGCCTGGCGAGAAGAGGCCGCCGCTCTTAGTCTGGCCGAACACGTCGCCAATGTTAGGCAGGAAGCCCGGCACGTTGAGGTTGTAGCGGTTGGTGTAGTTGACGCTGACGTTGCGAACCATCATGAGGAAGCGCGAACCCAGTTGCAGGGCCTTGTACCACTTTTGGTCCTCGGCGCGCTTCTTGGGCGTGACGGTGATTTTGAGGCGCGCGGTGTCCTGGGACAGGATGAGTATCTTGTTGTTGTCGACCACCTTGTAGCGGATGGGGTAGCGCGTGCCGTCGAGCCGCAGGGCGGTGACGCGGAGGTTCTTGGACTTCTGATTGTGCTGCAACATTTGCGTGGTGTCGGCTTTGAGCGTCAGTTCCTTCTGGAAGTTTTTCTTCTTCTCCTCGTCCTTCGATTTTTCCTTTGGCGTTTGTGAGTACTTGCGGTTGACCTTTTTGAGGAAAGGCACGTGGTTGTAGAGCGTTTCGAGATTGAGGCGCGCATTGCCCGTGACGTTGCGCGAATTGCTGATGGTGTTGCCCTGCGTAGAACCGTTTTCGAGTTCGGAACCGCGCGCCCAGTTGTACGTGGCGTTGTAGGTGGCATCGGCCGTAAGCCAGTCGAAGAGCGGCAGCTTGTTGAGCGGCAACTTCCACGAGTAGTCGAAATTCTGCTGATACGTCAGGGGGCGGCCCATCTGCTTGATGCTGCTCCAAACGGAGTCCTTCCAGGCCGTGTAACGGTCGGGGTAGAGATCCTTGTTGACAGCGGTGTAGGGCTGCTCAATCTCGGCGTTCGTACCCGACGAGAAGTTGGCGTGCATATTCTTCGTGAGGTCCCAACGAAGCTGGAAGGAACGGTTCCACAGGAAGTCACTCGACCACGTAAGCGGCAACGAGTTGCTGTTGAGGTCGTCAACATCGCGCTCCTGCAACTCGTAGTAAGAACGCGTGATGTCGGAGTTAAAACCAATGTTCTGCGGCAGGTAGTTGAGCGAGAAGTCTTTGAGTATGCGGAACCATTTCGACTTGTTCTTCGACTTCTTGAACGGGTCGAAACTCTTGAAGTTGGTGGCCCAGTTATAGTTAAAGGTATACTTCCAGTTTTGGTCCTTCTCCCAGGCCGTTGTCTCGCCCGTTGTGTTGCGCGAGGAATAGGCATAGCCAAACGTGAAGTTTGCAGGGTCGTAGGGCATGGGGTGGCTCTTGGTGGCGATGTTGAAACGCGCGCCGGAGATGCTGAAATTCTTGTTGACGATGACGTTTTCGGCAATGTTCTTCAACGAATCCTTCTCCTCCTTGGTGGACAGGGCATCGAGCGCGTCCTTCAACTCCATGTCGGTGTCGAGCGGGTTGTAGCGTGGCGAGGTGCGCTGCTTCGAATACGAATAATAGATGGGCGCGTTGAGCTTCACCTTTTCGGGGAGGAACTTGCCGGCGTTGATGTTGGTGGTGATGGAGTATTCGTAAAGGTTGTCGTCGCGGCGCTGGCTGACGCTCTCCTCGATGCCGCCGAAGCCCTCGGTTTCGATGTGGCCCGTGAGGTTGACGCTGGCGAGGTCGGAGAGCTGGATGTTGAGCTGCGACTGGGCGGCCCAACCGCCGTTGTTGGTGAATTGCTGCAAACGCAGTTCGTTGGCCCATACCTCAACGTTTTGCACGGTGCGCGAGTTGTTGCGCACACCGATCATGATGGTGCGCACCTCGCCGAGCGACGGGTTGCCCATCACGCTGATTTTGTTGGCAGGTTTGTCGGGGTCGTACTCAGAATAGAGCTGCGTGTACGAACTCAGACCTAGGGCTTTCTGTTTGTTGCGGTTGTTTTTGGCAGTGGTGAGCAGCGAGAGGTCGATGTCGAGCATGTTGTCGTCGGGCCATACGATGCGCGCACTGCTTGTGTTGTCGGCGTACTTGTCGGCCGGTGTGATTTTGAGGGGAATCTCGTATTCGTAAAAGTTGCTCTTGTAGTCGGAGCCAAGACGGATGAAAACGGATGTCTGGCCGTCCTCCACGGCCGTTTCGCCGATGAGCGAGTTGGCGTGAGTGAACATCTGCAAATGCTTGTAGCGGCGAAGGTCGAGGCTTGTGTTCTTGTAAACGGCACGCGCGTCGCCGCTCGCCAACTGCTTGACGGTGAGCGAAAGTGCCTGCTCGTTGTTTTGCAAAATCTGCGTCTGGCCAGGGTCGACCACGCGGCTGATGCCCGGCGGCATGATGTAGTTGACCGGCTCTTTGGCGTTGTTCTCCTCAAAATTCACCGCGCTCACTTCGAGTGTACCGCTCGTTTCGGGAGCTTTGCCCTGGTAGAGAGCCTGTTCGTAGGAGCGCCACTCGCCATGGACGAGGTTGAGCGTGGCAAAGCGCAAAACAACAGGCGACTCGAAGCCCGTGAGGAACATACGCATGAAGCGGATGGAAGAGAAGTCGGAGATGCTGCCCTCGCGCTTCTCGTATTGGTCGACGGGGATGCGGAACTGATACCATGTGTACTCCTTAGTCTGTCCGTCGCGCGTCTTGGTACTCGTTACGCGCTTGTCGACAATATAATTCTGTCCCACCTGCATAGCGTCCTCGGCGATGTGAACGCGATACTGGTAATACTTCTCGTATTCGTTGAGCGTGAAGTCCTGATTGATGTCCTCCACGTCGGGCTGCGTCTTGTAGGCCGTGCTGTAGCTCTCGGGCGAATTGTCAGCGTCTACCGAGTTGCCGTTGGGGTTGTTGATGTACTTGTAACGGTCGAGTATCGAACGGTTTTCGCGGTCGTAGTCGGAACCGCGGAAGTAGTGGTACTTGTCGGCCGAGGGATTTTGACTGATGGAGTCGTAGACGGAGGCCGAAACGACCGACTGGATGTTGGCAAGAAACTCAGCGTAGGCAGGATAGCTTTTCTCCTGCTCAGATGTGAGGCCGTTCAGACCCACATCCTGCTTGGCGCGCGAACCGCTCGACGTGTTGAAAGCGTACGTCACGGCCGACTGCGTAGGCACGCGGCCCCACACAGTCTCAGTGTATTGCGACGGATCGTCGTCGACGGGCAGGCCGCTCTCGTAGAACTTCTTGCCGTCCTTCAATACGTCCTCGCTTATCTCGCCGAGGTTGAAGTAAAGTTCGCCGCTGACGGTGCGACCGGCCTCGCGCGCCTTAATAAAGGGATCGAGCATCCAGAACTCAATATACTCGATGTTGGCCGTCTCAAAGTCGGACGTTTCGAGCTTGCGCATCATGCCGCCCCAACGCTTGGCGGGCGTGAGCAGGTGGCCGTTGGCATCGAGCGAAGGGTCGAGGTTGTACGGGCCTCGCTCGTTAGGGTAGAAGGCAAGGTTGAGCACGTTGAGCGTGTTCGACTCCTGCATGTTGACACTCTTGTTGGGGAAAAGCTCACTCTTGTACACCTCGCGCACATCGGGGTCGGAGAGCTGGGCTAGGTCGTTCTTGATGTGGCCGGGAGTGAGGCTCGACGAACGCTGCGTGAAGAGCGGGTCGATATAATACCAGGCGAGGAGCGCGCGGTTGTAGCCGTAGCGTACGTCGTTGGTGTATTTCGACTCGGCAAAGAGCGACGGCACGCTGGAGAGCGTCCACTCCTTCGGGTTGGATATGTCGATTTCGCTCTTTGAGTTCTCAAAGTCGTCGATGTAGGAGGCGTTGCCCTGCGCCCCACGGCTTTTGCCGGCAATCAGCTGGGCGAACTCCGCCGTAAAGTTGATGCTCGATGGCGTTGTGCAGTTGACGAACGGCAGTTTGTTGAGCCAGTCGGTGAGCCGCTGGCTCTGTTTCTTCCACGACAGGTTGAGGCCCCAAAGCGTGTTGTTGAGCGGTTCAGATCCCATGGAAACCTTTGTGGTGAGGGGCTTTTCGCCAAGGTGCATGAACGTACCGCCGATTTGAAAGTCCTTCGAGAAATCGTAACCGAAGTTCAGACCGAAAACCGTCTTGCGCTGCATGCCGTAGTCGGTGTTGCTTTCGAGACTTACGTTGACACTCGTTCCGGCATCGAGGATGCTCTTGTTGAGAATGCGCACGATGCCCGAGTTGTAGTCGACGGTGTAGTCAGACCCTTCGGAGAGCGTTTGCCCTCCGGCAGTGACCACCACCGAACCGCGGGGAATGTTCATGGCCCCGAGCTGAATTTCGTCGTTGCGCGAGGCTTTGTACTGCCCCGTGATGAGGAATTTGTTGCGCTCGGCTGTCTGCTTAGCGGCCGTGCGGGTGGTGTCGTAGAGTTCCTGGAAAACGTACTTGTTGGCGATGTCGTCGTTGCCAATGGCGTTGGCGAGCGACGTACCAAACGGCTCTACCACAGGGAAATACACGCGGCCGTTTGAAGCGTCGATGGTGTAGCCCTCAACGTAGTCAAACGTGCCGTTGGAGCCGAGCTTATTGTTGTTGTTCAGGCGGTCGAGACCAACGAGGGCAAGTATCTTCTTGTCCTTGATGGCTGGGTCGGGCAGGTAGCTGACGTATACGCCGGCCGTGTCGGAGAGGTATTTGATGTCGAGCTTGAACTTTTCCTTTTGAATGGAGGTTGCACCGAGGGCATAGACGTTTTTCATCATCAAGTCCCAGTTGCCCATTGACGGTGTGCAAGCCGTGTTTTTCAGGGCTTTGACGTAAAGCACCTCCTTGTTGTCCTTGCGGTCGGAGGAGAACTCGCCAACCTGGTAGGTCTGGCCCTTGTAGGTGTACTCGTAGGCTACGGCCAACACCTGGTCGGTTTGGAGCGTCTGTTTGAGCGATATGTAGCCAAGGGCGGTGTTGACAGTGTATTCCGAACTGCTCAGCTTGCGTGCAGACTCGAGTTTCTCGTAATCCACGCCGCCTACGAGGCCCGCCCCGTCGAGTGTGCTTGTGGCGGCTGACACGTCGCGGGCAGCCGTCATGGAACTGTTGAGCGTAGAATAGAGCGTGTTGGAATTGTTGGCAGGCTGTGCCTCCGAACCTCCCACCCACATGTGGTTGGATATGTGTGAGGACTCAGCAAGGTCGGTGAAGCCAACGATGTTGCGGGTGTCGCTCGTCGCCCCCGTTTTGTTCGTTACCCAAACCTCGATGCGCTTAATGGTTACGCCCGAGCTGATGTTGGGCAGCTGGCGCATAGCCTCGTCGTAGTGATTGCGGAAATAGTGTGAGAGGAAAAAGTGGCGGTTTTCGTCGTATGCGTCGGCTGAGAACTCGTAGTTCGTGAGTTGCACGCCGCCTTTTGAACTGACCGAGGAGGACGACGACTTTTTCTGCGCCACGACTGTGGAGAGCTTCAACTTGCCAAACTGCATATCCGTGCGTACGCCGAAGAGCGACGACGCACCGCGTACCAACGAGGAGTTGGTGGGCATGCTCACGTTGCCGGCCTCGACGAGCTTGATTATCTCGTCTTCCTTTCCCTCGTAGCGCAGCTTGAGGTTTTGCGTGTCGAAGTCGAACGTGGCTTCGGAGTTGTAGTTGAAGTCCATGTTCACCTTGTCGCCCACTTTGCCGTTGAGGCTCAGGTTAATCTTCTCGTCGAAATCGAAGCCGAACACTTTGCGGTTGCGTTCCGAGAGGCTCGGATTGTCCGTGAAGCGCGTGTTCGCGCCAATCTTCAGCTCGGCCGAACCCTGCGTCTTGATGCGCACGCCGCCGGGGCCGAAAATCTTGTTGAGCGGCCCGAGGTCGAAGTGCATGTCTGTGAAGTCGAACTTCTCCTTGCCCTTCTCCTTATAGTCCTGCGCATTTTTGCGGCGGTAGTAGTCGGCCACCGAACGGCGCATCATGAGTTGCTGATATTCCTCCCACGAGAGTGAAAACGGCGTGTCGAGGTATTCGTCGCCGAGCTTCGTGCCAAAGAGGTAGCCGCCCGTTTTGTCGTCATACTCGCCCTGCGTTTTCAGGTTTTCGGGGTCGCGAAGGTCTACCGCTGCCTTTGCCGTGTCGGCAAGGGTGGTGGGCGTGGTGCGCTTCACCTTGGGCAGCGTATCGGATGCCATTTCGTGGGACACAACGCTCGCTGCGCCCTCGCCGCTGGCAGTCCGTCCTTCTTGCGGACGGAACGTGTTGGGGAAGAACGCAGCTTGTACGCCCCCGATGCAAAGGGAGGCGATAACGAACGGCAGTATGTGCGACGGCTTTTTCAAAAAACAGGGTGGGGAGTAAGTGTGTGAAGTCTTGGGGTTGTGTCGGCTCTATTCCTTAGAGCATTTTGAGGGCCTTTTTGATAATGCCCTCAACGGGGAGCGATGCGTCTTCCTTGATGATTTGCATCACTACCTTCTGGCACGGTGCGGGCGAGAAGCCGAGGATGGTCAATGCCTGGATGGCCTCGTCGATAAGCGGTGATTTCTCTTTCATCGACACCGCATTGCCGTCGTCGGCCGTGCCGGTAGCTCCGATGAATGTGTTCATCTTGTCCTTCAAGTCAACGATGATGCGCTGTGCAGCCTTTGGCCCGATGCCCTTCACGCTTTTGAGCGAGCGCACGTCCTCAGTCTGGACGATGTTGGCCAGGTCGGCAGGCGTAAAGGCCGAGAGAATCATGCGTGCCGTCTGTCCGCCAACGCCCGAAACGCTGAGCAGCAGGGCGAAGAGGTCGCGTTCGAGACGCGTGGCAAAACCGAAGAGCGTGTAAGCGTCTTCGCGGATTACCTCGTAGACGAAGAGGCGCGCCTCCTTCTTATTCTGTATGGCCGTATAGGTGTTCAGGGAGATGTTGAGCGCGTACCCTACGCCGCTCGTCTCGATGATTGCTGTGGTGGGGGTGAGTTCGCCGACTGCCCCGCGGATGTATTCTATCATATCTTATAAGGAACGTGGCAAGGTGCCGATTATTGTATCGCGCGCCTTTTGCCAGGCAAAAAAGTCGGTTAGAGCGTCAGTTCTTGCCAATGAGCTGCAAAAACTCCTCGCGGGTCTTGGCCTGCGTGAACGCTCCGCAGAAGTCCGAGGTGACGGTCACGGAATTGTCCTTCTCAACGCCGCGCATCTGCATGCACATGTGGCGCGCCTCCACCACAACCATTACGCCGAGGGGAGCGAGGGCTTCGTTGATGCAGTCCTTTATCTGCATCGTCATGCGCTCCTGCACTTGCAGGCGGTGTGAGAAGATGTCCACCACGCGGGCAATTTTCGACAGTCCTGTGATGTAGCCGTTGGGGATGTAGGCCACGTGCACTTTGCCGTAGAACGGGAGCATGTGGTGCTCACAGAGGGAGTAGAAGTTGATGTCCTTCACGATGACCATCTGGTTGTATGGCTCGCTGAACTTGGCCGAGTTAAGCACGGCCTTTGCGTCCATTTCGTAGCCGCGGGTGAGCGTCTGCATGGCCTTGGCCACGCGCAGGGGAGTCTTCAACAGTCCCTCGCGCTCAGCGTCTTCGCCCAGCAGGGAGAGTATTTCGTGGTAGTGGTATTGCAGCTTTTCCAGTTTGTCGTTTTCCATACGGTTGGTTTGCTTTGTGTGTTTCGGTTGGGAGGGGTCAGTAGGGCAGGTTCACTTCGCTTGCAACAATTCTTACCTCGTACGAGATGTGTGCGCGGCGTATCTTCGTCACGTACTTCTGTGCCTCTTCGCGCGTCTTGAAGTCGCCTACGTGCGTCACCCAGCGCGGAGCCTCGAAACTCGGGTAGGCAGCCAGTTCGCTGAACTTAGCCCGGCACTTCTGTCCGGCGGCGATGGCTTTCTGTTTGTCGGCTCGCGTGTTGCCCCCGGTAAAGATGCAGATGCGGTAGCCCCGCGCCTTGTGGCGTGTGCGCGACACGTAGTTGTGCGTTTTCGTCTCTTTGTTGCCAGTTGTTGTCGTTGCGGGCTTGTGGCTTGCTGTGTTCTCCTTGTTGTGAGCGGCGTTGTGGCTTGTAGCCTTGTTGTCGCTGGCCGTCTTCTGTGCGTTGCCCTTTGAGCCGGCGTTCGCCTTGTTCGCCGTGTCCTGCTTTTTGCCGGCTGCCGGCGTGCCGTTCACCGCGTTCTCAATCTCTTGCGACTGCACGACAGTGACCGTACCCTTGCCTGCTTCGGCCTTGCGCAGTTTGTCCGTGTAGGTGCTTTGCGCCTGGGTGTTTGCGGCAAAGGCAAAGAGAAGGACGAACGTCAGGAACGATGCCAACGTGTAGCGGTTCGTGCGCTTACGCAGCATGGCATTGCCTCGCCGTGAGGGGGCGTTGTCCGGGGTAAAAAGCTTTTTCATAAGGGAGTGCGGTTGTGTGTGGTAAATAAAACAGGAATGTGCAAATGCGAGCGCCGCGCAGTTGCGCCCCCATGGTGGAGGCGGCTCCGCGGCACTTGCATTTGCACAGAACGGGCAGTTGCCTGTTAAGCCTTCCAAGCGTCGATGATGCCCTTGAAGTCGGCTGCCTTCAAGGCTGCGCCGCCGATAAGGCCACCGTCAACGTTCACCTTCGAGAAGATTTCCTTGGCGTTAGAGGGCTTGCAGCTGCCGCCGTAGAGGATGGACACGTTCTCGGCTGCCTCAGCGCCAAACTTGTCGGCGATGGTTGAGCGGATGAATGCGTGCATCTCTTCTGCCTGGTCGGCAGTAGCGGTCTTGCCAGTACCGATAGCCCAAACGGGTTCGTAGGCGAGGATAACGTGAGCGAACTGCTCTGCCGTCAGGTCGAAGAGTGAACCTTCGAGCTGTGCCTTAACCACGTCGTTCTGCTTGCCTGCTTCGCGCTCTTCGAGCACTTCGCCGATGCAGAAGATAACGTCGAGGTTGTTGGCCAGGGCCAAGTTAACCTTCTCCTTCAAGATCTCGGGAGTTTCGTGGTAGTAAGCGCGACGTTCGCTGTGGCCGAGGATCACGTAGTTGGCACCCGTGCTCTTCACCATTTCAGCAGAAACTTCGCCCGTGTAGGCACCGCTCACCTTGTCGGCGCAGTTTTCAGCGCCAAGGCCGATGATGTTCTGGTCGATGATGCCGGCAACAGAGGCAAGGTGGATGAACGGAGTGCAGATGATTACGCCGCAATTGGGCTTGTCGGCGGTGAGTACTTCGTTAAGCTCCTTTGCGAGAGCTACGCCTTCCTGCAGATTCTTGTTCATCTTCCAGTTACCTGCAACGATTTTCTTTCTCATGATTTTTTTGAGTTTAAAACGTTTAACGTATATGTGGTGTTTGTAGAATTTGTGTCCAACCCAAAGCGCGTCGAGCAAAATGATGACTGCCACGGGGACGATAAACCACAGCAGCAGCGTGGTCAGGGGATGGGAGTTCGTGTTGGCGGCAAGGCGGTCGGCCGACACAGCCGTGCCGTCGGTCACGGGCAGGTCGTTGTTGCTCCATTTCTGCACGAGCGTGCCGTTGTGAAGTAGCATCAGGCCGGGATTAGCCCGCACCATGGCGTTCAGCTCCGTGTCCTCGGCCAGCAGGATAGGGTAGGCCGCCCCTGTGCGGTCTATCCACGAAGCCACGTCATCGCCAGTAGACGATGTGGCCATATACATCTTGTATCCGCGGTCGCGGCAATAGTCGTAAAGGTCGTTGATGCGGTCGCAGCAGCCGTCGTCGGCCGTCTGCGTATAGGGAACTACGAGTAGAAACGTGTAGCCGCTGTCGCTCAATATGTCGAGTGTGCAGTCCTCGCCCGTACGCTGGTCCGCCAAGTAGAAGTTTGCCAATTTCTCCGCTGCGGCCTGGTCGCCCTCACCCATAAGGGCTGCTCGCAGGTTCGCACCTCGTTCGTACGGCGTAAATTCCAGTACGGGCAGGTAGTGCAGCGTGTAGAGTGCAAGTACGAGGCCGTAACCCCAAGAGTAGATGGAAACAATCCAGGCATTGCGCGAGGAGATGACGTTGAACGTGTAGCGCGAAAGCAAACTCAGTATGACGGCCGCTGCCAGCAATACCACGTTTTTGCCGAGCGTTTGCCCGTGCGTAAGCGTTAGGGCGTCGCCAAAACAACCGCAGTCGGGGACGGGGTTCTTAAGATAAATCCAAAAGGTTAGGACGGTGAAAAAAACTGTGAGTATCAGTACCGCAGCGTTTGTGAGCTTGCGCCTTACTCCAAGGAATAAATAAATGCCAAGCACGAACTCCACCAGCCCGAACGCCACAGCGGAAAATTCGAGCAGCAGCTCCGAACTGCTGTACGGCAGGTTGAGAGCTACGGCATAGGCGTGCAGCTTATGCACCATGCCCATCGGGTCGGCCAGCTTTACGAAACCGGAAAAAACAAACGTGGCACAAAGCACCAGCCGGCATACGAGCGCGAGGGAGCGGAATGTATATGTCTTAATCGTTGTTCTCAAGAGTAAGCTTAATCAGGGCAAACACGGCGTAGTTCATCATGTCCATGTAGTTTGCGGCAATGCCTTCGCTCACGAGCGTCTTGCCTTGCAGGGCCTCAATCTGCTTCGTGCGGAAGAGCTTCATGAAGATGAGGTCGGCGTACGACGATACGCGCATGCTGCGCCAAGCCTCGTTGTAGTCGTGGTTCTTCTTCAACATCAACTCGAGTGATGCTTTCGCATGAGTGTCATACAGTTCGATAGCTTCGTCTGTTGTGATATCCTCGCTGTCGGCCACCCCTTTGTCGAGTTGGATGAGGGCGATGATGCTGTAATTCACGATGCCGATGAACTCAGGTATAATGCCCTCGTCGATCGCCGCGTTGCCCTGTATTTGCAGCGAGCGTATGCGGGCGGCTTTGATAAACAGCTGGTCGGTCATCGTGACGGGACGCATTACGCGCCACGCCGTGCCGTAGTCGTGCAATTTCTTCACGTATAGGTCGCGGCAGGTGGCCAGGACTTTCTCAAACTCCTCCTTAGTATTGTAGGTGGGCATTGTTTTCTCTATCAATGATTTGTATCTGCAAAAATACAAAATTATTGCTCAACGGCAATCGCTCGCTTTCTTTTAGGGTGAATGGCGTTCTGCAAGCCCTTTGACGTGTTAAGGAGAACTGCAAAGTGTGGCTTATGATTTCTGAAACGGTAATTATAGGTCGTGCGAAAGGCTAATTTTACACATCTTCGCCACATTTGCCGCCGAAACGGCGTGCGTATCGGCAGTTCTCCCCATATTTGCCCTTGAAACGCAAACATAAAATGGCACGGATGAAATTGCGCGCCGCAGACATTAACCCTGAAACAATTCACAACGATGAAACGCATAGCACTCTCGCTCCTGTTGCTCGTGGCCGCTTTCTCGGCCAAGGCAATGAGCTACGAAGAGGCGCGCCAGCAGGCGTGGTTCCTCACCGACAAAATGGCGTACGAACTCAACCTTACCTCGGAGCAGTACGACCGGGCTTATCAAATCAATCTCGACTACCTGATGAGCGTAGACACGCCCTCCGATTGCAGCGGTTACTACTGGCAATACCGAGATGCGGACTTCCGCTGCGTGTTGTTCGACTGGCAGTACAACCTCTACCGCACGCTCGACTATTTCTTCCGTCCCGTGCGTTGGGTGCAGAGCCGCTGGTACTATCCCGTGTTCGACCACTACCGCTATGGCTACTACTATTTTGACTATCCCACCGTCTACGCCACCTATCGCGGAGGCATGTGGAGACGCCGCGGCCACAACGATCCAAGTCCTTATATAGCAGTTGTTCCGGCGAGAGGTTTCGGTATGCGAGACCAATATCGCAACCGCAACTGGACGGGCGGTCACAACGAGCCGCCTCGCGGCAATGCCATGCAGCCCGGCGGACGGGGCCAGGGCGGTTTCAGCCCGTTCGGCCCGCAAGGGGGCAATAACCGCGGCCAGCGCGGCGGCGCACGGGGCAATGGTCCTGCTGTGCAACCCGACAATAATCGTACGCAGCCCAATAACAACCGTACCCAACCGGGCAATAACCGTACGCAGCCCGGCAACAATACGAAACCGTTTGCCGACCCGTACACCAACTATCGCCAGACGGGGCAGAGCAATTCCACAGGCAACCGCGGAGGCAGCCAGTCCGGACAACGAGGCGGCGGCAATCTGAGCGGACGTGGCACAGGTTCGTTCATCCAAGCCGGAGGCGCGGCGCAGAGCCGAGGCCAAAATCGCCAAGCCACGCAGTCAGCCCCCACGGGAACACGCGGCGGTCGTGCCCACGGTGGCCGTTGATGCACAGCCTACAACTCATAGCAATATTAAACTATAAAGATTTCCAGGAAGAAGCGTCTCGTAAAAAGGGATGCTTCGGAGTAAAGTATTTCCGTTGAAAATCAGAGCGTACATTTATGCGATGAGTGAACGTACGTCATGA
>CAVLCM010000003.1:0-28176 GCA_963661625.1 bacterium
ACTTATAGACGTACGTTCACTCGACTTATAGACGTACGTTCACTCACCCTCATGACGTACGTTCACTCATCGCATAAATGTACGCTTTGATTTTCAACGGAAATACTTTACTCCGAAGCATCCCTTATTCTTTACATTTCGAGACGCTTCTTCCTGGAAAGCTTTATAGTTTAAGAATGCGTCGGATCTGTTTTAGCGGACAGCAATAATTATATTACTATCCAGAGAGCAGGTTCTACTTCGTTTTTGCTACCGTATGGAGCACGTTGCCTTTCTTGTCTATCATATAGAGGTTGAGGTGGGTCTTGTCTGCTGCTATCACAGAGAAACCAGGTTCGGGTGAGCAATAGACTGTTCCCTCAATGGGCTTCACCTTGCGCGAGAGGGAGGCGGAAGAATTGACCACGTAGTCAATGTTGTCACCCTTCATCTTGATGTGCTGGAAGTTGTGGATATGGCCACAGGCATAGATAGCTACGTTTTTGTGCTTCTTCAAGATGGGCAGAACCTTCTTTTGCATATCGTCGCGCTCATATTGCGCTTTGCTGGTCTCGGCATAGATGGGATGGTGCCCCACAACGATTACCCAATCTTCCTTCGCTGCATCCAAAGTCTTGTCGAGCCAAGTCAACTGTTCGCTGACATCTTGTTTGCAAACGTCGGGATATTTGTCCGACTCTTCTCTATAACGGTCTATCAAAGGAGTGGTATCAATGAATACGATGCGCACACATGTATTCTTGCCTTTCACTACCTCCGTATAGTAACGGGCGGACATCATCCAGCGGCGGCTTACCTTGGAGTAGTCAAGAACGGCCTGCGTGTTGCCGCGGTATTCGTGATTGCCAAGGATAGGGAACCAATCGAGCATCAGTTCGGGGTGCGAATAAATCTGCTCGTAGTTTGTCGTCCACAACGGGTCTGAAACCGAAGCCACACCGTTGAAATGGTGTATGTCGCCAGCGGCCACCACACATTCCGGACTGATGGTTTCTCCCATCACGCCCATCAGTTCGGCGATGGGCTTTTGGTCGTAATAGCCGTTTCGGCCCAAGTCGTTGGCCATGTAGAAGTTGACCTCGCCCTTCAGCGTTTTCCAATCCTCGGGCGTTTGCGCCTGACTTATCGTAGTTGTCATGAGAGCCATCAAGGCCATCACGAGCGTCAAAAATCTTTTCTTCATTGCAGTCTGCTAATTTTTAGTTTTGTGCGGATTAGAGATTTACCTTGATACCTGCATTTACCTTCACGCCGTAGTATTCCACCTGCATCGTGCGGTTCTTCTCGCCCTGGTAGTAGCGGAGCGGCTGGTTGAGGAGGTTGTTGGCATTGGCGAACACGGTGAATTTCGTCTTCTTGCCCCAAGTGTAGCTGGCGTTGAGGTCGAGGTAGTTCACCTTGTCGTAGTAGCGGTCGAGCTGACGGCTGGTACTCATCTGGTCGATGAAAGCTGAGGCGAAGTTGTAAGAGAGGCGAACATTCACACCATATTTTTCAAAGAAGAGCGAGGCATTGGCAGTGTGTTCGGGCGAACCAGCCACCTTCACGTTGTCGCCGTCCTTCACGCCGAGACGCTCGTTGAAGTTGCGCGTAGTGCTATGCGTATAGGTGTAAGTGCCGTAGAAACCGATGCACTTCAAGGCAGGAGCAATAAAACTAAAGTCGCGCTGGTAGGCCACCTCAACGCCAAGCACTCTTGCGTCGTAAGCGTTGATATTCTGCGTCACGGAGAAACTTTCCTGTGCCATGTCGCCCGTAAGACCAAGGTCGCTGCCCAAGTACTTGTTGGAAGACCATTCGATATTTACGTTCTTAATGTCCTTGTAGAACACGCCGAGACTAACCAAACCGACGCTTTTGAAATAGTAGTCGGCCGAGAGGTCCACGTTCATGGCCTTTGCCGGCTTCGTGTTGGGGTCGCCGATGGTGGCAGTGAGGTCGGCGGTGTTGAAACTCTTGTTGGCTATGAGCGCCGAATACTTAGGACGCGAGATGGTCTTCGTGATGGACGCACGGAGGTTGCCGTCTTCGTTGATTTTGTATTTGAGCAAAAGACTGGGGAGCAGGTCGGTGTAGTGGCTCTTGAAGTCGCCCGTCGGGGTCATCGTGGCGTTGCCGTCATTATCAACCGTCACATTGTTGCCGTTTGTCTTCAAGTCTGTGCGTTCCACGCGCAAACCGACGGTAGCCGAGAGTTTCTTGCCAAGGCTCTGGTCAAAGCGGAGATAACCTGCGCTGATTTGCTCACGTATTTTGTAGTTGCCGGCTGCTTCTTCAAGATTCAACGTGCCGTTGTACTTGCTGAAATCAATAGCACCCAGAGTTTCTATGGTGATAAACGGCGTACCGATGGGATATTGATTGCCGGGCATAAAGCCGTCTCTTATCTGTGCCGAGGTAAGGTTGCGCCAGTCGGAGCCAAGCACCTCTTCGGCATCGTAGTCGTAGAGGGCGCGTTCGCGGGTTTTGTCCTTGCTCGTGTACTTTCCGCCAAACTTCAATGTGTTGCCGTAAAGGCCGTTGGTAAGGGGAAGGGTAAAGTTCAGACGGCCTTTCCACTCATTCTCAGCAATGTTTTGGTTGCAGTTGGTCATGTCGGCGACTTTCCAGTTGGCATCGTCGAGCGAGGGCATAGCCTTGGAGTAGTAAGGTTGCTTGTTGCCTGCGTCCACGAAGTCGGAAGCTAAGTCAATGCCCTTCATTTGGTAAGCCACGTAGCGTTCGTTGGGACGATCCTCGGTGGCGCGAGAGTAACTTCCAGCCCAATCCATTTTCAGACTGCCGAAGCTGTGTTCGCCGCTGAGGGTGTAGTCCATCGTCTGCTGCAACTCCAGGCGGGCGTTCTTGTTGTCGGACGAACCGGCCTTGGTCTGCATCACCATCGACTGCTTGCTCGCCTTGCTGTCCAACTTTTTGTAGGTCACGCGGTAGCGGTTTTCCCAGTCGTTGCGGCGGTTGTAAATTCCTTTGAATGATATTTTGTGCTGAGGATTAAATACGTAGTCGAGCGCCAAGGAATAGCTCTGACGTTGACGCGTCACGTAGTACTGGCGCACCTCGGCCTTTTTCAAGACTATGCTCTTGTCGTCGTTCTCCGTGTATTCAAACTCCGTATTGTCCGAACCAATGGGAGAATACTGATAAGAGACGGAGGCCATCACGCCCAGTTTATTGTTGAAGAAACGGTCGCCGTAGGTAACGCCGAGATCCCATGTGGGTTTCTTGCTAATCCAAGAGAAGCCCGAACCTACGTTGAAATTAAGCACGCGGTGGTTGGGCGTGTTTTTGGTAACGAGGTTTATTTCGCCGCCAATGGCATCGCCGTCCATGTCGCTCGTGACAACCTTATTGAGTTCGATGGTCTCAATCATGTCGGCCGGTATCAAGTCGAGCTGTACATTGCGCGTGTCGCCCTCGGCGGAGGGCATGCGGTTTCCGTTCACGGTGACGGAGGTAAGGTCGGCCGACGTGCCTCGCACCTGTCCGAAACGGGCTTCGCCCTGATCATACTGGACGTTCACGCCGTTGATGCGCTTCAAGGCATCACCGATGTTAGAGTCGGGGAACTTACCAACTTGGTCGGCAGAGACTACGTTGCTCACGCCCATGGCCTCCTTCTGCATCTGGATGGCCTTGCGCTGACCGTAGAAGGCACCGTTTACCACCACTTCGTGCAGTTCGCGGCCACCACCCAGTTCCACGTTGTGAACCAGGTTTTTGCCGTCGTACTTCACGGTGAATGTCTTTGGCTCATATCCTACGTACGAAACCTTCACCTTGTAGGTACCTGGTTTCAGGTTCGTCAGCGTGTAATAGCCGTTGCCGTCGCTGGTTACGGCAGTGTGCAGGTTCTCAATCAGAACGGTTGCACCGGGCAACGACTGGTGGTCGGCATCAGTAATCTTGCCGCGAATACTACCGGGAGTAGCCCCTTCTGCGCCGGCTACGAGGGCAACAAGCGACATTGCCATGCACGAAGCCATGAACTTCTTTCTCATTTTCTAAAGCGATTAATGCGAATAAAATCTATTTCGGCTGCAAAAGTAGAGGGGCATTGTTGCAGACCTTTCTCCTTTCGATTAAAGAAGTATTACGATGACTTGGGGGCGAGACAAGTGTCCCAATACATTCACCAACTTGCAACCTGGTTGCGAGGCAGATTACTTATCTTTGCAAACAGAAAGCAAAATACACGTCGAAGTCCGACGCAAGGTAATGAAACACTCCACAAGGACATACAGCGCAGTGTGGGCCATGCTGCTCATCTTGCTGCTAGCCATTTGTCCGCACCACCATCACGAGGGCGGCGCGGCTTGCTGGGCGGTGGAGGTATGCCATACGGACGGACGGGCAAACGACGTACATACGCACCACAAGGACAAGGAGGCGCACCACGCCATGTTGGCGACTTTCGCCAAACATTACGTCGTTTCGGCGACGAGCGGCAATGCCCCATCCCTATTATATGCCTTGCCCTCTGATTTTTGGGACAAAGGCGTTCCTCCCTTTCGTTTTGCCACCTGTTTTGAGAAGGCGAAACGTTCTCTTTCGTTACGCAGCCGCACAAGCAGTTCCCTGTGTCGGCGCGGCCCGCCTGTGTGGATGTAGTGTTTTGGTTGTCTAAGCTTTATACTTAGGCAACGGTCTTTATCACCTACATCCACATACAATTCATGAAACATCTTATTATTAAAGGCATGGCCGCTGCAGCGGTCGTGCTGATGTGCGCATGCCACAAAGGCGCAACCGCCCACACCAACGACGAGGACGGCCACGATGCGCACACGGAGGCGCACGAACACTCCGAAAGCAACCTTATCACCCTCACCGACATTCAGATGCGCGAGGCGAATGTGCAAACAACTGCCGTCACGCCTGGCTCATTTTCGGAGGTCGTAGAAGTAAGTGGCCGCATATTGCCGGCAGCAGGCAGCGAAGCGACTGTGTCCGCCACCATGAGCGGCATAGTGAGTTTTGCACAAAGCACTTTGACGGAGGGCATGGCAGTAAGTACTGGCACGCCACTTTTCACCGTCAATGCCCAGCAGGTGGCCAACGGCAATCCAGCATCTGCCGCACAAAGCGAGCTGGCAGCCGCCAAGGCCGCTCTTGAAAGGGCAGAGAAGTTAGTCAAGGAACACATCCTCTCGCAATGCGAACTCGAAGAGGCGGAGCGACGCTACCAAACGGCACAAGCCACGGCGCAAAGTCTCGGTTCGGCTCAGCAGACGCGCAGCATGTCGGCCTCCATGAGCGGCTTTGTCAAACAGATATTGGTAAAACCCGGCGACTACGTGGAAACTGGGCAGCCGCTGGCCGTCATCACGCAGAACAAACGTCTGCAACTGCGTGCCGACCTGCCCGAACGGCACGCCGACTTCCTGTCTCGTGTTAAGTCTGCCAATATACGGCTGCAAGCCGACGGGGCGGAACGTGTCTACTCGCTCTCCTCGCTTCACGGCGCATTGGCGGCAAAGGGTGCTTTCACTGGCGAAAGCCATTTTGTCCCCATCACGTTCTCGTTCGACAACGTTCACAACTTTGTACCGGGCGTATTTGTCGAGGTGTTCCTGCTTGGGGCGGAACGGCAAAACATTCTTAGCGTGCCAACGGAAGCCCTTGCCGAGGCGCAGGGCGTTCATTTTGTTTACGTAGAACATCATCCCCGCGAATTTGTGAGGCGCGAGGTAACACTCGGGGCAACGAACGGCACTCATACGGAGATTGTCAGCGGACTGAAAGCAGGCGAGCGCATCGTCACGAGCGGCGTAACAGCTGTGCGCTTGGCTGCCAACGCCTCAGCTGTACCCGAAGGACATTCGCATTCCCACTAATCCCTAAAAAACGCTTCTTACTTTATGTTGAACAAGATAATAGCCTTTTCCCTGCGCAACAAGCCGCTCATCTTGCTTGTCAGCGTTTTGCTGATGGCGGTGGGCTGCTATACGGCATGGAAAATGGAGGTCGACGTGTTTCCTGACCTCAACGCGCCGACGGTGGTAGTGATGACCGAGGGCAACGGCATGGCAGCCGAGGAGATGGAACGGCAGGTGACATTCCCCATCGAGACGGCAGTCAACGGGGCTACGGGCGTGCGTCGTGTGCGTTCGCAAAGTACTACGGGGTTCTCAGTTGTTTGGGTAGAGTTTGACTGGGGCACGGACATTTACCGCGACCGCCAGATTGTTTCTGAAAAACTCGCTACGCTGGGCGACCAACTGCCCTCGGGCGTGGGTACGCCTGTACTCGGTCCGCAGTCAAGCATTCTTGGCGAGGTAATGTTCGTAGGACTTACTGCTGACACTACGTCGCTCGCCGACCTTCGCACACTGGCCGACTGGACCATACGTCCGCAGCTGCTCTCCACAGGGGGCGTGGCGCAGGTAACGGTGATGGGCGGCGACTTGCTGGAATACCAGATAAGGTTGCACACCGACCGCATGCGCCACTACGGCGTGACGCTCGACGAGGTGCTGCAAGCCACACGGCAGATGAACCGCAACACCTCGGGCGGCATACACTACGAGAGCGGCAACGAATACATTGTTCGCGGCGTGCTTTCCACCAACAGCATCGAGGAACTGCGTCAGGCGGTGGTGAAGCGGTCGGTCGATGGGTTGCCCGTTGTCCTTGCCGACGTGGCGGACGTGGTGAAGGGAGCGAAAAGTCCCAAA
Source organism: bacterium (assembly GCA_963661625.1). Classification (GTDB taxonomy): domain Bacteria; phylum Bacteroidota; class Bacteroidia; order Bacteroidales; family Bacteroidaceae; genus Alloprevotella. The sequence continues at coordinate 6,675 of CAVLCM010000003.1, forward strand.
ACAGGGCTCGCCTCGGTGTCGGGCAAGCAGGGTGTTCTGCTGACTGTCACCAAGCAGCCTGCCACATCGACCCTTGAACTCACCGAAAAGCTCGACACGGCCTTGGCTTCGCTCCGAGCCTCGTTGCCGGCCGACGTGAAGGTCAACACGCACCTATACAGGCAGCAGGACTTTATCGACTCTTCGATAAGCAACATCCGCAAGTCGCTCATTGAGGGCGGCATATTCGTGGTGCTTGTACTTTTCGTGTTCTTGATGAATGCTCGCACCACGCTCATTTCGCTCGTCACCATTCCCCTCTCGCTGCTCATCACGCTGCTTGTGATGCACTGCATGGGCCTCAACGTCAACACCATGAGCATTGGCGGCATGGCCATCGCCATTGGTTCGCTGGTGGACGATGCCATTGTTGATGTGGAGAATGTGTTCAAGCATCTGCGTATCAACGCGCGTTTGCCCAAGGACGAGCAACAGCCGAAGCTCAAAGTGATATACGATGCCTCGCGCGAGGTGCGTATGCCCATTCTCAACTCCACACTCATCATCGTGGTGAGCTTCGTGCCGCTGTTTTTCCTCAGTGGGTTGGAGGGGCGTATGCTTGCTCCCCTCGGCGTGAGTTTCATTGTGTCGCTCTTTGCCTCAACGCTGGTAGCTCTTACGCTCACGCCCGTACTTTGCGCCTATCTTCTGCGAGGAACGGCTGGCAATGAAAATCGTCAGTCTCGCTGGCGCGTCGCTAATGGCGAACCGCGCTTTGTGGCTGCGCTCAAAAAGTATTATCGCAGGGCTTTGCTGTGGGCATTGGAACGCAAGCACGCACACATCATAATAGGTACTGCGGCTGCGGCGGTGATTGTCACCGTGGCACTGTTCTTCACCCTTGGCCGCACGTTCCTGCCGAGCTTCAACGAAGGGTCGTTCACGGTCAACGTCAGCACGCTGCCGGGCGTTTCGCTCGAAGAGAGCAACCGCATCGGCGAACGGGCGGAAAGTCTGTTGCTGGCCATCCCCGAGGTGACAGCGGTGGCCCGCAAAACGGGGCGTGCCGAACTTGACGAACACGCCTTGGGGGCGAACACCAGCGAAATGGAAGTGCCGTTCCGTTTGAACGGACGCACGAAAGAGGAACTTACCGCCGACGTGCGCCAACGGCTGCGCAGTCTGACAGGGGTAAACGTGGAAATCGGACAGCCTATCTCGCACCGCATAGACGCGATGCTCTCGGGAACGAGGGCGGGCATCGCCGTGAAGGTATTTGGCCCCGACTTGCAGCAACTCCACGCTATCGGATTGAAAATAGCTCAGGCTACAAGGGGGATTGAGGGCGTGACCGACCTCAACGTAGAGCAGCAGGTGGAACGCCCCGAACTCGTCATCCGTCCTCGTCGCACGTTGCTGGCGCGCTACGGCATCACGTTGCCGGAATTTGGCGAATACGTCAGTGCCGTGGTGGGCGGCGAAGTGGTGAGCCAAGTGCAAGACGGGGCAAAGACGTTCGACCTAACCGTGCGCGCCTCGGAGGCTGACCTGCAAAGCATTGACCGAATGAAGGATTTGCTCATCAGTACGCCCACAGGCGAACAAGTGCCGTTGTCGGCGTTGGCGGAAGTGGTCAGCACGGCCGGACCCAACACCATCAACCGCGAGAATGCGCAACGCAAACTCGTGGTTAGCGCAAACGCCGAAGGACGCGATATGCGTAGCGTGGTCAACGACATGCAGCGTGCCATCGAGCGGGAGGTGACGTTGCCCGAAGGCTACCGCGTGGAATATGGCGGACAGTTTGAGAGCGAAGCCTCGGCCTCACGCCTCTTGATGGCTCTGTCGGTGGTGAGCATCTGCGTCATTCTGCTTTTGCTCTATATGCAGTTCCGCTCGTGGCGGCAGGCATCGGTGGTGTTGCTCAACCTGCCCCTCGCACTCATAGGCGGCGTGCTGTCGCTCGTCCTGACGGGCGGCGTGGTGAGCATTCCGGCGGTGATTGGCTTCATCTCGCTCTTCGGTATGGCCACGCGCGGCGGCATGCTGCTCGTCGACCGCTACAACGAGTTGGCGCGCCACGGCGGCAGTCGCAGGGATATTCTCGTCAAAGGGTCGACAGACCGCTTGTTGCCTATCCTCATGACGGCACTCTGTTCGGCTCTCGCTCTCATTCCCCTGGCGTTGGGGAGCGACCTTCCGGGCAACGAGATACAAAGTCCGATGGCCAAGGTGATGCTCGGCGGACTGCTCACCAGTACGCTTCTCAACCTCTTTATTGTGCCAATTATGACTCCTTTGAAACCTGTAAAGAATACTACCGATGAAACCGCATAAAACAATCGTGATGGTTATCTGCCTCGCATGCTTTGCCTTGGCTTGGCACGCCGGGGCGCAAACAACTAAGCCAGCAACTTTTGAAACCGTCATGCAGCAGGTGGCTGCCAACAACCTGAAACTCCGTGCCGCCCGCAAACAGTTGGAAGCTGCGTGCGCACAAAACCACAGTCAGTTGGCATTGCCCGACCCCGAGGTTGAATTTGCTTACCTCTTTGGAAGTCCCAAGGGGATAGGACAGCGCAGCGACGTGTCGGTCACGCAAACGCTCGACTGGGGCGTACTCCTGGGGCATCGCAAGCAAGTCGCCCTGACGGCCGACAACGCCGCTCAGGCGCAGTACCGCAGCGAGATGCAGCAGGTGCTGGCAGAGGCTGACAAGGCGTTTGTAACTATCGTCTTCTACAACAAACTTATCCATGAACTATCCGCACGCCACCAGGCGGCGCAGACCTTGCTCGCACTCTACGAAAAGAATTTGGAGAACGGGAATACCAACCAAATCGAACTGAACAAGGTGCGGCTGAACGCATCAACGGCACGGGCGGAACTGCTGCGGGCAGAGAGCGAGCGCACCTCAGCAATCAAATCGCTGCAAACATTGGCAAACGGCACACACTTGGAAGTGGCAGACACGGTCTATCCTATGGCCAATGAGTCTCTGCCGCCGCTCACGCAGTTGCGCGACTTACTGTCCAATACACCGCAAAGGCTCCTGGCCGAAAGCGGCGTAGCGCAAAGCAAGGCAGCTGCACGGCTGGCGCGCACGGAGGGTATGCCGCAACTGACGGTGGGCTTTCAAGGAGAGTACGTGCCGAACGAAAAATACAGCGGAGTGAGCGTCGGCCTTACTCTGCCGCTTTGGGGCAACAGCCGCAAACGGGTGAAAAGTCTGCGGACGGAGGCTGCTGCACGCGAACTCGACCGCGACAACGTAGCGCAGACACAGAGCAACCAACTCGACCAACAATACGGCGAAGCCACGCGATTGCTGGCTAATGCCGCACAACTGTCGGCCGACCTGCAAGCTACGGGGAATGCCCATCTGCTGCAACGGTCGCTGGAAGAGGGGCAAATTTCCCTGCTCGACTACCTGCTCGAGCTCACCTTCTACTACTCTGCACGCACGGCGCAACTCGAAGCCGAACGCGATGCGCAGCTCGCCGTGGCAACGCTCCGTGCTTGGCAATATTGAGTAGGAATAACGATGAGTGGGACGCTTCGAAGAAAAAGCCCTCGAAACATCCCAGACAATACTCGAAGAAGGCTTCATCTAACGACGTACGTCCACCCTATTTAATGACGTACGTTCACTCGAGTTATAGACGTACGTTCACTCAAGTTATAGACGTACGTTCACTCGAGTTATAGACGTACGTTCACTCATCGCATAAATGTACGCACTGATTTTCAACGAAAATACTCAATGGAAGGAACAAGGCAAACAAAGTACATCCCCAGGACGGTTCATGGCCATCTTGGGGATGTACTTGTTGGTAAAGGCGCGCGGCCTACAAATCGGGGAAAGGCAACTGCGGTTCGCACACGCCGCCAAACGTGCGGCGGTGGTAGGGCGTGATGCCGTGTTTGAGGATGCCCAAACGGTGTTCCTTGGTGGGATAGCCGGCGTTTCTGTCCCAACCGTAGTAGGGGTATTCCTCATGCAGTTTGTGCATGTAGTCGTCGCGGTAGGTTTTCGCCAAGATGGAGGCAGCTGCTATGCTGAGATATTTGCCGTCGCCTTTTACTATGGTGGTATAAGGCACAGTGCCGTAGGGTTTGAAACGGTTGCCGTCGACAATGACGAACTCCGGCTGCACCGACAGTTGTTCCAAGGCACGGTGCATGGCCAGAATGGATGCGTTGAGAATGTTTATGCGGTCAATTTCCTCAGGAGTGACCACGCCCACCGCCCAAGCAAGTGCGTCACGTTCAATCACCTCGCGCAGGGCAAAGCGTTTCTTGGCCGACAGTTGCTTTGAGTCGTTGAGCGCATCGTTGGTGTAATCGGCAGGGAAAATCACCGCCGCAGCGTAGACACTGCCCGCCAAACAGCCGCGACCGGCTTCGTCGCAACCGGCTTCTATAAGTCCATCGGTATTGTAAGCAGAGGAAAGCATTGGGGTCAGAACATTTTGCGTACGCGGTCGATGCCAGCCACGAGCGCATCTACCTCCTCGCAGGTGTTATAGAGGGCAAACGAGGCACGGGCCATGCCCTCTACGCCGCAACGCTCCATAAGCGGCTGGGCGCAATGGTGCCCCGTACGGATAGCAATGCCCAAACGGTCGAGGAGCGTGCCAAGGTCGAGCGGATGAATGTCGCCCACGTTGAACGCCACGACGGCATCCTTTTCAAGTGCCGTACCGTAAAGGCGCATTCCGGGGATAAGTGCCATTTGTTCCATGGCGTAGTGCGTGAGAGTTTGCTCGTGCGTCCGGATATTGTCCATACCGAGGCGGTCTACGTAGTCCAACGCCACAGCCAGGGCGTGACTGCCCACGTAGTCGGGTGTGCCAGCCTCGAACTTAAACGGAAGACGTTCGTAGGTGGTCTTTTCGAACGTGACGCGAGCAATCATTTCGCCGCCACCCTGATAGGGAGGCATTTGGTCGAGCAAGTTTTCCCGTCCGTAAAGCACACCGATTCCAGTAGGCCCGTACACTTTGTGTCCGCTGAACACGAGGAAATCACAATCAAGGTCCTGCACGTCGACTTGGAAGTGAGGCACACTCTGTGCACCGTCTACAAGAAACTTCGCACCGTGTTCGTGCGCCACCTTGGCCATTTGCTTCACGGGGTTGACCGTGCCGAGCACGTTGCTCACGTGAGCGGCACAAACCAGTTTTGTATGCGGCGTAAAAAGGCGTTCGTAAGCTTCGAGGTCGAGTTCGCCCTCGTCGTTCATCGGCACAATGCGCAATGCAATGCCCTTGCGGTCGCGCAGGAGTTGCCAAGGCACGATGTTGCTGTGATGTTCCATGACGGTGAGAATTACCTCGTCACCCTCGTGGAGAAATGCCTCGCCAAACGACGCTGCCACGAGATTGAGGCTCTCCGTGGTGCCGCGCGTAAAGATGATTTCGCTCGTGCTGCCTGCGTTGATGAATTGGCGCACCCGTTCGCGCGCCGCCTCATGGAGGTCGGTTGCCTGTTGCGAAAGGAAATGCACGCCGCGGTGCACGTTGGCGTTTACCGAATAGTATTCGTCGGTAATCGCCTCCACCACGCAGCGCGGCTTCTGCGTAGTGGCGGCGTTGTCAAGGTAGACAAGCGGCCGCTTGTACACCTCGCGTTCGAGTATGGGGAAATCCTTGCGGACAAGGTCAATGCTGTACATCAGTCTGTTTGTGTTTGGAATGTGTCTCCCATGCGGGTCAGTCCTGCTTTTTGGCGCAGCCGCGGCAGCCTTGGCAACTCTCGCCAAGTTCGCCTCGGAAACGTTTCTCGACAAGGAACGAAAGGCGGTCGTGGAGGTGGTCTATCTCCACATGGCGCAACACGTCGTTGATAAAGGCGTGCTGAAGCAACAGCCGTGCCTCATCCTCGGGAATGCCGCGCTGACGCATATAGAAGAGTGCGCCCTCGTCGAGTTTGCCGATGGACGAACCGTGGTTGCACTTCACGTCGTCGGCATAGATTTCGAGCATCGGTTGCGAGAAAGCACGCGCCGTGGGCGTGGCACAGATATTGGCGTTGGTTTGTTGCGAGGCGGTTTGCTGTGCATCCTTTGCCACGTATACCTTGCCGGCAAACGCTCCCACGCTCTTGCCGTCGAGTACGTACTTATAGAGCATATCGCTGGTGCATTTAGGGGCGATGTGTTCCACGAGGATGTTGTTGTCGACGTGCTGACTGCCGTCGGCAATCACCGCGCCGTAGAGTTCGGCGGTTGCCCCCTCGCCGCGAAGACGCACGTCGAGTCGGTTGCGGCTCTTGCCGCAGGTAAGTGTCACGGCATCGTAGCTCAGGCGGCTATGGGCTGCTTGCTCCACATATAGCGTGGAGAAACGCGTCGTCTGCTCGTTGGTTTCCTCAATGCTGTAAAGGCTCAGTTGCGCGGTGTCAGCCACATAAGCCTCAACGACCTGCGTAGTAAGACACTGGTTTTTGCCCTCGGCATGGTCGCAAAGAAGCACTGCGCCCTTCGCCCCTTCCTCAGCCACAATGACGATGCGACGCACGCTCATCATGGGCATTGTCGCAGCGGCCACGTTGACTATCTGGATGGGATTTTTGAGTTCTGTGCCGGCAGGCAAGTAAATAAACAAGCCGTCCTCGGCAAGGAGCGTATTGAGCAAGGTTACTCCATCGTGCCCCGTGCGGAAGTCGCGGTCGGTGGCAGCGGCTTTGTGGTAGTACTGTTCAAGCCATTCGGGGTGACTCTTGGCCACGTGGCGGAACGAGTCCACTACTACCCCCTGCGGCAATAACGCCATAGTTTGCTGGGGAGCGTCGAAGGGGGTGTCGTTCACCACGAAGAAGAGCGACGTACTAAGATTGGGTACGTTGCACTTGAACGCCTCGTAGGGATTTACGTCGGGTTGCAGCCGACGGATATTGAGGGCAAAGTCGGGGGCGAAAGCCTCATCCGCATCCGTATACTTATAGCGTTCGGTGCGATGGGTGGGCAATCCCTGTTCGCCAAGCAGCCGAGCAGCCTCATCACGACGGGCGTTCAGAGCCTCGGGGCTGTTCGCCTCGAACAAAGCCTTGTGCTGGCGGTAAAGGTCTATGTATTGTCTCTCGCTATTCATAGTGGCTTACTCCTCCACGCTGTTAACAATCCAGTCAAAACCTTTCTCCTCGATCTCGTAGCCAAGGGCGGCCGTACCGTCCTTCACCACGCGTCCCTTCACGAGTACATGTACGAAGTCGGGCTTCAGGTAGTCGAGCATACGCTGGTAGTGGGTGATGACCATGGCACTCGTTTTGTCCGTGCGGAGCATATTGAAGCCCTCGGCCACAATGCGCAGGGCATCTACGTCGAGACCGGAGTCCGTCTCGTCGAGGATGGAGAACTTCGGTTCGAGCACGGCCATTTGGAATATCTCGTTGCGCTTGCGTTCGCCGCCCGAGAAGCCCTCGTTCACGCCACGGCTCATAAAGTGTGCATCGAGTCCCACGAGTTTGCGCTTCTCTTTGAGCAGCTTCAGGAACTCACCAGCAGGAATGGGTTCTTCGCCAAAATACTTGCGCTTGGCGTTGAGCGCGGCACGCATGAAGTTGGTCATCGAAACGCCGGGAATTTCCGTAGGAGCCTGGAACGACATAAAGATGCCCTCGTGCGAGCGGTCTTCGGGCGAGAGAGCCAAAAGGTCTTTGCCGTTGAACAGCACTTCGCCTTCGGTCACTTCGTACTTAGGGTTGCCCACAAGCACGTTGCTCAGAGTACTTTTGCCCGAGCCGTTGGGGCCCATAAGCACGTGCACTTCTCCGTCGCGGATAGTGAGGTTCACGCCGCGCAGGATTTCCTTTCCCTCGACCGAGGCGTGGAGGTTTTTTATTTCAAGCATGGATTGTGTCTCCTTTTACGTTCGGGGGGCGTGTTTGTGCGGCCGCCCCGCAGTGTGTGTTTGTGTTGTCTAATGGTGAGCAAAGTTAGCAAAAAAGGCAATGCCGCAGAGCTGCGCCGTTCCCTTACTCTCCCTTGCCGGCCTGAACGGCTTGCAATTTGCCGTCCTTGACCGTCACGAGGTAGGTCACGCCCTTCCTTGTCGGAATTTCGAGTTGCTGCTCGCCGTAGCGAACGCGGCACGTTTCGCCAGAGTCCGACGTGATGCGGGCTTCCTGCAACTGGCCGCCCTGCCAAGCAATGTCTACGCCGAAGTTGCCGCGCGCACGCAGTCCCTTAATGCTGCCGTTCTGCCAAGCGTCGGGCAGGGAGGGAAGGAGATCGATGCAACCGGCATGACTTTGCAGGAGCATCTCCGTCACGCCCGACGTACCGCCAAAATTGCCGTCAATTTGGAAAGGAGGATGCACGTCCCAAAGATTGTCGGCCGTGCCGTTTTTGAGCAGGTTGCCATAGAGAATGTAGGAGTGGTTTCCATCGTGCAGGCGTGCCCACTGATTGAGTTTCCACCCCATGCTCCAACCCGTAGCGCCGTCGCCGCGGTGTTCGAGTACCACACGGGCGGCCTTGGCGAGCGTGGGTGTGGTGAGCGGCGAGATGCTGCTTCCCGGGTGAAGGCCATAGAGGTGGTTCACGTGGCGATGCTGGTCGTTGGGGTCGTCAATGTCCTTGCTCCACTCCATCAGCTGGCCGTAACGTCCGATGCGGTAGGGCGCAAGGTCGGTCAACACCTTTTGCCAGCGCGCCACGTCGTCGCCGTCGATGTCAAGCGTCTGTGCGGCGCGGATGCAGTCGGTGAGAATGTCACGAATGACGGCGTGCGTAAACGTGGTGCCTTCGTCAATCGGCCCGTGCTCAGGCGAGGTGGAGGGAGCGGCTGTCAGTGTGCCGTCGGGCTTGTGCCACAGGAAATCTTCGCAGAACAGGGCGCAGCCCTTCATGAGCGGATAGGCCGTTGAGCGGAGGAACTTCTCGTTGCGTGTGTAGTCATAGTAGTCCCAAAGGTGCGTAGCGAGCCACGACGCAGCCATCGGGTTGTAGTTCCACGACATATCCGCCCCTTCGAGCGGTGCGGTAAAACCAAAGATATTGGCTGAGATGCCGGCTGCCCAGCCTCTTGCACCCCAATATGCCTTGGCGGTGAGTTCGCCGGGCTTTTCGAGCAGGCGGATAAAGTCAGTCAACGGTTCGGCGCACTCTGAAAGGTTTGTCATCAATGCCGGCCAATAGTTCATTTGCAGGTTGATGTTGTTGTGGTAGTCCACGCGCCATGGGCCGTCCACGTTGTTGTGCCACATGCCCTGCAAGTTAGCCGGCAGGTTGCCCGGACGCGACGAGGCAATGAGCAGGTAACGCCCGTACTGGTAGTAGAGGGTTTCGAGCGCAGCGTCTTTTGCGCCTTGGCGGTAGCGGGCAAGACGTTCATTGGTGGGGAGGTTGGGAACGGTGTCGCCGTCGAGGCGAAACTCTACACGGCCATAGAGGGCCGCATAGTCCTTATAGTGTTCGGCGAAGAGTTTGCCATAGCCCTTCTTCGCAGCTGCCTTCATCCACATAGCGGTGGTCTTCACGGGGTCTACGCCCACGTAGGCGTTGGCGTCGGTGAAGTCGGGATTGTAGTTGGGCTTATAATCGGTGTCGGCTGTGAGAAGGATCGTTACCTCGTCGGCATTCTTCACCACAATCTTTCCGTCGGCATAGGTCACTGTGCCACCCGTGGCGATAGTCTTGATGCGCACAGCGTACTGCATCTGGTTGTTGTCGAGGCAAGCAGTGTAGAGCAAACCGTCGGCACCATCGCCCTGGAACGTTCCCTCGCTCACGGGGTTGGGCGTATAAACAAGGGTAAACGACTGTTTGCCGGACTTGTTGGCCGAAAGACGTACCGCCATCACATTGGCCGGATACGAGATAAATGTACTACGCTCATAGTGCGTGCCGTCGGCGGTAAAGCTAACCTTCGCATAGGCGGAGTCTACAGAGAGCGAACGGCGGTAGTCGCTGATATTCTTATCGTCGATGGGTGTTTCGAGCGTGAGTTCGCCCATCGTAGTGAACGAGCCGAAGCGAAACTGCGGTTCGCCCGTAGCTTCGTAGGGAACGGTGCTGTTGAAGTTCTCGGTAGTAAGGCGTGCCGCCTTGTCCCAATCGCCGTCGAGGAAGGCTTGGCGAATGTCTTTCAGCACGTGCGCCGACTCTTTGTTTTGCGCCCAATAATCGGCCGCGCCCTTTGCCGTGTGTGGTCCGCCTCGCCAAAGGGTCTTCTCGTTGAGCGTATACCGCTCGGTGGCTACCGACCCCATGACGTTGCAACCGATGCTGCCGTTGCCAAGGGGCAGTGAACGGTATTCCCATTCGTGGTCGGGGTTGACGGCAGAGTCGCCGGCACGTACGGGTTTGTTCGTCTTATTGAAATGTTCGGGGTGTCCGCCCCACCAACTTTGCTGGCCGCGCAGCGAGGTGGGTTCGTTGAACCATATTTCGTTGTGCTGCGCCGAGGCGGCAAGGGCTGAAAGGAGCAGAAAGGCTGTAAGGAAAGGTCGTTTCATATTGTGTTTTCGTTGTTTTTCTCGTTGGGAGTCGCGTCAGTTTGGCTGAGGGCTTGGATGTTGCGCATCAGTCCCTCGTATTTGGCTCTCTTCACCGCACTTTTGGTGAAGAGCGTGCGGTACTGTTCTATGGTGAGCTGCTGCCAATCGTCAGGGCGCATTTGCAGGAGGGCTTCGCGAGGCTGCAACGTGTCGCATTTGGTGGCACTGGCAAAGCGTTTATTCCACGGACAAACCTCCGCGCAGCGGTCGCAGCCGTAGAAGCAATCGCCCATCTTTTGGCTTACGTCTGCTGGCAATTCGCCCTTGTGTTCTATAGTAAAGTATGACAGGCAACGCTGGGCATCCATCGTACCGTTGCCGCGCAGTGCTTTCGCGGGACATGCATCCAGGCAGGCGCAGCACGTGCCGCAGCGGTTTTTCGCCCTTTCGTCGTAAGCATCGGCTTTCAGGGTCAATACGAGTTCGCCGAGGAAGAAGTAACTGCCCATGCCTGGGATGATGAGTTGCGTGTTGCGGCCTCGCCAACCTATACCGCCTCGTTCGGCCCAATACTTTTCGTCGACGGGGGCAGTGTCTACAAAGCAACGCCCGTCGACGTGTTCCGTCAGTCCCAAGGCTGCCATCATTTGCCGGAGTTTGTCCTTCACGACAAGGTGATAGTCAGTGGAATAGGCGTAACGCGCCAAGTGCCACCCCTGCGGCAGGTTGCCGGGATTGTAGTTGAGGGCTACGCTGACCACGGTCTTTGCCCCTTCCACGAGCAGCGTGGGATTAAGCCGCTTCTCAGTGTTTTCGTAGAGATAGTGCATCTGTCCGAAACGATGCTCGGCAATTCGATCGCGCCATTCTCGTTGCCGTTCCTCGCTGACAGGACCAGCTGGGGAAATGCCGCAAGCGTGGAAACCAACCTCGCGGGCTTTTTCCTTGATGAGCTTGCTGGAAAGGATTTTCTCGTCGGTCATGGTTGCAGGAGCGAAAAACTATCCAAAGGTAAACAAAATGCCGCTTACAAGCTGACTTGCAAGCGGCATTTGCGTTGGGGTTGGTATTTGTCAGGGTACAATCACCTTGTTTCCGTTGACGAGGTAAACGCCTGTGGTGAGGTGAACGGTCTTGCTGCCCTGCACGTTTTGGCTGAACAGCAAGCGGCCTTGCACGTCGACAATGCTCACGTGTGTGGCATTGCCTGCGGTGAGGCTGATGGTGCCTTTGCCAGTGGCATAGGTAAAGCCTTCAGCTGCGGTTGCCTTCTTCAGACCAGTGATGTCACCGCCTTTCTTTTGGTAGACGCGCACCCAGTCAACCTTTGTCTCGTAGGTGAAGTTGGTGTCGGGGTTGCTTGCCCAGCTACCGTTGCCTACGCTCTGGTTGAGGATGATGTAGAAGGGTTTGTCGAAGGGCCACTGACCTTTGTCGAGGTTGTCCTGAGAGGTTGACTTGGCGTAGGAGAACACTTGCTTGCCGTCAACAAACCATTTAAGGATGTCTTCCGTCCATTCCAGGCCGTATACGTGGTATTCGCCCGTAACGGTAGCTTCATTGGCCGTCTTTGTGGGGTTACTGCTTTGACCTTGGCATTCGCTACCATCGCTTGTGCTGTTGGCCCACTTTGAGTGGATGGTGTGGTAGCTCTTGTCTTCGTTGTTGATTTGCTCAAAGATGTCAATCTCGCCGCTGTAAGGCCAGCCGCCATAGGTGCTGCTGTTGGGCATCATCCAAAAGGCGGGAAAGTTACCCGTGTGGGCGGTGGTCTTCAAGCGGGCCTCAACCTTGCCATAGGTAAAAGTCACCTTGTTGGCTGTTTCGATGGCACCGCTAATCATGTCGAGCTTGGCACTGGTGTTTTTGTTCACCTCATCGTCGTGCGTGTTCTTCAAGCAGCGAAGCACCATCTTGCCGTCTTCGATGTAGCCTGTCTCTTTCTGGCCGGCTTCGGTCTGGGCGGTGAAACGCTTCCAAGCGGGAGTGGCCCAGCCAGAGCGGCTCCAATATTCGGAGTTGGGCATGGAACCGTCTTCCAAGTTGAACTCATCGACGAACTGGAGAATGTACTCGGGACTTTCGGCCGCAAAATTGGCCGTTACGCGGACGGTGCCGCTCTTCACGTCGTCGGCAGGGATTACCACCAAGCCGTCGGTAGGAGTAACCTCCTCTTCGGTCCACTGCGTTTCGCCGTCTACCTCGCTCTCGCCGTCAAGGTTTTTTCCGCTGCGAATGGTCACGCTGCTGGCGGTGTAGTCATCGGTAGCACCCACGAGTTGCAGGGGGATGTACTGCTGAGGGTCAACAATTTCGGGTACGCCGCCGTTGTTGATACCAACGAGCGAACCGTTCTCTGTCTGCAAGTCGAGCTTCACGACTTCGGGGTATTCATCCACCACGGTGAGGGTGAAATCCACTACGTAACCGCCATTGGCATCGATGTCATTGCTTCCTTTGCCATAGCGACCTGCAGGGTCGTTGTCGTTCCAGTCGAGCTTAAAACGTACGCGGTAGTCGCCAGTGGGCAGGCCTTCAGGCACGGTAAACTGAGGCATGGAGTTGGTTGCGGCAAAGCAACTCGAAGCATTCACCTCTTTCGTAGCGCCCGTGCTGTTGTAGCCATCGTTGTAGTTATAGGAGAGCATTTCGCCGTCCCACGCCGGAGTACCGTCGGCATTGACGTTGGTGCTGAAGTAGCCGTCTTGGTCGAGGTCCATGTAGAGGTAGGCGTGCATGTACTGTCGGTTGGCATTGGCATAGTCCACGTTGATGTTCACGTTGTCACCACCTTTTGCATAGAGGTGGTGCTTTGTGTAGTCCTGATAGACGGTCGTAGGCTCTGTAATGTAGAGGTTCTCCATACTGGTGTGTGTCGTAGTGGAGATTTTGATGCTCTTCAGCCGACGGTCGCTGCGGTTGTGAGCCAACGTTTTGTCGAAGTTGAGCGCATAGTCGCCTTTTTCCGTATCGGTCTTGGTAACATACTCGGGAGTAATCATCACGTCGCCATCTACGTATTTGGCGGGGATGGTGTAGAGCCCATCCTTTACCATGTAGGCAGGGATTACCACGTCGAGGTATTGCGGAGTTTCGTTTACCAACGAATCGCCCTCGAGGTTGTAGCCGTGGCGAATGGTGAAGCGGCTCAGTTTGAAGCCGTCGCCAGCCTTGAACTTCACGGTGTAGGGCTTGCCGAAAGGAATCTTCACGCCATCGAGTACCGCTCCGTCTTCTTTCAACACTTCGCCGTTGGTGCCGCCGGCGCTCTGACCGCGCATGATGCTTACCTCGTCGCCGTGTACATTGAGTCGGGTGTCAACAATCACACCGCCGTTGCCCGTGATGGGGTTGCCATCGGATGTATTGCCAGCAGGGTCGATGCAGTCCCAGTCAATCTTGTAGCGCATGCGGTAGTAGCCCGGAGTGAGCGTTGAGGGGATGGTAAACTTGGTGAGGGCACGCGTGTTACCACTGCTGAGGCTTTGGCCTGAACTATTCTTGCCGTTGTAGTAGGAATAGGTCATTACGTCGCTATTCGTGCCTGGTGTGCCGTTCTCGTTGAGGTTGTACTCAAAGTTGCCCGTGCTGTTTTGGTCGAGGTAGACGTAGGCACACATCCAGGTGCCGTTGTAGCCAATGTTGGGGGTTACCTGTTCGCCGGCCTTGGCAAGGAACGACTGGGCGAGGAGGTCTTGATAAACCAGCTTGTCGCTCTGCTGGTTCACGGCCAACGACTGCGCACCGTCTCCGCTGGTGAGCGAGACAGAAGTGGCGTAACGGTCGCTGCGCGAGAGGGTCTGCGTCTTCTCTACGCTGATGGGGTACACACCGTTGAAGAAGCGGGGCGAAGAACTGCTGTTGATTTCGATGTCGTCCACGTAAACCACGAAGTCTTGGTCAAGGTTGTGGGTCGACTCTACGTCGGGAGCTATCACGAGGCTGTGAAGCTGCACACCCTTGGCGGCGCTGACAGGGAACACGGCATCGTACCAGTGGCCGTCAGCCTTGACGGTAGAAGAGGACTTAACCTCAACTTGTACAACGGTCGAGTCCTGATCGGCCCAGTCGGTGCGCTTGCCCAAACCGAAGAGCATCACGCGGCCCGACTTGGGCGTATAGATTTTTGCGTGTACATACTGTGTGGTGGGAGAAAGCGCAACTGTTTTTGCCAAGTCTATGCGAACGCCAAAGGCATTGCTGGCGAAGCGTGAACGCTGGAAAGCCAAAACATGTTCGGAATTGTTGATTTCAGAGCCATTGTCGTTCACCTCCTTCACGGGGTTGGAGATAACTTTCACGTTGCCTTTGAGACCGCCCGTACGGAAGGGGGAGTTTTCCCAAAGGTCGTACACGCCTACGGCATGGTATCCTTTTACTGCGCTTGCAGAATCTTCTTTCTCAAAGTCAATGTTGGAGGTTTGCGCAGCGGCAGCCAACGGCATTGTGAGAGCGGCAAGGGCTATATATTTTTGGAGTTTCATTAGTGTCAAGATATATAAGGTGAGTATGCGATTAATAAACAGCAAGCGTATGGAGCGTGGGACAAGCCTTGCTGCTCGTGATGCTCACGCGAACGTATTTAGCTTGGTAGCCGCTGCCGTAGCTGTCGGAGGTGCTGCCGTTGAGCGGAATGATACGCTTGTAGCCAATCGTAGTGGTTTGGATGCTGCCGCCACGCTTGGTCCAAGTGGTGCCGTCTTCGCTCGTTTCGATGGTGAAGCCCTTTACGCGCTGGCCGAGTTGGATGTACTCTTGCAACATCACGTAGCGCACGGTCTGCACGCTGGGGAAGGTCACGGTGATGGTGGCCGTGTTGTTGGCATCGTTGCAAGCCCAGTAAGTAGTAGAGTCTGCGTCAATCATGTTCTCAGCCTTGTAGGTGCGGTTAGCACCAGCTGTGCGCACGTCGTTTGCTTCGATAGTCGTGCCTTCAATCTGGCAAAGGTCGTTGCCAAGACGCGTTTTGAGCATTTCGCCCAGGCTCTTCAGTGCCGTTACGTCGGCATCGGGCAATACACCGGCTTGGTTGGGGGGGAAGTTGAGGATGAGTGTGGCGTTGCGACCTACAGTCTCCAAGTACATCTTGAACAATTCGGATGCAGACCTTACGCTTTCGCCGCTATGCCAGAACCAACCGCTTGTAGTGGCTTTCGCATCGCTTTCGCCAGGGAACCATTTCCATTCGGTCTCGCTGCCGCTTGTACCGTTACCCATGCTCCAGCAAGTTTCGCCTGCCCAGCCGTTTTCATTACCAATCCAGCGAGCTTCGCCGCCAGTGCCCCAAAGGATGATGTTGGGACACATTCCGTGGATTTTATCGCGGAGGTTGGGGATGTCGTAGTAGCGAGTAGCATCGCTGATGCTGCGATTGGCATTCGCTCCGCCGTAGTAGCCGTCGGCACCCGTGGCACCGTCGAACCACATTTCAAACTGGTCGGCTCCATATTCGGCCATCTCCTTACACTGAGGGATGAACACCTTTTCGGTATAGTCGTAGGTTTCGTTGCCGTCCGAGTCTTTTAAGCCCCAATATTGGTTATTGCGATCCCAAGGAGAGATGTAAAAGCCGTATTTCAAGCCCAAATCCTTAGCAGCTGCAGCAAAGTCGCGAGGAATGTTGGTGTTCTTGCCATATTCGTTGCCCGCATTCACTACGCTATGGGTGGTGGTAGCAGTGGGCCAAAGGCAGAAGCCGTCGTGGTGTTTTACCACGGCAATACCGCCGCGCATGCCGCCAGCCTTGATGGCTTCGAGCCACTGACGGGGATTGGGAGCTGCTGTGGGAGCAAAGGTGGCTTCGTCTTCGTTGCCATAGCCCCATTCTTTGTCAGTGTAGGTGTTCATGCCATAGTGGAAGAAGGCATAAAACTCTGTTTGGTTCCATGCCAACTGACGTGCCGAGGGAACGGGGAACACCGGACGCGGTTCGTTGTCGGCATTGGCCGGCGTGGACGTGTCCAAAGTAAATTCTTCAGTCGTCTGAGCTTGGGCGGCAAAGGGGGTAGCCGTCAAGCAAAGGGCTGAAAGGAGCATAGGTATCTTTTTCATAATATTGTGTTTGGTTACTTCCGTTTTGTAGGTGAACAGGCTGATTGCGTTGGCCTATTCGGGATAAACAAGGTTCTCGTCGGTGGCGCAAAGGAGCGTCTCCTCCAAATATTTGCGTGCTTCGTAGCGTGCCATAGGCAGGTCGTGCAGCAGGTACGTGCCGCAGTCGCGCGCCGTTGTGCCGGGTATTTCGCCGTCGTAGTCGGCCACGAAGCGGAATGTCTCTTGCATCAGGGGCAGGATGTCGCGGCTTGTAAGGTCGCCGCGAATAATGAGGTAGTTGCCCGTGAGGCAGCCCATCGGCCCCCAATAGACGATGCGGTCTTTCCACTGCGGATGGTTGCGCAGGAAGGTGGCGGCCAAATGTTCAATGGTGTGAATTGCGCCCTGTCCGAGTACGGGTTCGCGGTTGGGCAGTTTCATGCGGATGTCGAAGGAGGTGATTTTCTCTCCCCCCACTTCGTCTTGGCGCGATACGTAGATGCCGCGGTTGAGCCGCATGTGGTCTATGGTAAAACTGGCTATCTTTTCCATTTGTGTTTTTCTGTGTCAAGAAAGGGCTGCTGTCAGGTTTTCGAGGAAACGCTTTGTTACGCCAAACGAGCGGTTCGCCATCGTTTCCCAAAAGTTTTGGTATTGCCCGAAGTGATTTTCCGCTCCCGGCGTGTCGCTGATGATGCGGAAGCTAACGAACGGCACATCGTAGAGGTAGCAAACCTGTGCCAGCGCACCGCTTTCCATGTCTACGGCCAGAGCCTCGGGAAAGCGTTCCTTGATAGCTGCGAGCTGTGCCTTGTCGGTGATAAACTGGTCGCCGCTGCAAATCAGTCCGCCGTGCAGTTGTGTTTCCGTAGTAGTTTCCAAGGCGCACTGGAAAAGCGTTTCGTTGGCATCGTAGTAGAGCGGCAGGCCTTGCACCTGCCCTTTCTCCGATTCGGGGCCGCAGTCTACGTCGTGGTAAGCCACCTGCTTGCCCACAACCACGTCCATCACTTGGAGCGAAGCGTCTACTCCGCCGGCCACTCCGGTATTGACCAGTGCGTCGGGAGCGTACGTCTTTATCAGTTCCACTGCTCCGACAGCGGCGTTCACCTTGCCTATTCCGCTTTCCATCAACACGAGGCGACGGCCGTTCATCGTTCCTTCTATGAAGGTGAAACGCCCGGCGTTGACCTCCTTTACGTTCTCAAGCAACGCCACGAGCTGTTCCTGCTCCTTGTGCATTGCATTGATTATCCCAATTGTCATTCAGAATGCTTTAAGTCTATTCGGGGCAAAGGTAAAAATTATATCTCAAAAGTCAAAAGCCGCGACTTTCGGGGGCATTCCCTGCTGTTTCGATTTACGTTTTCGTACAAACCGGCGTTAGCCAAACACGCTCCAAAGCTTAATACCCTCGGGATAGGGAGCGGTGACGCTGATTTGCTTGTGGCTGACGGGGTGTTCGAACTCTATGTGGCGGGCGTGGAGACAGATGGAGCCGTCGGGGTTCGACCGCGGCGCGCCGTATTTGAGGTCGCCCTTGATGGGACAGCCCATGGCGGCCAGTTGGCAACGTATCTGGTGGTGGCGGCCCGTGTGGAGGTTCACCTCGATGAGGCAGTAGCGGTCGGAGCGGCCAATCACCTTGTAGTCGAGCACGGCCTGCTTGCTGCCCTTCACCTCGGCGGCGTGGGCGTAGGCTTTGTTCTGCCGTTCGTTGCGGGTGAGCCAGTGCGTCAGTGTGCCTTCGGCCTCGCGGGGCGTGTTGGCGGAGAGGGCGTGGTAGGTTTTGCGGATTTTCCCTCCCGTGCGAAACATATCGTTGAGCCGCGCCAACGCCTTGCTCGTGCGGGCAAACACCACGATGCCGCTCACGGGGCGGTCGAGCCGGTGAGCCACGCCGAGGAACACCTCGCCCGGCTTGGCGTACTTCTCCTTTATATATGCCTTCACGTCGTCGGCGAGCGTGCGGTCGCCCGTCTTGTCGCCCTGCACAATTTCGCCGGCCGCCTTGTTCACGATGATGATGTGGTTGTCTTCGTAGAGTACGTTCATGGTTGGGACTTCTTCTGGGGGAAAAACGAAAAAGGCCGGCAAGCAAAGCAGTTGCGCTCGTGCTTGCCAGCCTATAGTATTAATGTGTATTGCGGCGAGGCATTACATGTTCATGCCGCCATCCACCTGGATTACCTGACCGCTGATGTAGCTCGACATGTCCGAAGCGAGGAACGTTGCCACGTCGGCGATATCCTCGGGCTTGCCGCCACGGCGCAGGGGGATAGCCTTCATCCATTCCTTGCGCACTTCCTCGGAGAGCTGTGCCGTCATGGCCGTCTCGATGAAGCCAGGAGCAATGGCGTTGGCACGGATGCCGCGGCTACCCATTTCCTGAGCCACGCTCTTGGCGAGGGCAATGAGGCCGGCCTTCGAAGCGGCATAGTTGCTCTGTCCGGCATTGCCGTGAACGCCCACTACGGAGGCCATATTGATGATAGAACCCTTGCGCTGACGCATCATGATGGGCGTGCAGGCGTGGATAAAGTTGAAGGCGGATTTCAGGTTCACTGCGATTACAGCGTCCCACTGCTGCTCGGTCATGCGGAGCATCAGGCCGTCCTTCGTGATGCCGGCGTTGTTCACCAGCACGTCAATCGAGCCGAAGTCTTTGTGGATTTGGCCCACCACTTCTTCGGTCTGTGCGTAGTCGGCAGCGTTGGATGCGTAGGCCACGCACTTCACGCCGAGTGCTTCAATTTCCTTGCGTGTGGCTTCGCCGTTCTCGTCGATTACGAGGTCGGTGAAAGCGATGTTTGCGCCTTCGGCGGCAAATTTCAGAGCGATAGCCTTGCCGATGCCGCGTGCAGCGCCGGTAATCAAGGCTGTTTTACCAGTTAAAAGTCCCATTGTATAGAGTTTTACGTTTTGTTTTTATTCTTCGTTGTGCGCCATGTTCAGCACGCGCGCCAATATGCCTTTCACCAGGGGGTAGGTTTCCTCTTCGGTCAACCCTTCGCCCAGGCGGTCGTATATATAAGGTACTTCGAGGCCTTTTACGGAGTAGTGGATGATGTCGGCGAGCAATTCGGCGTTTTCCACGCGGAAGCGTCCCTTCTCCATTCCTTCCTGCAACACGCGTACCAGGATGCGCCTTTCTTCTTCGTCGAACGCCTTGCGGACCTTCTCCACCATCCAGATGTTGCGGAAAAACTCTGCGCGGAGCGTGCCGTTGCGTGCCACGGTGTCGCGTATCATGCTCAGGTGGGAGTAGATCATGGCGAAGATCTTCTCCTCGGGTTCAACGGCCATCTCGGCCGTGGCATCGAGCTTTTCGGAGAGCCGTTCGAGTTCTTCTTCGATAACGGCGTAGTAGATATCCTCCTTGTTGCGGAAGTAGGTGTAAAGCGTTCTTCGCCCGCGCCCCGACGCTGCGGCAATGTCGTTCATGGTGGTTGTCTCCAAGCCTTTGTGGGCAAAGAGTTCGCGGGCCACCTCGAGCAGTTTCTGTCGCGTTTTGGTTATTGACATACGCCTTGTTGTTTGTGTTTCGCAGAAAGCACACATTTGCTTTTCGTGTGCAAAGATACGCCATGGGGGGATAATTTCCAAACGTGTCGCGAGGCGATTTGTCTTTGTTTAGCAACCGAGTTGTTCGGCCACGGCGCAGAGTTCGTTGTACCACGGCTCGCCAAAACGGCGGATGAGGGGTTCTTTGAGGAAGCGGTAGATGCGCAGGTTGAGTTCGCGCCCTTTCTTCACGGCTGCGTGGCACACGTTCCAGCGGTGGTAGTGCAGGCCGCTCGTGCCGTTCTGGAACCGCCGTTCGCGTATGGGGTAGAGGGCGCACGATATGGGTTTGGCCCAGGCGGTGCGCCCTTCGCGGTAGGCTTTGTCGGTGGCGCAGAAGCAGCAGCCCTGTTCGTTGTAGCAGGTGAACACGCAGTCTTTGCCGTTGACGATGCTCGTCACGAGGTCGCCGTCGGGGTCGGTGTAGGCCACGCCTTGGTGGTCGATGGTGGCTTGGGCTTTTGCGCTGAGGTCGGGCCACACTTCGTCGAGCACGGCTTCGAGCTGCCCCACCTCGTCCATCGTGAGGGGTGCGCCGCTGTCGCCCTCCACGCAGCACTGTCCCTTGCAGGCTTCGAGGTCGCAGCAAAAACATTCGGTGAGTATCTCGGACGACAGCAGTACGTCGCCCACTTGCAGTATGGGGGGGATGCGTTGCATGGGTGTTACCAGTTGATGGGGGATATTCCGTGGGCTATGAGGTATTCGTTGGCCCGGGTGAAGTGGTGGTTGCCGAAGAAGCCGTGGTAGGCGGAGAGGGGCGACGGGTGGGCGGAGAGCAACACGAGGTGACGGTTGCGGTCAACGAGTTGCCCCTTGCGTTGGGCGTAACTGCCCCAGAGCATGAACACGAGGTTCTCGCGCTGACTGGCAAGGCGGGCTATGACGGCATCGGTAAACGTTTCCCAGCCATGCCCGGCGTGCGAGGCGGCTTGGTGCGCCCTGACGGTGAGGGTGGAGTTGAGGAGCAGTACGCCTTGTTCTGCCCAGTGGCGCAGACTGCCGCTTGCCGGCACGGGCCTCCCGGTGTCGGCGTGCATTTCCTTAAAGATGTTGACGAGCGAGGGGGGCGGCTTTACGCCGTCTTTCACGGAAAAGCACAATCCCTCGGCCTGACCTTCACCGTGGTAGGGATCTTGGCCGAGGATGACGGCCTTGACCTTGGGGAAGGGGCAGAGGTTGAAGGCATTGAATATTTCGCCGCCGGGCGGATAGCACGTTCCGCAGGCGTACTCTTGGCGCACAAAGTTTGCCAGTTGGGCAAAGTAGGGTGCGTCAAACTCGTCCTGCAGCTGTTCGCGCCACGTAGGGTCTATCTGTACGTTCATCTTGCGGCAAAGTTACGCTTTTCGTCATAAACAAGGGGACGAAGCCTTAGGCGGGTGAGTGGACGTACGTCTATAAGTTGAGTGAACGTACGTCTATAACTCGAGTGAACGTACGTCTATAAGTAGAGTGGACGTACGTCATTAAAGAGGGTGGA
>CAVLCM010000004.1:0-28107 GCA_963661625.1 bacterium
TATAAGTTGAGTGAACGTACGTCTATAACTCGAGTGGACGTACGTCATTAAAGAGGGTGGACGTACGTCGTTAGATGAAGCCTTCTTCGAGTAATACGTAACTCGTTGATTTTCAATATGCTCCATTTCCTGACTTCGTCAACGCTTCACCCAAATCAGTTTTCGGAGGTTTCTAACCCGAAAAGCGGCTTTATGGCAAGATGCTTCTCAGTGAGGAACAGCGTTTCCGTTGAAAATCAGAGCGTACATTTATGCGATGAGTGAACGTACGTCATGAGGGTGAGTGAACGTACGTCTATAAGTTGAGTGAACGTACGTCATTAAAGAGAGTGGACGTACGTCGTTAGATGAAGCCTTCTTCGAGTGAATGACCGGTGAACGTACGGTGAATGAAAGTGTGAAAAACGGAACGGTGAATCAACCCTTTGTGAACGCAAGACGCAGCAATGCCCGACAGCGTCAAAAGACGGGAGCCGGGCATTGCTGCGTTTATGATGGAAAAATTGATTCGGTCTTAGTCGTTAGTAGGGCTAACGATGTACCAGTTGTCCTCGTTGAGGAGCTTGCCGTAGAGCGAGCCGTCCTTCGTAGAGGGGCTTTCGTAGGGAGCGAGGTCGTAGTTGCGACGAGCAATTTTCCAAGCGAGCCACTGGGTGCCATAGGTGCCACCGTCGAAACGGTTCATGTGGCGAGCGAAACGGATGAGGTCGAACATACGCGAACCTTCGTAAGCCGTTTCGAGGGCGCACTCATCAGCGATGAGGGTCTCAACGGCGAGGATTTCCTGCTCGTTGGCCTCGGCTGCGGGGTCGGGATCGAGCTGTGCGTAATCCTTGCGAAGTTCTTCGATGGGGATTTCTTCCTCTTCGTCGCCGGTTGCGTCGCCGCCTTCTTCGGTTGTCTCTTCGAGCGTCTTACGCTTCAGAGCCTTGATGGCAGACTGTGCTTCGTTGTCAACGAGGCTGTTGTGGCGAAGGCTCTCATCGGCGATACGCTGAGCTACGATAGGTTCGTAGGCGAAGACGGTGTCGAGCGTAGAGATGGAACCGCAACCGAGTTCGTGGATACCGTAGTTAGCCCAGCCGCTGTCGTCGAAGTTGAGGTAGAGGTTGTACTCTGCCTTGTCGGCCTGCGCACGACGAAGTTCGTCAACACCGATATAGTCGGCTGCATAGTAGTACTGCGAGCTAAGGCTGTCGATGTAGTAAACGGTCTTGGCTGTCTTGTTCACGTCGTCGTAGAGCGTAGAGTCCTTGAGCACGGGAATTGTCTGGCGTGAGCTGCCATCGCCGTTCAGACCGTTGCGGAGCACGGCATAGGCCATGCGGGGGAAACCGGCACGGTTGATGGCTTCGGCGTAGCGGAGCCAAACCTGACGGAGACGGTAGATGGAACGGAAGTGCTTAAACTCTACCTGCGAGCTGAGTTCGTCGGCATTAACGTCCTCGGTGGGTGCGCTCTTCACGATGTAGCGGTATTTGCCCTCCTTTGTCTGGATGTAGGGAGCAGTGGCGCAGAAGCGTGCGTCGCCGCAGGTATAGAAGTCGATGACCGTAGGAATACCGCCTGTGAGGGTGGTAGAAGAATAGGACTGCGACTTGCAGAGGTTTTCGTAAGCCTTGGAGGGTTCAACCTGACGCGAGCGGTAGTTTGCGGTGACGCTCACGCTACCCGACGTGCTGACGTTGCTGCCGTCGATATCGGAACTCGTGGTGTTGCGCGAAGAGGCATCGAAGCCGTAAATCTGGGCGCAGCGAGTAAGTACGCGACCGAAGGTGCTGTTTGCAGCCGAAGGGATGATGGTGATGTTTTCGAGGTCGGAGAGCGAAGAAGCAGCAAGACCGTTGGACACCCATGTGTTGACAGACGGCGTGTAGAAGTACGTGCTGTTGGAGCGCTGACCGCGCGAGAAAGATGCAGCATTGTTTGCCACGCTGGCACCGGTAGTCTTTTCCTTGCCGTGACGGATTTCGGAGAGGAAGTAATAGTAGTGCTTAGCAGCATTGACGAAGTCCTGCTTGCTCTGTCCCTTTAAGAGGTAGAGGTCGCCGAGGATTACGTCGGTGTAGAAGCGCATCTTGTCGATCTTGACCTTGAAAGCGTCGTTACCCGTGCTGAACTCACCGTATACGGGATAGCCCTCGGTGCGTTCAAACACATTGGCCTTGGTAAGTTCGCCCTTGTCGGACGTGAGGAGGTCGAGCAGGTTGTCGGCAGTAGCCCAGCCTTCTTTGGGGTTCTTTTCCCAACCTGTGTCGGCATTGTCGACAGGCTCAGTGATGAAAGGCACTTTGCCATAGGTCTGAACCAACTGGAGGTAAGTCCAGGCGCGGATGGCCACTACCTGCGCATATTCACGGCGCATATAGTAAGAGTTCTTCTTAGCCATCGTATCTACCTTGGCCAAATAGAAGTTGCACTGGTTGATCACCTTGTAGTAGGCCGAGCGGTTGAGCAACTCATTGTCGCCGTCCTTGTCGGCATCGCTGTAATTGATGATGTTCGACACGGAGTCGCTGCTGTATGCAGTGGTGTTGACCAGGTCGCTTCGCAAGTCGCCAAGGATCTCGTTTTGCTCAACCATGTCCTGAACGTTGCGCAGAATGCCCAAGTAGAAATAGACAGAGTCCTTTCCGTTGAAGCTCTCGGCGTAGCGGTCCATATCGGGGGTCAACATGTCTTCGCACGAGGTGGTGGTGAAGCCCAAGCTCATGAGGAAGACGAGAAGACTTAAAATCGATTTGTTTTTCATTGTTGTATTGTTGTGGGAGTTGGGAGTGGGGAGCCGTGGGGCAGTAACGCTGCCAATTCGCCCTGCGGCTCGCCCATTCGATGCTCTTTGTTGTTACAATTAGAGGTTGACGGTCACGCCCAAGCTAAAGTTGCGTCCCTGCGTCAGCAGACCAGCGTCGATGCCCTGATAGAGCACGCTGTTTCCTGCGGTGACTTCGGGGTCGGTACCCGTGTACTTGGTGATGGTGAACACATTGTTGCACTCGCCCCATACCGAAAGACCGAGAAGCCAGCTGAGGTGCACGGGGATGTTGTATGTAAGGCGGATGTTCTTCAACTTGAGGTAAGAGCCGTCCTCAATCCAACGGTCTGAGAAACGTTCGTTGTTAACCCAAGAGTCGCTGCTCGTGGTCATGGCGCGGGGGATGTTCGTCACCTGTCCGCTGTAACGCCAACGGTTCACAGCCGCAGTGGTCTGGTTCCAGTTGGTGTTGAGCGATTCGAGCTGCGAACGCTGGTAGTTGTACACGTCGTTGCCTACGGAGTACTTGAAGTTGAGGTCGAGCTTCAAGCCCTTCCAGCTGAGCGAAGTGTAGATATTACCGTAGATATCGGGGTTGGGGTCGCCGATGACAACCATATCAGCCTCGTTGATCCAACCGTCTCCGTTCTGGTCGACGAAGTGAACGTCGCCGGCCTGGAAGTTGCGGTAGCCGCCAGAGATACCTGTGGGGTACTTCAAGTAGTTGCCGTCCTTGCCTGCGTTCTTTGCTTCTTCGTCGGTAGAGAACACGCCCTTGGTCTTGTAACCGTAGAATACGCCGGCTGCCTGACCCACTGCGGTGAGGATGTTGTCCGTACCGTAGATAGAAGATGTGTAGCCGTGGATTTCAGTGAGCTGATCCTTCTGGCCATTAGCATCGAGCGAGTAGTGCTTGATGGTGTTGAGCGAAGTGGAAGGCAGTTCCGTGATTTCGTTCTTGTAGTGGCCAATGGTGAAGCCAGCCTGCCAACGCCAATCCTTGTGCTGGATGAGCAATGCGTTGACGTTAAAGTCTACGCCGCGGTTTTCGAGCGTACCGTCGTTAGACCACATAGAGGCGATACCCGTGATGTCGCTCACAGACTTGCGGGTAAGCAAGTTGG
Organism: bacterium; assembly: GCA_963661625.1. Taxonomy (GTDB): domain Bacteria; phylum Bacteroidota; class Bacteroidia; order Bacteroidales; family Bacteroidaceae; genus Alloprevotella. Next base: position 3,880 of record CAVLCM010000004.1, read on the forward strand.
TAGTGCGGCTGCGGAAGTATTCGATACCCACATTCACACGGTTGTGGAGAAGGCTCGTCTGCAAACCGACGTTGAAGCGACCAGTAGTTTCCCACTGAAGTTTGGGGTTCTGGATGTTGGCCAATACGAGAGCCGTTGCCTTGTCGAGGAACTTGGTGTTGACGAAGTAGGTACGAGTAGAGTAGTAGTCGATGTTGTCGTTACCGCTCATGCCGTAGCCTGCTGTCAGCTTCAAGTAGTCAATGCCGGGCACGTTGAACCACTTCTCCGAAGAGATTACCCAACCAGCCTGCAAAGAGGGGAATACGCCCCAAGACACGCCGAAGAGGTGGAGACCCGAGTCTGCCTTCTTACCGAAACGCGAAGAGGCTTCCATCGAAACGATGCCTTCGAGGAAATACTTGTTCTTGTAGTTGTAGCTGGCGCTGAGGTAGTAGGCCATGTTGTTCCAACGGTCGTTGGCGCCACCGTAGTCGCGATACTGCAACGAGTAGGAGATGTTAGGCATCTTATCCTGGTCGTTGTTGTAACCGGTCAGGTGACTTGCGCTATATGAGTACGAACCGATGCGGAAACCACCGAAGAGGTCGATGTCGTGCGCGCCAAAAGTACGGTGCCAGTCAACGTTGAAGTCGTTGTAAAGAGTTGTCTCCTTACCGAACTGCGACTTAACTACACTGGTCACGTCGCCCAGACCCTCAACGGTCTTAGGAGGTGTACCGTAGCTAGGAAGGTAGTACTTCTCGTTCGTACGGTTCAGGATATAGCTGAAACGGTCGGCAATGGTGATGTATTTGTTCACCTTGTAGTTGGGCGACACGTTGAGGTTAAACTGCGTCTGCTCCTGATAGTTCTTGTTGTTGCCGTCACCGTTTTCGAGAACCCAGAACGGATTGACAAGAGCAGTGAAGCCGTAGGTAGAAGCATAGCTGAACGGGTTGTTCGAATCGCTGTAGTTCTTGCCTGCATAAACATGGTCAGATGCTACCAAGCCCCACTTACCCGTCTCCGTATTCTTGTGTGCATAGTATGCGTACGGGCTGATAAAAGGAGTCTGGATAAGGCCAAGCACATTGGGCGAAGCAATGTTGCTTGAGTTATAGTTCTCCGCCCAACCGTTGTCGCGCAGGTTGTAAGCGTTGCGGGCATAAGAGAAGTCGATGCCCGTCACAAAGTTCTTGAACAGGTTGACATCGGTATTGAAACGGATGTTCAAGCGGTTGAAGTCGTTACCACGTGCCGTAGCGTCGCTCTGGGCGTAACCGAGAGAGAGGTGGTACATAGCGACTTCGTCACCACCGTCTACACTCACCTTATAGTTCTGCGTGAAGGTGTCGTGGTAGAGGTCCTTCTGCCAGTCGGTGTTGTTGTGGTAGAGGTTGTAGTAGAAGCTGTTGGGGTCGTTGTTGAGGAAGTCGATCGTCTTTGAACTTGCGTCGCTCTCACGGTTGGGAATAGTACCAATGAGTTCGGAGAAGTAGTTGCGATACTGATCGGCATTCATCATCTGCATCTGCTCGGGAGCAGTCTCGAAACCAGCGTAAGCGCGGAAGTTGATACGCGTTGCCATACTCTTGCCGCGACGCGTCTTGACGATCAACACGCCGTTGGCACCTTTGGCACCGTAAAGGGCTGTACCGTTCTTCACCACCTCTACGCTCTCAATGTCGTCGGGATCGACGATGTTGAACACGTTGTTGACGAAGCCTTGGTGGATAGACGTACGGTCGTACTGCATATCAATCATTACGCCATCGATGATGACGAGCGGCTGTGCGCTACTGTTGAGCGAGTTGAGACCGTTCATGAACATCACTGCGCCCTGTGCCGGCATGCCGCCACGCGAAATGATGCGGAGGTTGCCAGCGAGACCTTTCTCCATCTCGTTCTCGATGGTGAGAGAGTTAGGCTCGTTGATATTCATCACGGCATTGTTGTTGAGCGAAGTGCCGTCGGCGTAGAAGTCGTCTCTCATGCCGCTCGTAAGGAACACATCGGAGGCATCCTTATCCTTGACTGCGAGCTGTGCGGGGTTGTAGCCTTCCGTGTTGAGGTAGAGAACGTCCACAAACTCGGGCACGCGGATGATATAACGTCCGCTCTCGTCGGTCATTGCCGTATAGTAGCGGTTGTTGAGTGCTTGGACCTTGACACCGGCAACGGGTTTTTTAGTTGCGCCGTCGAAAACGTAGCCCGAAATTTCCTTCATTTCGTAAGCCGGTGTGTTCTTGGCAGGAGCAGCCACATGCTTGGCAGGGGCTTTGGGGGCCTTGCCGTCACCGGGCGTTTGAGCGGAAAGGACACATGCGCCAGAAAGCATAAACAAGCATACTCCGGCTCTCAGTGTACCCTGCATCAAGTGGATTGTATTATTGTTGTTCATTATTTGCAATATTAAGGTTGTGGTAATATCCAAAAGCCATTCCCCATTCGGCAACGGCTTTCGGACGCTTGATGCTATTCACGCACAGGATCGAGGTAAATCTTCACAATACTCAACGCTGCGCCATAGTTACGGCGTTGGGGCTGGTAAGTATTGTTATTGGGGATGGACAGCTTCAGGATAGGATAGCAGTTGTTCAATCCCGTGGGAAGACTGTTGTAGCACTTAGAGAACTCGAACGAGTCGAAAAGGGTGTAGATTTTGCGCTCAGTCTCGCTGACCACAATGTCTTCTGACTGGGCGAGAGCCGTTGAACCTGTTTCGTCCTCAAAGATTTCTGCATAGAACGTGGTGTTCTGTGCCACTTCCACTTGTTCTTCTTCGCCCTCAGCATTCTTTACCGTGCTTGTCCAACGGTGGTTGGCATCAACGCGGTTGGGAAGCATTTCAATGCGAATGCGATACTTAGTACTGTAAACGTTGGGCAAGGGGAAGTATACGGTCAGCGCATTGTTACGTGCCACAGAGAAATAGCGGTAAGCCTTGCGCTCCATGTCAGAGATGCCTGAAACTTCTGCCTGAGCGAGGGAGTCGTAGTTGTCACCTTCAACAAGGTAAGTATAAACACCCGTACCGTCCTGTTTGTTGTTACCAGCCCAGAAAGCACCAACCGTTCCGCCGTTGATCATGTCGAGCTGGTTGCTCGAAACAAACGAATAAGACGGGTCAAGGTCGTAGGTGGTTGTGGGGAAAATAATACCATTGGAAGCCTCGTACATGTTCTCCCGAGGATTGGCACCGAACAAGGGGTTCAGACCATTCTTGTTGGGATTGTAGTAGGTCTTTCCGTTGGTAGAGATAAGTGAGTCGGCAGTGAGAGCGTAGTCCACAATCTTCGTGATGTTTTCGCTGCTACGGATTACCTTGTCGCCGTTGAAGTCAACCTTGTCCTTCGGGAAGAGGGCGGGCGTGAAGTACAAACTCGACAGGAGGAGACGCTTTGCATTGTAAGTCTGTAAAGAGTCAATTTCATGCTGAGTGTACTCACGAGTTGACAAATACGACTGGCTGTTGTTACGGTTGCTTGTACCGTTGTAGTCGTAGTTGTACTTCGGAGCGAACTTGAACAGGTTCTTTACTTTTCCGTAAGCCTCAGACCAAGCAGCGTTGGTGGGGAGAACGGCGATATACAAGCTGTCTTCGTTCTTAATCTGCGCACCGCACTGGTTGATGATCTCGTTGCTGACAGTAAATACGGAGTCAACATACTCCATCTTACCATCAAGGTTCATGCCGCCGGCAATACTTGCGCTTTCGTTGAACGTGCGCTTGTCGATTTCGGGGTCAGTGAGGATATTGTAGATACTGTCGCAGAGGTCAGGGTTTGCACCCATGTAGTCGTAGATATTATACGCAAAGGGCGACATGCCGTCGAGGCAGTAGAGCAAACCGTTGGAACTAGGCGTTACGCCGTACGACTTGTTTACGGCCACGTTGTTGAACACGCCGTTGCCTGCATCGTAGTTGGCGATTTTGCCATTGAACAAGTGGATGCTCTGCACGCCCGAGGCCGACTCAAAGTTGAAACGAGCGAGGTGGTTCTGGGCGAACTGCACGCCGAGGTTGTACTCCTGCTTGTTGGCAGCCGTCGGATTGTAGGTGTCTGAGTTGGAGTCGCGCATAGCATCAATCTTGTCCAGCTGGTCAAGATAGTGCTTTGCGTTATAAGTGCCGTTGAGGGGCGCAAACACGGTGAATGTCTGCGGCTGGCTCAGCAGTCCTTGGTACGTGAGCGAATAGTTGTTGGCATCCGTGGCGGAGTAATCCTCCTTGGTGAACACGCGTACCCGGCTCAAGATCATTGCCAGAGAATCAAGCTGGGGATTAGCTTGAATGTTCTCCCAAACCGTCTTGCCGGCAGAGGCGTTGGCTCCGCTCGTGTTGATGTCGAAATGATCATCCGAGCATGAGGGGGCGGCAATCAGCAAAGCCGCTCCAAGCACCCCACCTACAAGGCTATGTAAACTATTGAATTTCATAATAGGAAATCGCTTTTATGATTTAGAAAAAGGTTCTTTACCAGATATCTTCGGTTTCAGTTCCGTTGTATACACTCGTCGGAACGAGTTCAATATAGTCAAGGAAGAGCACCGTGGTAGACACGTCGGGGATAGCCAGCTTCAAACGCATGTAGTAGTCCTGGTTTTCCTTGAACTCCTGCGACTTAAGCACGCGACGCAGGGCGGGACCGTTGTCGGACGATCCCTCCACGTTGCGAACGATGTCGCTCTCACTGTCGCTCTTACCGTTCTTGTGGAAGTAGCGAGGAGCCTTCATGTAGCCCTGGTTACGCAGGTTACGGTCGTTCTCAATACAAGTTTCCTTGTCGTAGTTTACAGAGGATGCGTCGTCAGCCACCCAGGGATTACCGGGGATCATGCTGACCGTCTCGCGCATATCGATAGGCAGGCCGACGGGAGTCAGGCGGTTGGGGTTTTCACCCAAATATACCTGCACCATGGAACGGAGGCTGTTGTTTGAAGAAGCCAAGCGCAGTTCGTAAGTACCCGTCTTGGGCACGCGGGGCAGTTTGACAGTGATGTCGTAGTTACCCTTTACGAAGAACTCGTCGCCTTGGTAGTCCTTCCAACCCCAGTCAGAACCGCCGTAGCCCTCCTGCATGTAGCAGATGATAGAACCCGTGCTGACGTTCACGATGTCGTTGAAGAAGTCGTTGGTAAAGCGCACCTGCTTGTTGCCGCGGATTTCGTTAGAAATAAATTCGGGGAACATTGTGGTGAAGTCGATACGCATACGCTCAGAGGAGAGAGCCGTCTTCGTGTCGTTGGCATTTACGAGGATGTGGTTGATGGGGAAGTAGTAGCCGTTGGCACCATCGTTCTCATACACCTTCGTGCCGTCCTCATTCTTCTTAGAGATTTGGATATTCAAACCGTTGGCCACAGCATTGGGATACTTCACGCTCTTTTCCCAGTAGTTGCCCTGGTTATCGCCAACCCAATCGGTGTTGTAGTCTGACACGCGGTTGATGAAGAACTCCTTCTGGTCGTTGGTCATGCTCGTATAAGAACCTACTTGCGTAATCTTGATGAGCGCGCCAGACATCATGCTGTAATAGTCCCACACGTTGACAGTGTAGTTCTCAGAAGATTTCACTTCGTAGTTATCACCGCACTTGTAAGCGTACTCGTTCCAGTGGTGTACGGCGGAACGGTCCTCCATGACAAGCTTACCCTTCATGAAGTGGTAGGCCATGAACTGGTAGAGCGCATTGTCGCGGCTCTTGAAGTCATCGCTTGTAGCGTCGGGGTAAGCCCTCTTGCATTGTTCGAGCAACTGGCTTTGGATTGTCTCCCAGTTGGTGATGTGCTTTTCGCCGTAAGCATCGGTCTCGATGTTGGGCGTCTCAATACCCCAATCATTGGCGAATACATCGTCCGTTTCCACAAAACCAGTGAAACCAACGTAACGCTTAGTCTGGTAAGTACCTTTCACCTTACCGTCAGTAGAGATTTGGACCTGTTCACCTGCGTGAGAGAGGTTGGCCTTCTCATACTCGTCCTCAGCAGCGGTTTGCAGCTGAAGAGAATCCGTAAAACCAGTCAGGTCGAGCAAGGTTGCCATAATCTGCATATTGTCGGCAGCCTTGATAAGTTCGGCTACGGTCTTGTCGGAGGGAACAATTACACCGTCCACCACGTGGAGCATACCGTTAGAGGCTTCGAGGTTGGACTCAACCACAGTTGCAACATCGTTGATGACGAACGAACCGTCAATATCCTTGCAGGAGATGCGGCGATCCTTCAAGTTCGTAGTGGGGAACATACCATTGGTGGGGAAGTCGGCCGTTTCGTAACCAGAACTTGTACCATTGTCAATGATACAGTTGAGGGCGATGGCTGACTTCTGCGATTCGCTCAGGCCAGACACCTCTTTGCTCTTGCCCTCGGTAACACTGTCGATGAAGGCAGTGATAGCCTCGTTATTGGGGGCAAAGACGGTGTAGTTACCGCGGGCAGCCATTGCACTGGCCACGACAGAGGCACCGTCGCTCACGCCAAGCTTTACCTCATCGAAGATTTGCTTAATCTGCGAGAGTTCGGGCTTGTCGGAGATGTATTCCTCAATGGTCTTCTTGGTAGCGATGGAGTATGCGCTGTCGTCGATGTCCTCCTTGCAGGAAGATACCAGCGAGGCACCGCCCGCAAGGAGCAGCATACCCATGCCGAAGAACAATTTATTTAAATGATTATGTATCATACTGTCTACACTTTAAATCATCAATAATCCTACTGTACTGTTACTTCTTCGTGTAGCGGTCCCAAACCTTGTTCTGTTTGAGCTGTCCGCCATCCACGTAACCAACACCATTCACTTTGAGTTCCTCGCTGTAAATGGGGTTGTAAAGTGCATAGAGTGACTTCAAACGAGACTTCACGCTCGACTTGAACGAACCATAACCGAGCGCAGGAGAGGTATCCTTGTCGCTGGAAACATAAGAGTATTCAGCCTGACGAACAAGGTCGAACCAACGCTTGCCTTCGCCGATAAATTCGCGCTGACGCTCTCTGTATACGTCGCTCAACAAGCCGGCGGCCGTCTTGGAGGACACGTCGTAGTCCTCACCCTTCATTCGGTCGCAACCCAAGTTCTGCTTCTTGGAGTTAGCGGCAGCCTCCTCGGGCGTAACTAGACCGGGGTTGTTGCGACGGAAGATTTCATTGATGAGCAGGTAGCCCTCCTTCTTGTCATCAGCACTGATTGAGTTATTGATAACGCCAAGGCGTGCTATGGCTTCGGCCTTAATCAACATAACGTCAGAAAGGCGGTAAATTGCCCAATGAGCGTTGTTGGAAGAAGAAGTACGTGCTGAAACGCTTGTCTGTGCATCGCTTTCTGTAAGGTCTTCGATGTCGTTGACCGAGAACGACTGAAGAACAAACTTCGTAACGGGCTTATAAGTCTCGATAGAAGAATAGTCACAAGTCTCCAACAGACGGAAGTCTGTCTTGCCGAAGCCCACCGTGGGATTAACGGTGCTTGCGCTCGACACAAGTTCCGTGCTGAGGTTCATAGCAGCCGGAGTGAACTTATTGTTAGAATAAGTAGAGAAATAGCTGTTGACTACGCTGTTGGTTGTACTTGTACCGTCGTACTGCAACTCGAAGATGCTTTCGAGGGAGTTTTGCAGACCAAAGTTGCGATAGTATGAATTATCACTCACGCCCACGCCCTGACGCTCATTGAGATAAAGGGGGTACTTCTGGTCGCGCTGCTCTGAGGTGACGTTCGAAGGATTCTTTTCAAGGTCTTCGTCGTAGTCGGTGCGCAGGTCGGCAATGGCCAAATCAGCGTAGGTCTTTGCGTCCTCAAGACATTGCTTAACCAACTCGTTGCAATAGCTGTCGTTGACAACCGTTCCGTCTTCGGCAACCCATGATCCGTCCTCAAGAGGAACGTCTGTAAAGTTGACGTTAGACACTTCGTTGTCCTTGCTCATGTAGTCCTTGAGCATGCAAGCGCGCCAAAGGCTCATATCGGCAATGAGTGCGTAGATGCCCTTCTTGGTGAAGCGGCCCTTGTTCTCGGAAGAAGAGCCGAAGTTACGAGCTGCACTGTTCACATTCTCTTTCAAGTCGCTGATGCAAGCGCCAAGGATGGCCACGCCTGACGAACAAGCGGGCTTAGCAGCCAATGCCTCCTTGTCAGTACGGATAGAACCCGTTACGTAAGGCACGTCGCGGTATGCGCGAACGAGGTAGAAATAGTAAAGTGAACGCAAGGCGAGCATTTCGGCCTTGTAAACATTGTAATCTGAGCGAACGAAGCTCGGGTCGATTTCATTGCCTGGATCGGTCATTTCATAACCTTTCTCAATGACCATGTTGCAGGCATTGATACCAGTATAGAACGCAGACCAATCGAACATCGACTTGCTGGGCTGAAGGATAGCGTCCTGCAAGTTGCTGATGTCTGTGTTAGACACGTTGTTAAGCGTGAGGTTGTCGCCACGGAGTTCGCCCCAGATGAGAATTTTCTCGGTGGAAGAAGCCATTTGGTCGTAGGCATAGGCACGCACGCCGTCAAGGTCGGTCTTGTCCTGCCAAAAGTTTTCTTCGGGCAAAGAGTCAGTTGGATAAAGCGTGAGGAAGTCGTCGCAAGATGTGAAAGCACCGCTCATAACCAACAAACTTCCAGCTAAAAGCAACTTCGTATATAATTTCTTATTTTTCATGATGATGAATTGTGAGTTTTTGGTGGGGGAAAGCAGCGCAGCCTTTGTGACGGGCTGCTCCGCCTTCGCCTCTGTGACATTAAAAACCAAAATTCAAGCTAAATGTGAACGAACGCGAGCGCGGTGTCTGCGAGCTGTCGATAGCGGGGCTATAACCACTGGCTGAGTGTTCGGGGTCAACACCTGAATATCTTGACCAGAAAATCAGGTTGTTGCCGGAAGCTGCAAGGCGCAACGTGCTCAAACCAATCTTCTTAAGCTTTTCGGGAGAGAAGCTGTAAGAAAGCTGGAAGTACTGGAAGCGGAGGAAGTCACCCGGTTCCACGTAGCGGTCACTGATGAGAGAGTTGTACGTAGTAGTCACGTTCGACGACATTGCACGAGGCATCGTCGTAGACTGACCGTTCTTACGCCAACGGTGTGATACGGAAGCGCACTGGTTCTTATTGCTCGTCATGCTCTCTGCATTGAGGCGTGCGAGGTTGATGATCTTGTTACCCCAACGGAAGTTGAAGGAAGTCTTCAATTCCCAACGGCCATACTTGAAGTTTACACCGAAACCACCATTGAGTTTGGGGTTCGAAGTACCCAAGTAAACAATATCCAACTCGTCGATGTTACCATCGTGGTTGATATCCTCGTAGATAGCGTCACCGCCGTCAAACTCATAGTTCTGACCGCCGTAGTTGAAGTACATGCGGAGCGGGTTGCCGTTCTTGTCGTAAACAACATTGCCGTTGGCATCGAACACCACAGGAGTAGATGTAGCCAATTCAGGACGGGGCGAGCTGCCGGCGTTCACCCACTTGCTGGCATCGAGGTTGCCTGCGGCAGTATTGGGGTTACCGTATTCGTCAGTCCAGTTGTTCTTGGGGTTCTCCTGACCATTGATAGGCTGGAAGTAACCGTTGTGATCGTAGTCGTAAGCGTAAACGCCCTTGAACTTGTAACCATAGATACCGCCCAATGCGTTACCAATCTGCACACGCTTGAGGACTTCGGCATTCGTATAACTTACGTCAGTGTTATAACTTGCAAGCACAGAGGCATCCATTCGAGTGATGGTGTTGATATTCTGTGCGAAGTTTGCACGGAAGTTCATGCTGAACTTACCAATCTTGAACACGTCACGAGTAGACACGTAGAGTTCCCAACCCTTGTTCTCCATGTCGCCCACGTTGGCGTAGGCCAAAGAGGAGTAACCAGTGGTAGAAGATACGCGTACACCTGAGTTCAACAGGTCGGATGTCTTCTTATTATATACGTTGAGGTTGAACTTAACGAGGTCTTCGAACAAGCCCAAGTCAACACCGACATTCCACGACTTTGTCTTCTCCCAACGGATTTCAGTCAAGCGGAGGTTTTGCGGACGCATAACCTGAGTGCCGTTGTAAGAGTGGCCGTTTGTACCGTACTTATTGTACATCAAGCCTTCGCTACCCGGAGCAAGACCTGTCATACCCCAACCCGGTGAGACAGCCAACATGCTGACAACCTTGCGGATAGGCTTGAAGAACTTTTCATCAGAAATATTCCAACGGCCGGAAACACCGGGGAAGATACCCCACTTACGACCCGAGCCGAACTTGGTAGAACCGTCGGCACGTACCGTTACGTCGAGGATGTACTTAGAACCGAAGGCGTAGTGCATCGTAGCAAGACCTGCTGCACTGTGGCTGCGACCTGTACCCGAGTAGAAGTTGGTGAGGTAAGCCTCAGAAGTCGGGTCGGTAATGCCGCCACCCTGGCCAGTCACGCTGTGACCCTGATTAGTGGAGTTGCTCGTAGTTATTTCGAAGCGACCCATCACCTGCAACTGGTGGTCAGTATTGGCGAAGTGAGGGTGGAAAATCAACTGATGACGAGTAGTGAACGAAAGCCCCTTGCTCTCGGCGTTGCTCGTTTTGTTGATACCGTCGCTCCAAGAGCTAGAAGTGAGCTGTGCAGGATAGTAGTCCTGAGAAGAATAAGAGTTTGCGTTCATGTACACCTCACCACGATAATCGAGCTGGTGCTCGTCGTCGCTCTTACCCCAGAGCTTGTATTCCAACTGGAACTGCGGCTGAATGGTGTAAGTGGACTCGTGCTGCCAAGCGAGATTTGCAATGGCAACAGGGTTACCATTGGAGATCATGTCGTTCAGATAGTACGAAGTAAGCGCAGTGCTCGACTGGCGCAGAAGCGTGCTACCTGCCGCACTGGCACGCGGAGGCATAATGAAGTATTCACCCGTGTTGTAGTAATCGTAGTCAGAACCCGGTACGTTTTCGTAGCGGTACACCGACATATTAGGCATAGCGTTGTAAGCCAAGCCGAGGATGTTAGAACCGTAGTTCTTGTTGTTCTTCGTATAAGTCAAAGAGAAGTTTGAAGAGAACTTGATGCGGTCAGACACCCAGTAGTCCAAGTTCAAACGAGTAGTCAAACGGTTGAGAGACTGCTTGATGATGGTACCCGTTTCGTGGTCGTAAGTACCCGAAACACGGAACATAGCCTTTTCACCACCACCTGAAACAGACACGCCGTAGTTGTGCGTCTGGCCAAACTGCGTAACCTCCTTAATCCAGTCGGTATTCTTGTTGTAGTTGGCGTAGTGTGACTTGTAGTTCTGGTCGTAGTTGATTTCGACGATAGTAGCCTGGTCGTCTGAAAGCGTACGGGGATTGTGGTAAGCCTCCTTAAGCATCATGGTGTAGCCGTCACCGTCGAGCATCTTCATGCCCGAGGGCTGCCATGCACCAGAGAAACGGTAGCTGAAATTAACCTTTGTCTTACCGCGGTGACCACGGCGAGTAGTAATCTCAATTACACCGTTTGAACCGCGTGCACCCCAGATAGCCGTTGCAGAGGCATCCTTCAACACCTTAATAGTAGCGATATCCTCGGGAGCAACCTGCAAAAGAGTAGCGAACTGCTCCTGGTTGTCCATGTTGTCGAGGTCGAGCTGCGAGTTGTCGAAATCTTCAAGGATGTTACCATCGACAACAATCAGAGGGTTCTGATCGCCATTGATAGACGTAACACCACGCAAACGCATCTGCGAACCAGAACCAAGGTTACCGGAGTTTGACACAATGTCGAGACCGGCAATCTCACCCTGCAAAGCGTCGGCAGCAGTTTCGAATGACAGACCAGCCATCTGGTCCATATCGAGCGTCTGCTGAGCGGTAGAAATTTCACGTTCGGGAATAACCAAACCGTTGGAACGCGTTTTGCGCGTTACGGACACTTCGGCAGTCTTGAACGTGTTCTTGTCGATAAGTTCAATATTGAAGTGACTGTTGCCGCCAATAGGCACAACTTTTGTCTGATAACCAATATACGACACACGAAGGCGGTTGGCAGGATTCTTGATAACCATAGAGAAGTTACCGTTTGCGTCTGTCTGAGCCGCGGTAACGTTACGGTTGTTCTTGTCCTGCTCAACAACGTACGCCATCACGATGGGTCCGTCTGCCTTACTCCACACACGACCCGAAACGCGCTTTTGCGCATTGGCAGCCACAGCAAAGAGGCATAAGACAAGCGTTAATAGGAACTTTATATTTTTCATAATATAGCGGTATTACTTGTGGAGCTTATATCTTTTCACGAATGCATTTGCTGCACCTTCCGTTTTCCAAGCTTTGGTGAAATCGCCGTTCAATTCGTTGTTGAAGAGTAAGAAATTTTGACCGTTCAAACCTTGCAAACTAACGTAAGAAGAGGACTTAATCTGCTTTGCCTGGTTATTTCCGTTGTTAGCAACGGCAAAAGCGTTCAATTCATAGTCACGCGCCATGAGGTTGTGAGTACCTACAGCCGTGCTAACTGAAGAATAAGAGCCAGAATTGTTCACCTTGTCGCGCGAGCTATTCATGGAGCGAACGTCGTAAACCTGCATACCGCCCTTCACATGCTTAACAGCCAAGGGGATAAAGGTGTTCGTCACAGAGTCTACACACGCCGTCTGGCTAAAGTTTTCGCTACCATCGGCATCTGCAAAGTTGTCCACGAAGTAAGACTGATCGCAGAAGTGGTATTTCAAAAAGTTCACGAGGCAGGTCACCATAGCCTTAGCCTTGGCCTGCGTGCCAGGGTTCCACACATAAAGTGCGTTGCCGTCCACTTCGGTAGTTTTGCAGTTAGCGTCAACATACTGCAGAATTTCCTCCATCGTGGGGAGGCCTTCCTGATAAGCCTTGTCCATGGCGTCGTCAGAGGGGACAAAGATGGTGTAACGATAGTTGTTGAAGAAACGCACCAAGTTTGTACCCACGGCCGTAAAGCGGTTGTTGCCGCTACTGCTGGTCTGAGTATTCGTGGCGAAGATGGCAAACTTCTGCTGCTCGGTCTTCCAGTCAGCGTCGAGCATCGACCATCCGCCGTTTTCAGCCTGTGTGCGAAAAATCTTTTCAAGGTATTCACTGTTCGAACCGTATTCGAGTTCCTTGCAAGCCTCGAAGAACTTGCTATAGCCCTTTTCGGAAGTCGAAAGCGAGTTAAGCACCTGGTACACATTGTTCAGAGCCGGCTGCATAGCTCGGTTGAGGAAGTAAGTGTGACCGTTACCGTAGCCCTGCGAAAGGTCAAAGCCCTTAGTCACTTCGCACTTCATCTGCTCCGAAGCCGAGGCGTTATCGTTATTCTCGTGTTGGAATGCGCCCTCTACTACAAGGCCGGCACCTGTACCGAGATCTGTACCATAATTCTGTACAATAATAGGAGCACCGCCGCGCGACAGGTAGTACTTGCGGTCGGAAGTAATCATTTCGCCATCGCCGTTCGTGTCGCCGTGCACAAGGATGTGCTGGTCAACAAGGTCGATGAGCATCTGCTTCTTGTTCTGACCATACTTGGTCGAGCTGCTCAGGTTGTCCTTGCCATCGCTGGTATAGTTAGTACCGCGCGAACGCTGGTGGTCAACGTCCAAGGGGTTAGTCAAGTTTGCGTAGTAACCCTGCGTAGCCACACCGATTACGGCACCACTGGTATTGCCGATATCTACGGGACTCATTGCCCAGCCCACGTTACCCGTGTTACCGCCGCCGAGTGCATAGATGAGGGGGTCCACATAAAGGTAGTGGCCAAGTGCCTCATCCGTCGGAACGAACAAGCTAAAGTGCGACTGCATGGCTAGGAGGTAAGTGCTGTAGAACTTACGGAGCGGAGCGTTGGAGTAGTTGCTCGTTACGTAGTTGTCATCGGCATGGATGATGGAGTTCATAATCTTCACACCTTCGCCCGTGAGTACAGGACCGGAAACGGCAGCGTAGTCAGGAGGAGTAATGAAGTCGTTCATCACGTAAACCACACCGTTGTTGGCGAGCATCACTTTCTTGATGGCCTTCTTGAAATCAGCCTCGCTGGCGTAAGAGCTGAACATCTGGTCCTGAGCGGAGTTCATCACAGTGGTGTACTTGCTGGGCACCGTTGCATTGAACGATTCCTTCATCAGGTTGTTGATGAGCTTCACCACAATATTGAGGGGAATCTGGCAGAGGTCGTACTCCAAAGTAGACTCGTCGTGAGTGGCCTTATCGCTGTAAGTTTCGATAAGCGTAGCACCCACACCGTGGAGGAAATAAGTCTTCATGGCGTCGTCCGAAGGAACGAACATGGCAGCCATATCCTCTTCCTTGGTAGTGTTGTCCACCTTATACTGATTCCATCCCGGGTCATAGGTCAGGCGGGCAGCGTCGCTGGCAATCGTCTTACCAGAGGGATCGGCCGTAATGTTGCCGTTCTGGCCGCGCTGAGCAATGTAAAGTTTCTGGAATACAGAGTCAACTGCAAGCGTCTCGTAGTTCTGCTTGAAGTTGGTAGTAAACGTAGCGTCGTAGTAAGGTGCGCTGAAACGTTCGAGCAAGATGCTGAAGAGATGTGTGTCGGAATTTTGACGAATAACCTCAGCCATGTTTGAAGGAGTGACAAGCACCTTGTCGAGCACGTGGAAGTAACCGTTCATACAAGTTACGTCCTGCTCCTTTATCTCTGCGTCGTAGATAAAGCTGCGATTCTTGCTGTCGTTCCAAGCCTTGTCGGTGCCGTCCAGACCGAGGATGAACGAAATATCGGTCGACTTGATCGTCTTCTCGTTCATCTGTGCCTGCAAGAAGTGGGTCATCAAGGGGTTGGTCTTGTCGAGAGCCAAATAGATGCCGCCCTTCTCCTGCGTGGCATAGTTCTTCCAATACTGGTTGTCAGCCGTTGTCTTGGGGTTGTCGGGGTTGTTGAGGTTGGTGGGGAGTTCGTTCCACTTGAAGTAGGGAACACTGTCGAGGGCAGCAAGGCTGGACTCCTGACGGAGACAGAGGTTTTTCACCGGGCCCTGGATGGTGCTGAGCATCTCGACTACGTAGGCGTTGTTGAGCATCGAGCCATAGAGCAGGATTTTCTTCTGCGCTGCGGACAGGTCCTCATACTTTGTCACGCCCCAAGAATTGTTAGCAAAAAACGAGGCATAAGCGTCGTCATCGGCCACGAAGAGCGTTTTGCTACCCGTCTTGGCCAACACGTCGCTATATCCCAAGTCATCAATCAACCTTATTACAGTAGTGTATTTCCCACGACTGTTAAGCTCATTGTAAATACTCTGCCCGAGGAACGACGGGGACGTTTCGTCCAAGTCGTAATCGTCGGAACAAGAATACGTGATGCCGCAAGTCGAAAGCAAACATGCCGCGCCGAGCAGCATCTTTCCCATTCTGCAAAAACGGTTTTTCATACGCATTATTGGATTAATTTTATTTTGTTTTGTTTTTCTCTTGGGGAATGGAGCAGCAAGCCTCTCTCTGGCGAGTCTTCTGCCCTGTCCTTACAGACATGCACGGTCTGCTCTACGTTCCGAAAGTCGCGGGTATAGGTTGTTTTTCATGTAGCAAATGCGACAGGCTGTGTAGAGGTTATAGCACACGAATTGAATGCAAATTTAATAATTCTTTCATGCAACACCTGTGTGGCATTTGTTTTCTTCAAGATTTTTTGGGAGAAACGCTTATCATGAGCGCCACTCCCCTACCCTTTTGCCCGTTTTCTTGCCTTACGCAAGTTACCCTCACCGTGTCACAGCGCGCTTATTTTGTCAATATTCCTACAAACGCCTAATTCACAAAGATTTAATTTTCAGCCATTTTAAGAACCTATTACACGAAGAAACCTTGCAGGGGAGGCGGCGAAAGATTTGTTTTCCGTCAACCGTACGCCTCTGACGCAAAGGTAAATGGTAAACACACAGGCAGAACAACCATAAATACGGAAATCGTTCACAAAATTACGGCTATGAGCGAAAGCGACGAAGCAGATAAGCCCTCAGCCCCATCAGCTTCGCCACGACACATTCACGTTCCGGCGTCAATTCCCCATCTGCTGGCCGTTGCTTGTCCCGTTTGAACGAACGTCGTCGTTGGTGATGCTGCGGTCCACCTTTTTCACGTTGTCTTTGAGCGAACCGAGGCGGTAGGACACGGACACGGCAAACTGCATGACTTGGCTGCGCGAACGGAGTTGGGTGCAAAACTGCGAACTCTCCGTGCGCTTATTAAAGTAGTTGTAGCGGTTGAGGAAGTTTGAGGCTGCCAGCGTCACGGTGAGACGGTCTTCTTTGAGGAACGAGCGTTTCAGGTTGAGCATGTAGAAGTAGAATGCCATACCACGGCTTTGGAGCATCACGTTCTTGCTGTTACCGCCAAAGTAAAGGCCGAGTTTAAGCTTCCACGGGAGCGACTGGTCCAACCCTGCCCACAGGTTGGCGGAGAAGCCTGAATTTCGGTTACCCGTTTGGTTGGCCGAGTAGTGTTCATAGAATCCCGCAGAGTTGACGTTGAGGGAGGTCGTTTTCGTCATCAGCCAGTTTACGTAGAGCGAAAGGGAGAGCTGACGGCTGTGCAGTATGTTGCCGAATGTGGTGTTGTGTACGTTTACCTGGTCGACAAACTGATACTCCATGATGCCGTTGTTGGAAAAAGCGTAGTTGAGCGACGCGTTGACAGTGAGTTTAGGGCTGAACGTAGAGAACGTAAAGTTGAAATTGTGTCCGTTGTCGCATTCGAGGTTGGGATTGCCATACACCACCTCCTCAGGCGTGAGGCTTTCGCGATAGGGCGCCAGGAAGTCGATACCTGGGCGCGAGATGCGCAAGTTGTAGCCCCACTTCATGAGCATAGTGGGCTTGAAGGAATAGCCCATCGTGATTGAGGGTACCCAGTCGCTGAATTTTTTGTTGAACGAGGTTCGCTTGCCATCGGGATAACTGACGCGCACACGATTGAGTTCGTAGCGGTTGCCGGCCAAGAGCGACCATTTGCCCAAACTCAGCTTATATTCCAAATAGCCGGCAGCAATGTCGCTGCGGTGACGGTAGCGCAGTGAACTTTCTTCGTCGAGCAGAAAGTCGTCGCTGGTTCCAGCCTCGCGAGCGTATTCCTCGCTGTTGCTTCTGTTGATGCGGTTGATGTATTTCAGGCCCACGGCCAGGGTATGCGCCTTTTTCTTGTCGAGAGGCGTGGTGAAATCCACCTGCGCTGTGTGTTCCACGCTGAGTTTGCCGGGATCGGTGCGCAGGTCGCGAAGGCCGAAGCTTTCGGGCAGATTGTAGCTCTCGGCAAGGAGCGTGTTACTCTTTGTGTTGGAAGGACTGTGGCTAAATTGGTAGGAAAAGGTGAGTTTCCTTTCTTCTGCAAACGAGTGTTGGAAATCGGCCGACGTGTTGACCGTTTGATAGAGCTGGCGATTATGTCGCTTTTGCAAGTAGCTATAGACGAGTTCACCCTGGCGGTTGTACATCTCCGTGCGGTTGTCTGCGTCGCTGACGCTGCGCCAACTGTGCAGGCCGGCCGACACGCTGAGCAAGTCCTTTGGCGTGACCTCGTAGCTTGCTTCGAGGTTGCCAAACTGGTAACGGCCTGGATACTTGCCCTCGGAGTGCACACGCTGGTTGTGGTATTGTTCGGATTCGTAGAACTCGCGGTCCACGTTGCTTAGTTGCTTTCCTTGGTCGTTGTAGCCCGTGCCGTATTGGGCAGAAAACATAAACTTGCCCACCTGTGCCAGGGCCACCGCCGAGCCTCTTTCGCCCTGTGTGGTCAGGCCTCCGGTAAGCGTGAGCGAATAGCCCGACGCGGCAGTGTGGGTGTCGGTGATGATGTTCAGCACACCGGCCACGCCCTCGGCGTCGTACTTTGCCCCAGGACTGGTGACTACCTCAATTTTCTTGATATTGGCAGCCGGGTATGTCTTGAGTATGGTGGAGGAATTGGCACTCATCATGGCATTGGGTTTGCCGTTGACGTAGACTTTGAAGCTCGACTGCCCATTTACTTTGATATTGTCCTGACCGTCAACAGTGACCATCGGCACTTTGCGGAGGATATCGATCACCGTGGCCGTCTTGGCCTCGGGGTCATCGGACACGGAATAGCCAATCTTGTCGAGTTCAGCTCGCACGAGGGGGCGATGCGCCACTACGGTGGCTGTGGCGAGGGTGTTGTTATACTCCTTTATATACAAGGTGTCGAGCGCAACGACCGGGCATTCGTCACTCACACTCACCGTGCTGCGCAAAGGTTCTTTGCCGAGCGAAACGAGTTCCAGCACATATTGGCCAGTCTTGGGGACTGCGATGGAAAACTGTCCCTGCGCCTGGGCGACAGCAGCCTTCAAGGGTTTCGTTCCGTCAGCACTGAGCAGACGCACGGTGGCGAAGGCCTCGGGGGCACGGGTGGTGGAGTCGCAGACCGTGCCGCAGATTTCATAGATTTTGTTTGCCTTGCTTTGCGCCCAGCTGTCAGTCGCAGCCACGCAAAGGGCGGTACATACAATAAAGGTTTTAGTGTTCATCAATGAAGTGTTCCAGCACGTCAATCTCTGCCGGCTGCCTTTCGTTTTCTTTCCGGGTGCAAAGGTGGGCAACTTCGCCTGAAATCCAGCGACATCCGCGTTAAGATTTCAGAATTTGCCGAAAACGCCCGAGGTTGTGAACATACACTTGCAAGTATTCATCCACAACCCCAGGGGTAAAAACGCCTGAATGGCGGAGAGAACTGCTCCGCGCCATCTCGGCATAGGCTTTACGCTCAATTTTCGACTACATGCCATTCCGCAACCGCACGAACCGTCTGCCCGTATTTTGCCGATTTTCCCACCTCCTCATCTCTCCCAATGTCGTCCTAAACGTTTTTATTTCTGTCCGATAAAACAAACCCAACGCATTGCTCAGGTTTTCTCTCGCCGCTGGTGCAAATTTTTGCGCATAGGGGTGCAAAATTTTGCGCCCCTATGCGCAAAAATTTGCACCAAGCAGAGCGTTTTCCTTCGAAGCGTACCACTCTTCATAATCCTAAAACATAAACGGCTGTTCCCCAAGGAAGCAGTTTTTGCTTCTTTGGGGAACAGTCTTTCTGGCAGTGCGCATCAGCGGAGGTCAAGTTCGTCGAGTACGTAGGTGCTCCCGCCGAACTTGTCGATGATGAAAAGTACGTAGCGGATGTCTACGTTGATGCAGCGCTGGAGCTGAGGATTGAATTTGAGGTCGGAACTGAGGCTCTCGATGTTGCCGTCGAACGCAAGGCCGATGAGTTCGCCCTTTGCGTTCATGACGGGCGAGCCGGAGTTGCCGCCAGTGATGTCGTTGTCGGTGAGGAAGCAAGCAGGGAGTTTGCCGTCCTCGCGAGCGTAGCGACCGAAATCCTTTGCCTCGTAGAGTTTGCGCAAGCGTTCGTTGATGAAGTAGTCGCTCTCCGTCTTGCTTTCCTTCTCAAACATGCCGTCGAGAACGGTTCGCCAATCGTAGCTCACGGCGTCGCGGGGCTTAAGGTCGTTGACGTGGCCATAGGTCATGCGCAGGGTGAAGTTTGCATCGGGCGACTTTGCCCAGTTATACATTTCGCAAAGGCCTCCGACGTAGATTTTGTCGAGTTTCGTACGAGTAGCGGAATAGTCCTTCATGGGTTCCATGACGTACTTTCCGAAGTATTCGGCGATGTCGGCCTGCTGTCTTACGAGCGGGTCGTTGCGGAACACGTCGGCACTGTTCTGTGCCAAGGCGTTGGCCATGCGCGTGCTGTCGGTGAAGAGGCTGTAATCATAAATGCTGTCGACGAGGGTTTCCCAACTCTTGCCATCTGCGAGGTAAGCCGGCACTGCCTGCTGCTTGTGGTTCTTCACGAAGTAGGGAGTGAGCAGTTTCACCTTGCCCTTGTCGATATCGAAGTTTTGTTGGAGGTTTTCTTCGCAAAGCTGTTTGAGAGCCTTCTTGGCGTCGGCTATATCCTTTGACTTTCCGCTCTTCAACGCCACTTCGTATGCGTCGACGAGTTCGGGACTTACAGTAACGCCCTGTTCCATCAGCGTGATGCGGCAGAGTGCCACGTCGTGCACAACATCAGCACTTTGAGCGCAAAGAGAATCGATGCGCTCGATAACGCCTTCGTATTCAGGTTTGCCAGACTGCTTGGCGAATTGGCGGAACTGTTCTTCCTCAGCCTTCTTTTGGTCGATGAGATGTATTTTCTCAACAGCCTCGTTCATGCCACCGAAGTTCTTAACCATGTTGCCCCAGTTGGCGTATTCGTCTTCGAGGAGCAGACGCAGGGAATCGCTCTGGTCCATCAGGTTCTTGTAGTATGCCAAGAGCGGTTCGCCGGCCAGTACAATCGGCGCGTTGCGGCCTTCGCATCGGAGTTTCACTTCGGCTGCGGTGAGATAGCGGCTCGTACTGCCTGGGAAACCCATTATCATGGTGTAGTCGCCCTTTTCGATGCCTTTGAGCGAAATGGGCAGGAACTTCTTGACCTTCAAAGGCACATTGTCCTTGCTGTAAGGCGCAGGGTTGCCGTTTTTGTCGGCGTAGATGCGGAACATGGCGAAGTCGGCGTTCTGGCGCGGCCACATCCAGTTGTCACTGTTGCCGCCAAACTGTCCTACGTTGTAGGGAGGATTGGCCACGAGGCGCACGTCGTAGTAGGTCTGTTCGTAGAACAAATAGAACTGGTTGCCGCCGAAATAGGGAACGATGCGAGCTTCAACTCCTTTTTTCTTGGCATACTCACTCTTCTTAAGCATCTTATTGGCCAACTGCCCGAGGAAGCGGCCGCTCTGGCACACGTATTCGTCAGCCTTCGCTTTGTCGGCAGCGGCGTTCACCTCCTTGGTAACGTCGACGATGCGCAATACGAAGGTAAACGTCAGGCTCTCGGGAGTACGAAGTTCTTCGGCGCGCGAATGTGCGAAGTAGCCGTCCTTCATGTAGTCGTGGCCAATGGCACTCATCTCGTGGACATACGAGAAACCGCAGTGGTGGTTGGTCAGCACGAGGCCGTCAGCGCTGACAACCTCGCCCGTGCAGCCACCGCCAAAAATACCCACGCACTCACGGAGCGACGGACTCGTTTCGCTGTAGAGAGCCTCAGCAGGGAGTTGCAGACCGGCCTTGCGCAGGGAGTCTTCAAGGTGTTGCTGCTGCATCAGTTTCAATAGCCACATGCCCTCGTCGGCACGAGCTGCTGTGAGACTCAAAAGAAGAGCCGCACAGAGAAGCATAATTTTCTTCATGTATGGTGTTTTGTCGTGATTGCGTCGATCACACTTCCTCAAAGTCCACGTACTGCCCCTCGTTCTTCTCGAATATCTTGCCGCTGCGGCGCTGGCGCGAGTTTTTGCGCCCGGCCTCGTGGCGGGCATTGCCCGAAGTGGAGGTGCTTTGTGTATGGGAAGAGGAATTGGTGGAATTGGTTGAACGTCTGCTGCTCGGCGACTGTCCGAAAAACGCGCGGAAGAGCTGTTGCAAAAAGGCAAGAGCCACGAACACCACGCCGAAAAGCAGGATAAACAGGCATCCAAGGAATTTCATGAACATAAAACGGGGATTAGGATTTACAATTCTTATTCAACATCGGGTGGGAACACCTAATAATATATAGGAAGCGCAGGCGCAACAGGAAGCGGCCGTTTGCGGCTCACTCGTCCCTGAATGCACCTTTTGCAATCTCCGTGCCAAAGATGTTGTTGATGACCGATGTCAACACGTAAAGAATTATAATGATGGAAAATCCTATCCAGCCGAACACGGCAAGCAGAGCCACGCAGCACACGAGGAAGCCGTAGCGCACCTCGTTGCCTTTGATGCCGTAGTTCTGAAATTTAAGGGCAAACATGGGAAACTCCGCCACGAGCATATAGCAGGCCACGAGTACAAGCACGCCAATGCCCACGAAGAGCGGATAGCGCAAATCGTCGGGCAGGCCGACCCACTCCATCGATATGCTCAGCGCACCCCAAAACAGGGCGTTGGCCGGCGTGGGCATACCTATAAAGGAATGGGTTTGCCTTTCATCCAAATTGAACTTTGCCAAGCGCAAGGCGGAGAACGCCACCATGAGGAAGGCAATGAAAGGCACGTATTTGGCCACGAGGGAATTGTCGAAGAGGGGAGTTTGCGTATCGCCGCCACCCAGCTGGGTGAGCATGGAGTATACGATTGTGGCGGGGGCAAGTCCGAACGTAATGTTGTCGGCCAGTGAGTCGAGTTCTTTGCCTATGGCCGACGATACGTGGAGAAGGCGTGCCGAGAAGCCGTCGAAAAAGTCGAACACGGCACCGAGGATGATGCACGCGAACGCACAGGGGTAATTGCCCTGGAAGGCGAAATACGTGGCAATGCAACCCGAAAGGACATTGCCGCAGGTAAGTGTGTTGGGAATATACTTCTTCATTTCCGGATGCCGGCAGCTGCGCCGCCGGACTTGTTGTCAAAAACGTTTGCGCCTCGCGCCTTTGCTTATTTCAGCCGCGCGATGAGTGTTTGGTTGCCCACAGTGCGCTGGCCGAGCATCACGAGTACTTCGGAGTCGGTGGGAAGATATACGTCCACGCGCGAACCAAACTTAATGAAACCGAGGTGTTCGTCGAAGTAGCAGTCTTCGTCCTCGCGGGCATACGTCACGATGCGGCGCGCCACGGCCCCGGCTATTTGGCGCACAAGCACCTCCTTGCCGTCAGGCGTTTCAATAATCACCGTCGAACGTTCGTTTTCCGTACTGGCTTTGGGCAGCCAAGCCTTGTGGAAGTTGCCGTTGTGGTGCACCACCTTCTTGACATATCCCTCCACGGGGAACCAGTTGGCGTGTACGTTGGTGATGGACATGAATATGGAAATCATCAGTCGGCGGTCGTGGAAGTGTTCGTTCTCCTCCACTTCCTCAATCACCACCACCTTGCCGTCGGCCGCAGCAAGCACAGCGTTTTCCTTGTCGCCGTCGTAGATGCGGATGGGACAGCGGAAAAAGTTTACGGCAATGGCGTAGAGAATGATGCAAATGGCCGCATACACATAAAACGGCCACAGCGTGACGTTGCGGAGGAAATAGAAAAGCAAGCCGCCAATGACGACCATTGCTATAAGACTGTGTATAAGGATATTGTTGCCTTCGTTGTGTAGACGTACGTTTTTTATCTTGTGGCTTCCTACCATGCGTTTCAATGTTGTGAGCGTTGTCCGGCAAGCGTTTCAGCAAGTGCCTGTATCAGCACTTTGCAAGCCGCTGCGCCCGTAAAAGCACATATGTTCACGGCAAAGGTAGAAATTAAAACCGACTGTAAGGCTCTTTTGCTTGGAAAAGGGCTAAAACGGGGGCTGACGGCGTAGGTTCAAAGTACGCTAAAACGCTAAATCCCCAAATGATGAGTGTAACGCTTCGAAAGATAACGCTCTGCTGGTGCATTATTTTGCGCATAGGGACGCAAAAATTTGCACCAGCGGAGAGAAAAACCTAAGCAGTGCTTTTATGAAGCTATACGAGCGTAGTTGCATTTTGGAGTTGAATCTTCCATGGATCAAACGTTTCTCTTTGGATGAGCTGGCAGCTCGAAACAAGAAACGGTATGGTGACAAAGCTCCAAATTTACAGGGTACTAATACGGAGAATGTCGGTGCAAACTCAGAAAAGTACCCTATAAATGATGAAAGTACCCTGCAAAGGTACCCTGTAAATACAGAAAAGTACCCTGTAAATGGAGAAAGTACCCTGCAAAAGTACCCTGTAAATAATTTAGAGGGTAAAAAACTTGGCAAGACCGCCTTACGAATTATGGAGTTGATAGAAGACAATTCCAAGATAACGAGAGAGCAATTGGCTTCTGCTGTCGGCATTTCGTTAGAAGGAGTAAAAAAGCAAGTTAAGAGTCTCCGTGATATGGTGATTTTGGTACATGAAGGGTCCGACAAGGCTGGCTACTGGCGAATCATAACAAACGACAACGAGAAAGAACAATGACACATTTTGTTATTTTGTTCCGTTTTCATGGAGCATCTGCATAGGCACTCCCACGGAACTATGCAGATGCTCCCATATTATCTACTTTTTAGTATGCATTGGTATGTATAAGTGTGGTTGTCTGTCTAACAAAGCAGATTCTGGTGTAAAAGCATTATATTTGCACCGACTATACCCATACCGGAAGCCCCGATGGGCAGAGGTTGGATGAGACATACATATAATAAAGGCGTTTTTGTACGCTTTGGTTTTGATAATATTATGCAGGAAAGACAGCTAAACAGATACCAATATTTCAAGGAACTTGCTGCAACCAGCAAGAAATACTTCATTCCTTACAT
>CAVLCM010000005.1:0-25622 GCA_963661625.1 bacterium
GCTTTATTTCTGATTTGCGAGTGCAAAAGTACGGCGGGATTTTGACTTGGGCAAGGGATTGGGCTTTTATTTTTGAATTATTTTTCGAGGGATTTCTTTAAGGGATTGATTTTCAGGGGATTATTAATTATAGATTTTTTAGGCATAATGGGCATATTAGGCGGAATATGGTCCTTGGGGTTGTTGGCGGAGGACGTTCGGGGGACGGCGATTAGCTGGGGGATTTTGCAAAAAAGCCGCGCGACGGTTGTCGCGCGGCACACGTTATGAAAAAACCACTTATTGTTGGGGAGGGTGGAATTTACTCTGCGTCGGCCCAGTCGGTGCTGTTCCAGCCTTGGCCGTTGGAGAATGAATCTCCTGCGCTGATTCCCTGGTCGGATTCATCGGTAGGCTTTACGATGGTGATGCCCGTGGGGGATGCGGCGAGCATTTCTACAGGGGCGATGTTGAGGACAGTTGCCTCAGGGGTTTGATATTTTGCCTTCATTGTGTTGTCTTTGTTTTGTGTGATACGTTGGTGTGGTTGTTATTTGGCAATGAACTTGCGTCCGCCCTGAATGTAGAGGCTGCCCTTTACTGCCTTGTTTACTCGGCGACCAGTGAGGTCGTAGACGGGTGCTTTTGCCGCCGCATCGTTCTGTACGGTGCTGATGCCCGTGGTAGAGCCGTTGAAGTTCATGAGGATGGAAGCGGCTTCGGTGGTTACGGGGAGGTAGGCTTTGTAGGATGCCAACGTTGAGCCTATCTCGCCCTTATAGAACGCTACTTGGCTTCCTTTTAATGCAAGAATGTAAGCGTTGTCATCATCTGCAAGGGTTTTGCTTGAACCGCCAGTTGCCACGAGCTGGTTGTTGGTGATAGTAGCAGCGGTTTCGGTGGTAGCAGGAGCTACGTTGAGCTGTTCGTTGCTTGAAGCCGTGAGCAACACGCCCGTATTTGCAGGAATAGACAGTCCGCTTTCGATAGCAGTCAGTTTGGCTGTCGTGTCGTCAATGCCCTGTACGTAGTAAGCAGTTGCACCTTCGGGAACTACAGCTGCATAGGGCGCAGAGAAGGTGGCGATGTAAGAAGCACCTTCAATACCCGTTGCCTCCTTGGGAGTAACGCTGTTGTTGTTGGCAACCTCTTCGATGAGAACAGCGGAAGAAAAGTTGTCATTGTAGAACGGAGAACTTGCTTGATCAAAGATTGGAGTTGTTGCCGTTTTCCAATTAACCACAAAGGCACGCTTGCCTTTTATCCACGCATACTTTGAATCAGGCACTGTTCCAGTCCAATTTTGTCCCAGACTTGCCGTAAGCGATGCCGTTGCATTAGCGATTGTGAAGTTTTCTGCTGCGTCGTAAGTGTCGCTATAGCCCTTTCCTGTTTTGCTGGTGTCTGTGCCACGCCAAATGAAATACTTTCCTTGATTGTCGACAAAAGTATACTTGTCTCCAACCTTGCGGCAGATAAACTTAGCCGTTTCAGGATAGTTGGTATTGTTTTCGTCCGTAGTAACAGCCAAGGAATACTCGTCAGACTTGTAATAGAAATAAGCCTTTAAGCCAGCTTTCGAAACACTGGTGATTGTGTACGCCTTGCCATCGACGAGTTCGGGTACAGTCACTTTCTGCGCATAAAGGAACTGTCCGTAAGCAGTAAGCAACGCTGCACCAAGAGTTTCAAAATTATCATCCGTTGCGCTCTCTGCGTTTGTGATGGCGGTATTGATTGCATCCTTAGAAGCGGTTGTAGTTGTTTTCTCCACATCTGCTTTCACGTCAGCTGCCAAGGCTTTGAGCGTTGATACGTTTGCAGGAATGAAGTTCCAACCATTTCCTTGGTCTGTGTTAGCATAAAGAGCAACGGTGGAACCACTCGTACCTTTGAGCATATTCCAACCCAAAGAAGAAGTCAGAGCTATATTATACAAGGGGTAATATCCCTTAGCAGAAGAATGGGTTGTAGCCGTGACACTCCACTCTGCGTTCTGCTTAGTGGCCTCCGTATAGTACGTGACAGAAGACTCACTTGAAGTTCCCGCTACGCCGATGTATGTCGTTTTAACATCATCACCGAGGTTTGTTGCTACAATATTGTACTTGCTATCTGTGCCTGAAGCAACCAACTTCACTTGAAGCTTTGAAATCGTCTTGCCTTTTGCATACTTAACCACATTGTTATCTCCCACAGTTGTAGTAACATAGTAACCTTCATTCTGGCCTGCATTCTGCAAGTAGTAGAGATAGGTGTTTGTGTCGTCGGACACTTTTGGCACGGTGATTTGTGCCTTTGCGGTAACGGCTGAGCCGGCGAGGAGGGCCAGACCCAGCGCAAGAGTAGAGATTTTCTTCATACCTTGTATTGTTTTTAGATTAATGTGTGTGCTTCTGGGAGGGGCGTTGGACCGTAGGGACGGGGGCAACGCAAAATGCCGCATTTCCGCTCCGTTGCCGGATGGGGGCAACGGAGCGGAAATGCGGACTGCGCTAACACGCCAGATGCGTGGCTATGCTATTTGCGGTATGGGGGGGGTAATTCTTGCAGTTCTGTGGGCGCAGTACGTGCTTACCGCCGTGAGGCGGATGCGCATCTGCTTGATTTCTATGAGGTTCAGAACTTGCATTTCAGAAGGTCAACGTTTTTTCGTACGGGGACAAATGTAGGGAGTTTGTCATTGCTTTGCAAATATTATGCAGATTTTTTTCGATTACGAGTGATTATTCATTGAATATGCGCATAAGCAACCCTAATTTCTGTAACATCCTAAGTTTAGTTTATTTGACGACATTATTTTGACGACAACAGAAACAATGGAGACAATGTTTTCCGTTGTGACATCAGGAGTGGGACGCTTCAAAGGAAAACGCTCTGCTTGGTGCAAATTTTTGCGCATAGGGGCGCAAAAATTTGCACCCCTATGCGCAAAAATTTGCACCAGCGGCGAGAGAAAACCTGAGCAGTGCGTTGGGTTTGTTTTAGCGGACAGAAATAAAAACGTTTAGGACAACATTGCCTATGCCCAGAAAGACGAAATTCCCCCGTGCAGACGAATGCCGCACGGGGGAATTGTTGTTTATTTCAGGGTTTGCCTATGGGGCTAACCCGTGGGAGGTTGGTTACTTTACGACCACCTTCTTGCCGTTGACGATGTAGATGCCAGCGGGGAGCTTGCCGCTTACGCGAACGCCGTTGAGGTTGTAGATAACCTTTGCGCCGTTGGCTGCGTCAGCCTTGGCAGAGTTGATGCCGTCCACTGTGCCATCAACCGTGTAAGTTAGGGTCAGGCCGGGGAGAGGATTGCTGCTAGCGTCTACGAATACGCCTTCGGGGATGACGATGGTGTAGTTGCCGTTCACGGTCAATGCCTCGGAGATAGTCAGGTTGTAGAGGTTGAACACGTCGTAGTCGCCCTCGATGGTAGCGGTGGCAACCTTTTCGCCGTCCTTCATAACCTTGATTTCGTAGTCATTGATAGTAATCGTCGGAGCGTCCCAATCATCAGCTGCATAGTCAGTCAGCGTGATGTTGACCTTGCTGAGTTCAGAAACCGTGCTACCGTTTGCGGGGTCAGCCGTGAATGCGATGGTCGGAGCCTCGCCGATGGTGTAAGTGAGCTTGATGGCCGGGAGGTTGTTGCCAGACTGATCGACGAAGTAGCCCTCGGGGATTTCGAAGGTGTAAACGCCCTCTTCGGTGTAGTCTACGGTGATATTCGCCTTGTTGTAAACAAACCAGTCAACTTCAGCGTCAATCTTCTTGAGGAACACGCCGTCCTTAGAAACGCTGATCATGCCGTTGCCCAGAGCAATCTCGTCGCACTTGGTGAACTGAATTTCGATATTTGCGAGCTTATCTACGTAAGAACCGTTTTCGGGGTTGGTTTTGAAGTCGGCTGCAACAGGCGTGTTGTCTTCGATATAGTACCAGCCTGTGAACTCACGAGTGTTCTCAGAGTCGAACTGGAGGCCCGAAGTGAAGTAGTCGTCGGGGATGTTGAGGATGTAAACGCCCGGTTCAGTGATTTCCTTTGCCAAGTGGAGACGGATGGTGTTGGTCTTAATCTGGTCAAACCAGTACAGACCGTACTTCTCGGCCATTGCAGCCTCGTCGAGCGTTTCAGAATCGTCGATCATCTGCTGGATTGCGTCGGAGTAGATGAACTCAGTGCTGTCTACAACCACACGCTGACCGTTGTCGCGGTTGATTACGTAAGCGTCGCTTACTGCCAAGCTACCCATACCGATGGTGTTGGGAGCAGTTACGTCGAAGTAAGAGAGCGAAGTGACAGTAGATTCAGATGCGGGAGAAACCGATACCTCTGCACCATTGTAGGAAAGGAAGAGTTCCTGCTGCGTAACGGTAGTGGCACGGTCGCCGAAGTTACCCTTTACGCGGCGGCCGTCCATATCCTCGGCTGCGATGTTCACAGTGGCGTAGCGAGCTTCCTGGCTCTTAGCCTTTGTTTCGCTAAGGCCGAGCTTCCATACGTTGGAGTAACCATCGGTACCGTCTACAGCTTCAATCGTATCGAAGTACATGTTTTCGCTGAAACCGCCGCCGGCGATGCAGGTAGAACCCTCTACAATCTTCACCATGCCGTCGAAAGTAACGGTGAGGTTGAAGTCGTTAGCTGCTGTGATGGTAGTGGGTTCAATGCTTTCGAGGTTAATGTCGCTGTATACGTAGTCGGGCTGCGTACCGTAGATGTAGATGGTGTCGCTGCCAACCTTGACGTCCTTGTACATGTTGTAGAGCTTACCAATCATTTGGTAGCCAGTGACTACGATGCGGTAAGTGTGGCCGAGGAGGAGCTTCGTTGTGCCGAAACCAGTCACCTCGCCAACCCATGCGTTGGCATCCTTGTCGAAGTTTTCGATGTGCGTGAGCGATACAACGATGTTGTCGTCGCCCTCTACGGGATTGAGGTCTTCGATGGAGTAACCTACGTAAGAGATAGAGTCGTTGCCCACTACGCTGTCGTAGTTGGTCTGGATGGTGATGGGCTGTTCGCTCACGAGCGAATCCATTTCAGCACCGATCATTTCCTGGGGAGCAGCGTCGGCCGAAGCCTGGTAAGTCATGCTCTTAACGGTGAAGCCGTTGTACTTGGCAGTGAAGAGCTGGCTGTAGTTCTTGCCGTCGGCAGCCTTAAGGTTGTCGAACTTGAGGTAAACGTTCTTAGCCGTCTTCATCGCATCGGGAACGGGGATGGTGAGCGTGTAGGCACCTTCGATATCGGTGTCGGCCACGGCATTGATCAGATCCTTATCGATAGTCATTGTCATGGTCGTGTCCTTATTCTCGTAGCTGAAGGTTGCGCCCGTGAAGCTGAACTTCTCGTAGTCGGTAGCGAAGATCTCCACGTTGCTTACGTCAGCGAGCGAAGAACCCGAAGCGGGAGTGAACTCAACCGATGCGTTGACGTTGGTGACTTCGTAGGGATACTGAACGGTGAACGAACCCTTGCTGCCACTGCCAGAAGAGTAAACGGGGTTGCCATTTGTGTCGCAAACGTTGCTCACCTGGAGGAGCATCTTGTCGTAGATAGTGCTGGTGCCGAGCATAGAGGCGGGAGTGCGCTCTACGTCGGTGAGGTCGATGGTGAGAACGTTGCCGTTCACCTCATAGGCGGGATATTCGTAATAGCGGTCAGAAGCTTCATTACCCGACGAGAAGTCGCCGTAGGTGAGTTTGATCTTGTTCTTAGCAATCTGTACGTCACCGTCGAAAGTGAGCGTTACGATGCCTTCTGCGTTGCCCTTCGTCCAGAAAGAACGGAAGATGTGCGAAGTGTTGAAGTTGACAGTAGAAACGAGAGCCACAGGCTTGCTGCCGCAAACGTAGTCAACAGTTACAGTGCCGTCTTCGCCGGCCTTTACAGTTTCGTCGTCCTTGAGCGTTACGCCAGTGAGTACGAAAGAAATCTTGTCGCCCTCTTTGAGGCTGCCCTTAGACATAAGGTTGTAGATAACGTCCTTCACCTCAAAGAACACGTTTGTGCCGTTGGTGTTGAAGTCGATGGGCTTGCTGCCGTTGTCGCCATAGACGAGGCGCACGCCGCTGCACGCTACCTTGCCGTCGAAGATAACAGAAATCTGCGACTGTGCGGTGCAGTTGATTGTGCTGCCAGCCTCGATAGACGTGCCCTTGTAGTTGAGCGTCTTCGTGGTGCTGAAGGAGAGCGTCTGCGTGACAGTAGAAAGGATGCTGCCCGTCGTGAAGTAGTAAGTAGTACCAGCCGTTACGTCTATGCGGTAATAGGCGTGGTAGTTCTCGTCGTTCAGACGGCTCACAGAGATCGGTTCTGTGCAAGCAGCATCACTGTAAGGAGTGAAGATGTTGCTGCTGGACGAGCTTACAGTAAGCACGCCGTCTTCGGTGGCGGTCCAATAACCGACACCCGTAGTGCTCATGTTCACTTCGTAGGGCGTGTCGAGTTCAAGCTTGCCGAGCGTTGCAACGGGGTCGGCCTGAGCTGCGAGCGTGCCTACGACGAGCATCAAGCACAGGGCAAAGAACGAACGAAGGCTCTTTGCAGCTTGAGTGAAGTAGATTTTACTCATACGTTAAAATATTAGGTTAATAAATGAATTGTTCCGAAAGGAGAAAGGCGCGGTTTGCGGAGCAGGGCGCTCGCAAACCGCACCGTTGGAGTTTAGAGGATCAGTTTCTTAACCACCGTGCCGTTGGCCGTAGCCACACGCACGAGGACTACGCCGTGGGCGTTGGGCGAGAGCGTCAGCACGTCGCTGCCGGCAGCACGAGCCAGCGTGCGGCCGTCGAGGCTGAGCACTTCCGCCGTCATGCGGAGGGGCGAAGTGATAACCACGTTGCCGCCCTGCGCCATGACAAGCACAGCAGCGTTGGCCGAAGCGTCGGTCGTGGCGTTGTCGATGCCGTCGGCGTTGGAGGGAGTAGCCTTGTAGGCGTTGATGAGCTTATCGGTGTTGCCGTCGAAGAGCATCACAACCACCTCGGTGTTTTCGGGGTTGCTCACCACGTCGGGCATAGGCACGCTGAGCGTAGTGGTGTATTCCTGACCGGCCGTGATGTCGGAGGGGAAGAGGTCGGGCGTGCCGGTGAACGTTTCGCCGTAGTAGCCGCGCACTACGTGTTCGAACACGTAAGGATCGACACTGGGCATGCCGTACTTGCCGCCCGTGCCCCAGTCGCCCATGAGCGGGTCGGAGATAGACGAGAAGCCGTTGCTCTGGTAGCCCGAGAGTTTGTTTTCGAGCACTACGGCAAAGAGCTTGAGGTTAAGGTCGGTTGCGTCGAGCGCGTACTTCACGAAGCAAGGCACCTTGATGGTGCTGCGCGAAGACGAGAGCGATGCGGTAGCGGTGATTTCAGCCTCAGCCGGAGTGGCGAGCTGCTTCTCCACCTCGCTTGCCCACGTTACGCTGTAAGTGGTGTTGTCGGAGGGACGGAAGGTGTAGGCAGCCGTCGTCTTGTCCTGCGTGACGGGATAAGTGATGTCGCCGCGCTGGATGATGCCCGAGGGAGCAGCCGTAAGGTTGAGGAACGCTGCGTAGCTGCTCACGCCCGTGCCGAGCTGGTCGCCCGTGTAGCAGTGGAGCGCCATGGGGATGAAGAGGTCGCCGTAGGTGGCGTGCAGATAGTCGATGCCGAGGATGCCGAGCGGGCAGTTGGTGCAGCCCATGCCGGTGAACTCTTCGAGCGTGACGCGCTTGGTGGGCTTGAAGTAGAGGTTGCTGACGCTCTTCGACACGGTGTTCTCCTTGTCGTTGAGTTTGAAGTCAACCGAATACTTGTTTACCTTGCCCACGGTGAGGGGCAGCGGCTTCTTGAACGCAAAGGCGTAGGTGTCCTTCATCTTGAGCGAGAGGCCCGTTTCGGAAATCTTGTCCACCTCGTTGCCGTCGCCGTCGCGGAGCGTGAGCGTGATGTCGGTGAACGTTTCGGTAGAGTCGTTCACCTGGAGCGAGCCCTTGATGTCGATGCTCTCCTGGTTGACCACCGACTCCTCGTTGAGGAACGATGCGTAGAACGAGAGGTTGTGGTTGACCACGATGTCGTCGATGAAGACGAGGCTCTGGTCCTCGTTCTGGTTGACGAAGGCGATGTAGACGTTCTTACCCGCGAACTCAGAGAGGTCGATGGTGTTGTCGCGCCAGTCGCCGGCGAGGGTAGCCTCCTTAGCGCCCGGGCTTTGCAGTTCGTTGTAGACAACAGTGCCTTCGGCCTTCATGAGGTCGACCACATCGTCGTTCAGTACACTGTATATAGTATTGCTGGGCCAAACAACCACCTTGAGCGAATCGTTGCTGCCCTTGCGGTAGCTCTGGCTCTTGAACGAGAGCGTGCAGAACTTGTCCATGATGTTGATCTGCGGCGTTACGAGCCAGTCGTCGCTCGTGCCCGGCGTAGCGTACATTGAAGTAGAAGCGGCCGAGTAGCCGTCGGTAGCGTTGTCGTCGCGTACGGGAACCCATGCATAGGCGTTTCCGGCAGAGTTGAAGTTGTAGGTCTGCGACTCATCGTCGGGCACGTTGGTGTCGCCGTCGTAGAGCATGACGTTGCCCAGGCCGTTGTCGAAGTTTTCAGAGTAAAGCACGTTGTCGTCGTAGGAGATCTGGCGTTCGTATGCGCCTCGCAGATTGAGCGTGATTTCCTCGTTGGCACTCGTAGAGTTGCCCGTGATGTCGGTTACAGCAGCGGCAGGAATGACCACCTTGTAGGCCACGTCCTTATAGAGGTTCTGCTGCGTAGAGGGATAAACGTAGAGCTTTTCGCCGTTGGCAGCCATAAGGAGTTCGGCCACGGGCGTGGCGATGCCGTCCTGATAGAGCTGGGCGCGCGCAGTGGAGCTGGCCACCTGCACGTTGGTGTCGAAGTTGAAGATAGCCGGACTGGTGCTTGCGTCGAGCTTGGCAATGGCGGCGTTCTCCTTGGGTGAAGTTTCAAGCAGCTGCACGGGCTGTGCGGCACGGCCCTGGTAAACGATGCGGATTTCGTCGTTGTAGCGCGTTGCGTCGCCCTTGATGCTGATGCACTTGGCGGGGATAACCACCTTGTAGTTGGCATCGGCAATGGAGAAGTTGGCGTTGCGGAAGACGATGTTGACCGTATAGGGGTCGGAGTCGCTCACGGTGAAGCTAAACGCGTTGCACACCACGTTGTTGTCCTCGTCGTATACCTTGATGGCGTTGGCCTGCGTGAGTGCCTGGACGCTGCGCGTGAAGGTCAGCTTAAGGTTGGTGAGTTTGGCAAAACTTGTGTTGGCCTTGGGCGACACCGTATAAGAGCTGAGCAGGTTGGTCTTGGTGGCCGTCTGGGCAAAGTTCTCGGGAAGCGTGATGACGTAGTTGTCGCCGTCGCCCACAATCACGCCGATGGTGAGCGAGTTGTCGCTGATGCCGATGGGCGTACCGGAGTTTTCGAAGCCGAGGCGGTCGAGCAGGTCGAAGTTGTACTGCTGCTTCACGCCCTGCGCAAAGCTCACCCAGTAGTTGCCCGAACGCACGCCGAAGTCGCGGTAGGGGTTGCTCTCAGGGCCAGCGGCATAGACCTCACCAGCATTGTCGACCGAATAGCCGGCATAGTCCTGCGAGTTGGCATCGTCGTAGGCCACGAACACGTCGTTCTCCACGTCGTACTTGAACGGGCAGGTATACTCCTTCGACGAAGAAGCCGTTGCGTCCTCAACGATGTAGCAAGAACCCGTTACGTAGCGGCCGTTATTGCTCATGCCGGCTTCGCTCACGTAGAAGAGGTGTTCCACGTCGGGCGTCCACTCCGTGGAGTCGCTCTCGGTGAAACCAATCATTTTGTAGCTCTCCGTGTCGCGGTTGTACACGTAGTAGCAAACGCCGCCCGTGCTGGGCAGGCTGCCTGCGGGCAGGTAGCTGTATGACATGCAGCCCAGGATGTACTTGCCGTCAGCGGCAATGCCGATGAAGCGGTTCTGACCCTGGTAAGAGTGCGACATGTCGAGCTTGGGGAGGTTGCTGAGATGGATGGAGTCGCCCGTCTGCAAGTCCCAGAACATGGGTGCCTCGTGATACTCGTTGTTGTCGGGCGAGCAGATGCCGACAGCATAGCGGCCGTCGGGGGTGACGCTGTTGACCTGCGCCCCCACACCCGTGCTGGGCAGGAAGTGCCACTTCTGCTCGGCCACGTTGTAGTAGCCAGCCTGGTTGTTGACCTGGCCCACGCCGATGTTGCCGTCGTCGGTAACGTCGTAAACGGCAATGGTCTTCACCGTGTCGGTGTTAAGCCCCGTGGTGAGGTCGACGTAAGCCGTTGTGCTGAGGTTGACGATGCGTGCGCCACGCATAACAATCTGGGTGTTGTACCCGTCATTGTCCTGGCCGCACACAGCGCCCCACTTTCCGTTGTCGGAGATGCGTTGGAGCGTAGCGCCGTCTTCGTACTTGAAAGTCTTGTATGTGGGCTTGTCGGTTTGCGAGAATGCAGTGGCAAACGTCGCCGCCCCCATAAAGCATAGGAGTAATGCTTTTTTCATCGTAAAAAAGATGTCGTATGTTATTATTGTGTGATCCTTGAATACAAAAATGCGCCTTTGCGGAAAGCGAAGAACGCATTTTTACCGCAAAGTTTGCGGCAAAGGTACATTTTTCGGAAAAAAGATTGCGTTTTCTTTGGTGAAAAACACGGAATTATACATTTCGCGTGCGTTTGCTTAGCAAATTGTCACCTGAGCCTCGAAAAGTACAAAATGAAGGAGCGCAGCCCTTTCTCCACCCAAATTAAGCTACCTTTGCACGCAAAACGACGCAAAACATGAAACACCTGTTTATAGAAACATACGGCTGCCAGATGAACGTGGCCGACAGCGAGGTGGTGGCCTCGGTGATGAAGATGGCCGGTTACGAGCCTTGCGAGAACATCGACGAGGCCGATGCCGTGTTCCTCAACACCTGTTCCGTGCGCGACAATGCCGAACAGAAAATCATCCACCGCCTGGAAGCCCTCAACGCCCTGCGCCGCAAAGGGCGCAAGCTCATCATCGGCGTGCTGGGCTGCATGGCCGAACGCGTGAAGGACGGACTGCTCAACGAGCACGGAGCCGACCTCGTGGCCGGGCCCGACGCTTACCTTTCACTGCCCGACCTCATCGCTCAGGCCGAGGTGGGACAGAAAGCGATGGACATTGAACTCAGCACCACGGAGACCTACCGCGACATTGTGCCGGAGCGTTACTGCGGCAGCCGCATATCGGGCTTTGTGAGCATCATGCGTGGCTGCAACAACTTCTGCCACTACTGCATCGTGCCCTACACTCGTGGCCGTGAACGCTCGCGCGACGTGCAGAGCATTCTGACCGAAGTGCGCGACCTGGAAGCCAGGGGCTACAAGGAGGTGACGCTGCTCGGGCAGAACGTTAACTCCTACTGCTGGAAGCGCGAAGACGGAACGGAGCTGCGCTTCCCCGAACTGCTGCGCACCGTGGCGCAGGCGGCCAGAGGCATGCGCATACGCTTCAGCACGAGCCACCCCAAGGACATGAGCGACGAAACGCTCCACGTGATTGCCGAAGAGCCGAACGTTTGCCGCCACATCCACCTGCCTGTGCAGAGCGGTTCGAACCGCATACTAAAACTGATGAACCGCAAATATACGTGCGAATGGTACCTTGACCGCGTGGCGGCCATCCGCCGCATTGTACCCGACTGCGGACTTAGCACGGACATTTTCGTGGGCTATTGCTCCGAGACGGAGGAAGACCACCAGCAGTCGCTCTCGCTGATGCGCGAATGCGGCTACGACTCTGCCTTTATGTTCAAATACAGCGAGCGACCCGGCACCTACGCCTCGCGCCACCTGCCCGACGACGTGGACGAGAAGGAGAAGGTGCGCCGCCTCGAGGAACTCATCGCCGTGCAGAACGAACTGAGCGCAACGAGCAACGAGCGTTGCGTGGGCCGGGAGTACGAGGTGCTGATTGAAGGCGTGAGCAAGCGTTCGCGCGAACAGCTCTTCGGCCGCACGGAGCAAAACAAGGTGGTGGTGTTCGACCGTGGCGACCACCGCCCCGGCCAGTATGTGCGAGTGCGCATCACGTCGTCATCGTCGGCTACGCTCAAAGGCGAGTGCATTGAAGACTAACGGCACGACCATCCCCTAAACGACAATCCCCAACCACATTTCGTGCGGTTGGGGATTGTTGTTTTTACTCCTATATATATTATAGGTGTACCAGCGTCAGTCGTGCCGGGCGTTGCGAGGCAAACAAGTAAGCACTTGTTCGCGGAGAAAGGAGCGACCGGCCATTCACTCGAAGAAGGCTTCATCTAACGACGTACGTCCACTCTCTTTAATGACGTACGTCCACTCAACTTATAGACGTACGTTCACTCAAGTTATAGACGTACGTTCACTCACCCTCATGACGTACGTTCACTCATCGCATTGTACCAGCGTCAGTCGTGCCGGACGTTGCGAGGCAAACAAGTAAGCACTTGTTCGCGGAGAAAGGAGCGGTCGACGTGCGTATAGAGTTGCGTGGTTCCAATGCTCTCGTGCCCGAGCATCTCCTGAATGGCGCGGAGGTTTGCGCCGCCCTCGAGCAAGTGCGTGGCGAAGGTGTGGCGCAGGGTGTGGGGCGAGATGTTCTTGGTGATGCCCGCCGCCTTGGCGTAGAGCTGAAGGTTGTGGAATACGGTGATGCGCGAGAGGTGCTGACGGCGGCGGTGGCTCACAAAGACGTAGTCCTCCTCGCCGGGCTTGATGTCGATGTGGCAGCGGTCGGCAAACCACAGTTGCAACTCGTGTACGGCCTTGGGAGAGATGGGTACGAGCCGCTGCTTGTTGCCCTTGCCCGTGACGCGGATGAAACCCTCTTCGAGATAAAGGTCGGAAAGGAGCAGTCCGCAAAGTTCCGACACGCGAAGTCCGCAGCTGTAAAGCAGTTCGATGATGGCACGGTCGCGCTGCCCCTCCTCTTGGCTCAGGTCAATGGCCGCTTCGAGTGCATCGACCTCCTCGACCGTAAGCACCGAGGGGAGTTTTTCAGGACGTTTGGGCATTTCGAGGAGTTCGGTAGGGTCGTCCTCCACATAGCCGTCGACAAGCAAAAAGCCGTAGAACGAACGCACACCGCTGAGGATGCGCGAGATGCTTGTGGGCGAAATGCCCACGTCGTAGAGCGAGGCTGCGAAACGGTGCAGGTCATCGAGGCTGGCACGCAGAAAATCCGTTCCCTCATCGGCCAAGAATGAGAGAAATTTACGCACGTCGCGCTCGTAGGCCATTTTCGTGTTGACCGACACGCCCCTTTCGAGCGTTAGGTATGCGCAATATTTATCAACTATGCTACTCATGCAATAAGCAAAAAATCGTAATTTTGCAACAAATAAGCACTTTGCCGCACGGCACGCCCGTGCGCCGCAGCAGGAAAGCAGACAAAGGTAGCTTTTCTTTTCTTTTTCCGAAAGCACATGAAACTCCTTATCCTCAACGGTCCGAACCTGAACCTACTTGGGCAGCGTGAGCCGGGCATCTACGGCACAGGCACAATGGAAAGTTGCCTCGAAACCCTCCGCAACCGCTATCCCGACGACGAGATTGTCTACTTCCAGAGCAACATCGAGGGTGTTCTCATCGACCGCCTGCAACAGGCGCAAAACGAGGGGATAGAAGGCGTGGCACTGAACGCCGGAGCCTACACCCACACGAGCATCGCCCTGGGCGACTGCATACGGTCGCTCCACTTCCCCGTCATTGAACTGCACATCAGCAACGTGCACCGCCGCGAGGCTTTCCGCCATCAGTCCATGATATCGGCCGCTTGCCACGGCGTGATTTGCGGCTTCGGCCTCGACTCGTACCGCCTCGCCCTCGAAGCACTGCACGGCATAGCAAAGGACTGACACACAAACACCAAACAAAGAAAGAGAGCATAGTTCTCCCCCGCCCCGACGAAACTTACACTAAACTCACCCCATGTATAAGAAGACCAAGATTGTAGCAACCATCTCCGATATGCGTTGCGACGTAGGACTCATCCAGCGCCTCTACGACGCAGGCATGAACGTGGTACGCCTCAACACAGCCCACCAGGACGCCACAGGCATGAAGCGCGTCATCGACAACGTGCGCGAAGTGTCGAGCCACCTCGCCATCCTCGTCGACACCAAAGGACCCGAGGTGCGCACCACAACTACCGACCAACCCATAGAGTACCACAAAGGCGACATCGTGACCATCGTGGGCGACCCCGAACGCCGCACCACACGCGAAGTGATTGCCGTATCGTACCCGGGCTTCGTGGGCGACCTGAGCGAAGGGGCGCAAATCCTCATCGACGACGGCGACCTTGGTCTTCGCGTAGACCACAAGGAGGCAGACCAGCTCATCTGCCACGTGGAGAACGACGCCACGCTCGGTTCGCGAAAGAGCGTGAACGTGCCGGGCGTGCGCATCAACCTGCCTGCCCTCACGGAGAAAGACAAACGCAACATTGAGTTCGCCATCGACTACGACGTGGCTTTCATTGCCCACAGCTTCGTACGCTCGAAGGAGGACATCTACGAAATACGCCGCATACTCGACGCACACGACAGCGACATCCGCATCATCGCAAAGATTGAGAACCAGGAGGGCGTGGACAACATCGACGAAATTCTCGAAGCCGCCGACGGCATCATGGTGGCGCGCGGCGACCTCGGCATCGAAGTGCCGCAGGAGTTTATCCCGGGCATTCAGCGCCGCCTCGTGGACAAGGCCATCCGTGCCCACAAGCCCGTGATTGTGGCCACGCAGATGCTGCAAAGCATGATACACAACCCCCGCCCCACCCGTACGGAGGTAACGGACATTGCCAACGCCGTATATTCGCGCGCCGACGCACTGATGCTTTCGGGCGAAACGGCTTACGGCGACTACCCCGAAGAGGCTGTGAAGACCATGGCCACCGTGGCTTGGCAGGCCGAGCGCGACACGTTCCAGGAGTTTGGCGACGTGGACATCCCCCTCTCCGAAACGCCCGACGTGACGGAATTCTTCTCGAAAGAAGCCGTGATGGCCACGAAGCGCATGAAGCTCCGCGCCATCATCATGGACTCCTACACGGGCCGCACGGCACGCTACGTGTCGTCGTTCCGCGGCGAAAGCACCATCCTCGCCATCTGCTACAAGGCTAAGACGGTGCGCCACCTTGCCCTGCAATACGGTGTTTACGCCATCTACATGCCTATGAAGAGCTACGGACATGAGTTCCTGCTCGCCGCCTTGCGCAAACTCCTCTCCGACAATATGCTCCGCCCCGAAGACCGCATCTGCTACCTCGGTTCGCAGCGCAAGGAACAAAGCACGTCGTTCATGGAGATGAACATCGTGAAGAACCTCTTCCAAAGCGAAGGGGAGGAAACAATTCCCAACTAAACAACGCGCCACGGCGCGAACAACTTACCGCAAAGAGGGCTGGCAAGCCGCGCGACTACAAGCCGCCACTTGCCAGCCCTTTTCCTTTTCCCCATCCAATTCCCACACATGGAAGAATACATCCTCGCCCACACTACGCCGCCCGACGCTTACCTGCAACGGCTCTACCGCGCCACCAACCTCCACCTGCTGCGCCCCCGCATGGCTTCGGGACATTTGCAAGGTCAGTTGCTGCGCACGCTGATGCAAATGATACGCCCGGAGACGGTGGTGGAGATTGGCACATACTCTGGCTACTCGGCATTGGCCATGGCCTCGGGCATGAGCAAGGGCGGCAAGGTGGTGACGTTCGAGATAAACGACGAGCAAGAGGTGTTCACGCGTCCGTGGCTCGACAACGCTCCCTACGAGGCACGGGTGGAGATGCACGTGGGAAACGTGTTTGAACTGCTTCCGCCAATGAACCTGCGCATAGACGCAGCTTTTATCGACGCAAACAAACGGGAATACATAGAATACTACGAACTGCTCATGCCCTACACACATAGCGGCACGGTATTAATCGCCGACAACACGCTGTGGGACGGACACGTGACGGACCCTGCCTACGACAACGACCCGCAAACCATCGGCATTCGCCAATTCAACGACCACGTGGCAGCCGACCCCCGCGTGGAACAACTCATCCTGCCCGAACGCGACGGCCTTTCGATCATTCGCGTGAAGTAGGAGATTTGCGTAAAATAATGCGTCGGTGGCTTGTCTCTTTCAACAATCCTGCGCACCTTTGTTGCGGATTTTCATTGAATATCCGCAACGCTATTGCGGATATTCAATGAAAATCCGCAATAAGGACAAAGAGAAAGCACAGGCATGATAGAACGTATTTGTCACATTCCCAACAACTTAGAGGACAGCTTATTCCTATTTGGAGCCAGACAAACAGGGAAAAGTACTTTTTTGCGCCGGAAGTTTCCCAACAGCATCTATATCGACTTGCTGGACACGGCACTGAAAAGCCGTTTGCACCGCCGTCCGTCCCTACTCTATGAGATGCTTTCAGACAAGGAGGAAGGGACACTCGTCATCATTGATGAAATACCCGAAGTGCCACAGTTGCTCAACGAGGTGCACCGCTTGATTTCAGAAAAGGGCATCGTGTTCATTCTATGCGGTTCGAGTGCACGAAAGCTGAAACGGAAAGGCTATAACACATTGGGCGGCCGAGCTTATCCCGTTTACCTTTTCCCTTTTGTAAGTGCAGAGATACCCAACTTTGACTTGCAGCAAGCTATCAACTACGGTATGCTGCCGCCGCACTATCTGGCAATGAACCCACACCGCAGGCTGTCCGCCTACATTGACGTTTACCTGAAAGAAGAAATCAAAGAAGAGGCTTTGGTGAGAAACCTCAATTCATTTCAGCGGTTTCTTGAAGTAGCTGCGCTTACCGACGGCGAGATGGTAAACCAAAACAACATCGCGCAGGACTGCGGTGTCAGCGCCAACACCGTAAGCAACTACTTCGACATTTTGGAAGACACGCTGCTCGGATTTCGACTACCAGCCTACACGAAAACAATGAAGCGCAGAGTGGTGCAAGCACCGAAGTTCTACTATTTCGACATTGGCGTGGCCAACCATCTGTTGCACCGCAACGAACTTGTGAGGGGGACTGCCGAATACGGCCATGCGTTTGAGCATCTTGTGGTGCAGGAACTGCGGGCTTGGCTCTACTACCGCGAAAACAGGGAACAATTGAGCTATTGGCGTACCTACACAGGGCAAGAAGTTGACGTGGTAATAGGCGATGCAAGAGTTGCCATTGAGATAAAGTCTGCGGAGGAAGTACAGCCGAAACACCTCAAAGGCCTCAAAGCGTTTGCAACGGATTTTCCCGAAAGTAAGCAACTGATTGTGTCGCTCGACCCTATCAACAGGAAAGTCGGAGACATTGAGTGCATCTACATTCTCGACTTTTTCAAAAGACTATGGAACGACGGGATATAAGCCCTTCGTCCTTACTATAAGCACGACCTCCCACAGCATAAGGGATATGCCATGGGAGGTCGTGTTGTATTATCTGTGCCGAAGCAGATTACTTCTTGTCGGCAGCGGCTGCGGTTTTCACCTTTACCACCTCAACGGTGAAGATGAGCGTAGAGTTGCCGGGGATGTTCTGGCCTGCGCCACGTTCGCCGTAACCGAGTTCGGAGGGGATGTAGAGTTTCCATACCGAGCCTTCGGGCATCATGGTGAGAGCCTCTTTCCAACCCTTGATTACCTGGTCGGGACGGAACGTAGAGGGTTTGCCGCGCTTGTAGGAGGAGTCGAACACCGTGCCGTCGATGAGAGAGCCTTCGTAGTGTACTTCTACCTCAGTTGAGTCAGTGGCCACGGGACCGTTGCCTGCGGTGACAACCTGATACTGCAAACCGCTGGGCGTCGTCTTGATGCCCTTGACGGCAGCGTTCGTACGGAGGAAGGCAACGTTCTCTTCCTTGTACTTCTCCTTCTGGTAGTTGAACTGGCCATCGACCACCTTGAGCGCGCTGTCACGGCTGATGGAGGTTGCCTTGCCCGTCACCACTTCGGTGAGGGCCTTTTCGAACAATGCCTGATTGACATAAGTAGAGTCGCCCTTGCCAGCTGCCTGTGCAGAAATCATCGGCAGGTTGCGCTTGTTGATCTCGGCAATCTTGATGCCGGCAGCCTGTGCAGTGATGCGCTTCTGCTCAGCCTCGGAGAGGTTGGCGGTCATTGCAGCCATGGCATCGGCAAAGTATGCCGTGTCCACGCCAAGCTGCTGCTGCATAAACTGCTTGAGGCTTTCGCCCTGAGCCACGCCGAGAGCGTAGCTGAAATCAGTGCTGTCGTAACTCTTCAATGCCGGAGTGAGCTGTGCGGCAGCAACAGCCTTCTTGCTGCTTTTCTTTGCTTTCTTAGCTTTCTGAGCCATTGCGCCGGTGCAGCAAAGGGCTGCAACCGCTGCGATGACAATACTTTTGAATTGCATATCCGTTAGTTTGTACTTTGTGTATGTCTACAATGTTACTTAGCAACGCTCACGAGCGTAATCTTGAACACAAGGGCTGAGAACGGGGGGATGGGGCCTGTGCCGCTTTCACCGTAAGCCTTGTCGTAGGGGATGTAGAGTTCCCATTCAGAGCCAACGCCCATCTTGGGGAGGGCAATCTTCCAGCCTTCGATCACGTTTTTGAGCGAAAGGGTTGCCACGCCGCCTGCCTGGCTGGCAGAGGAGTCGAACAACTGGCCGTTGATGAGCTTGCCTTCGTACTTCACCTTCACGCTGTCGGTTGCCGTGCAGTGTACGTCGGTACCCTTAGTGAGTTCCTTGCCGTAAACGCCGCCGCCGAGAGCTACTACGCCAGCTTCCTTCTTCTTCTGCTCCATGAACTTCTGGCTCTCTACCTTCTTGGCGCCAAACATGTAGTCCATTACGCGCTTCTGGGCTTCTTCCTTGCCAATCACCTTGCCGCCAATCTTGAGCGTGCTCTTGTTCTTGGCCATAGCGGTGAAACCGGCGATGAAGTTCTTCACGCTGATTTTCTTCGTGCTGTCGCCCTGGAAAATCTGCTGCTCCATCTGCGGAAGCTGCATCTTTGTCTGCAAGCCCTGCTGCACGCCCATGAAGTAAGCGAGCTTCTTCTTGTCGTCAGCAGCCTGAACACCTGCGATGTAGCCCTTGATGAGTTCGTCTACATACGCGCTGTCGCTGCCGGCCTGCGAGAGGTACTGCTGGAACTCGCTCTCAGAAGCAGAGAGGAGCATACCCATTTCGTAGCTCAATGTGTCGATGTCGGAATTGAGGCTCGCTTTGGGCGCGCCGTTGTTGCAGCTGCTCATCAAGCCCGTAAGAGCCACGAGCGCTGCGAGGAATACTTTTTTCATTTTTATTGTTGCGTTTTTGTTTTCTGGGAATATGTGGGAGTTACGCCTCGATGGAGATGAGTTCCACATCGAAGATGAGGGCTGCATAGGGAGGGATGGACTGTCCTGCTCCGCGTTCGCCGTAAGCGAGGTTGTAGGGGATGAAGAAGCGGTACTTTGCGCCTTCCTTCATAAGTTGTACGCCCTCTGTCCAGCCGGCAATCACGCCGTTGAGGGGGAATACGGCAGGTTCGCCGCGACGGTAGGAGGAGTCGAACACTTGGCCGTTGGTCAGCGTGCCTTCGTAGTGGCACTTCACACGCGACGTGGCTGTCGGCTGCTTGCCGGTGCCTTCCTTAATGATGCTGTACTGCAAACCGCTGGGCAGTACGGTCACGCCGTCCTTCTTGGCGTTTTCGGCGAGGAACTTCTCACCTTCGTTGCGTATCTCGGCCGCTGCGCTCTCCTGCTGCTTCTGGATGAACGTGTTGACCAGCTGCTGCGCTTCCTGGTCGGTGAGTTTGGGAGTTTCGCCGTTTATCACGTCGTTCAGAGCCTGCGAGAAGTCGGCGCTGTCAATGTTCTTCACGCCCATTCCTTTCAGGTTGTGGCCTATCACCATGCCCAAAGCGTAACTAAGCTTTTCCATAAATGCGTTGAGATTGTTTCTTTGTTATATATTATAGGTGTATGCGTTTGTGTGTCGTGTGTTTTCCGCCGTCCCTTCGTAGGTAAAGAACATTATGGGGGAACGGACTTTCACCCTTGCTATGCGCCGCCGCGCATACTGCGTGCAAAAGTACAATTATTTCTTGTGACCCATTAAGCCTCAACCTTTTTTGTATAATTTTGGGGTTGTCAAAACCATTGAACATGAAAAGGAAAATCACCATTCTCACCGGAGCGGGCATGAGCGCGGAGAGCGGCTTTGCCACCTTTCGCGACGCTGGCGGCCTGTGGGAGCAATATCCCGTGGAGCAGGTGGCCACGCCCGAGGGTTGGGCTAAGGACCCCGTGCTTGTGACAAACTTCTACAACCGCCTGCGCAGCCAACTTGCCAATGCGAAGCCCAATGCCGGGCACCTTGCCCTGGCGCAGCTCGAAGCGGAATACGACGTGTGCATCGTGACGCAAAATGTTGACGACCTGCACGAACGAGCCGGTTCATCGCAC
This sequence comes from bacterium, assembly GCA_963661625.1. Classification (GTDB taxonomy): domain Bacteria; phylum Bacteroidota; class Bacteroidia; order Bacteroidales; family Bacteroidaceae; genus Alloprevotella. The sequence continues at coordinate 20,422 of CAVLCM010000005.1, forward strand.
ATCATCCACCTGCACGGCGATCTTCGTAAGGTCTGTTCGAGCCGCAACCCCAACGATGTGCGCTTCATTCGCCAGTTGCCGCCCGACGAGCCGGACGTTGTGCCAGGTACGCTCGCGCCGGACGGTTCGCTGCTCCGTCCGTGGATAGTGTGGTTTGGCGAGGCCGTGCCCAACCTTGAACAGGCTGCGGAGGAAACGGCACGTGCCGACGCTTTCGTCATCATCGGCACGTCGCTCAACGTCTACCCTGCCGCCTCGCTCATCCGCTTTGCACGTCCCGGCACGCCAGTGTTCGTCATCGACCCGAAGCCGGTGGAGGTTGCCGCACGCAACGTGACGTTTATCCGGCAAAAGGCGAGCGAAGGCACGCAAACGCTTGCCGACAAGCTGCACGAACTATTCGGATAGGCATAATGCATAATTTTGCATATCCGAATTTCCAAAACGGAAAGACAACTACAAAAAAACATTATAAAAGCGGAGATTGCCGGTGCTTGGACTTGCAGCCAATCAGCAAAGCCCTACTTTTGCATCGTGTTTTTCATAGTATTAGATTTAAGGTTAACAAGGTTGGGATACAGCGGTATCCCATTTTTTTTGCCCTTTTGCGAAAAACACGTTTCCCTTATGAGTTAAAAGGTCTGTCACAGAAGCCACAAACACGAGTTTTTCCCTACTTTTGCAACGTGCGCATTACGCAATGCGCATTTTTCGTTCGTAATCACAACAACAAGCAATATGCACAGACTTTCTACCCTGCTGCTCAGTTCACTGCTGCTCGGCGCGGCGCACACCGCCATGGCCGACGAAGTGACACTGACCACCGGCCTTGCCGCCGGGAGCGAACTGAACCTTGCGCTCAACGCCGACCTCCAAGTGAAACTTACCTGGGGCAACGGCGACGAGCAGACCATCACCGGCGACGGCTCGCTGATGGCCATCCCCGTGAAGGACGCTTCGCTCACCATCACTTCCACATCGGGCAATATCACGTCGCTCTACCTCACCGGCAACCAACTCACGGCACTCAACGTTTCGGGCTGCCCCAACCTGCGCCGCCTCTACGCCGCCAGCAACAACCTCAGCGGCCTTGACGTGAGCAAGCTGACGAAACTCCTCACGCTCGACCTGCAAGGCAATGCACTCAGCACGCTCAACGCCACCAACTGCACGGCCCTGCAAACGCTCAACGTGGCTGGCAACAACCTCACGTCGACCACGCTCAAGGTGTCTACGTCAGGCACGCTCGAAAACGTGGTGGTAGCCGACAACAACCTCACGTCGACCGTCACGACGACCGCTCTGAAAAAGGCAAAGAACTACTGGGCGCAAAACAACCAGATAACCACCATCAGCACTGCCAATTGGACGCAGTTGCACACGCTTATGCTGAGCAACAACGCCCTCAAGTCGTTCACGCTCACAAAACAGCCTCAGCTCACCGACCTCTACGTCGACCACAACGAGCTGACCAGTCTCAACCTGAGTGCCGGTACCCCCAACCTCTTCCTCCTCGCTGCTGACAGCAACAAAATCAGCACCATCACCTACGACGTAAGCAACAACAAGGAGACGCTGAAATTTGTCTACGTCGGCAACAACTGCCTCTTCCCCAACTCGCTGCCTACGCCCAGCAAGATGGCTGACTTTGTCTACGCTCCGCAGGGCGACTACGCTCTCAATGCGAAGTACGACCTCAACACCGAGGTTGACCTCTCCGCCCTGCTCAAACAAAACGGTTTCGAGGCCAACCAGAGCCATACTATCACCTTTGTAGACCGCGATGGCAACAAGCTCTCAAAAGGCACCGACTACAAGGATTCGCAGCGCAAATACACATTCCTCAAAGAACACGTCGGCGTACACATTGAGGTATCTTCGCGCCAATACTCCGACATGGTGTTCCGCACCACGGAGTTCAACATGGGCGACATCACCGACGGCATTGACAACGCCACCGCAGCCACAAGCAAGCCGTTCAGCGCAGTCGGCACTAACGGAGCTGTCCACATCGTCACGAGCAAGGCTACACCCGTGCAGATTGTCGACCTCAGCGGCCGCACGCTCTACAACAGCACGGTGAACGGTTCAACCGTCGTTCTCCTCAACACGGGTACGTACGTGGTGAACGGACAGAAAGTTCTCGTGAAGTAAACCGCCCGGCACCGTCCAACCCACACATCATATATATAACAGCATCATACAATGAAGAAAGCATATATCCTTGCCCTGTTCTCCGCGGCTCTCGGTCTGCATCAAGCTCAGGCGCAAAGCATCAACATTGAGAAAAAAGGGGGTTGCAATGCGCTCAACGTTGCGCCCGACACGCTCGTCGTTGACTACAACGCAGGCTTCGGCACGGCGGCTGTGGCCGGTTCGTGCGACTACACCATATCCAAAGTCGACGAGAACGACACGTGGCTCAGCTTCCGAAAGGAGAGCAACGGCAACATCAGCGTGTTCACCTCGTACTACACCGACACAACCACTCCCCGCTACGGCAAGCTGCAGCTCGAAAGCACCGACGGATCGGTCACTTACTACCTCATGGTGAAGCAGTTACCCAACTCTTCGGCTGAGGACCTCCCCACCGACACTTACCTTGCCATAGCTTCGGCAACGGCAAGCAGCGAGCAGAGCGGTTTTCCCGCCAGCAACGCCATCGACGGCAACGAGTCTACTCTTTGGCACAGCGCATACAGCGGCGGTGCCTACCCCTTCACGTTTACGCTCACGCTCAAAGAGGCTTCGCATGTGGACTACCTGAAATACACAGCGCGCACCTCGGGCGGCAGCAACGGCAAGTGGGGCAACACTACTATTTACTACGCCACGGCCGATGCTCCCACCACGTGGATTGAGGCCGGCACAAACGATTTCAACGAGGCTTCCGGCACTTACTATTTCGGTTCTACGGGCATCGACAACGTGCTGAAAGTGAAAATCGAGATTAACTCGGCCGCCACAGAAGTGGAAAACGTATTCGCCTCGGCAGCCGAAGTGGGCTGCTACCAGACCAACTCTGACCTCACGTCAATCATCAACACGTATTTCGCCTCGCCTCTCTGCAATGAACTCAAGAGCGGCGTGACGGAGGAGCAAATTGCCACCATCCCCGTGCCTTACCTGCGCACGCTTGCCCAGACGCTCCTCTCCGGCTCTTATTCTACGAAGTTCCGCGTAGGTACGTTCCAAAGCTACCTCACGCGCAGCACGCTTCGCGAACAGCTGAAAACGTCCAGCGCCTACGATCCCTACGAGAACCCCACGGGTATCTACTTCACCAAGGGCGACAAGGTGGCCATCTTCGCTCAGGGCATCGACGCAGCTCACCCCGTACAGCTCTGCATCAAGAATTTCAGCAACAAGGACCTCATCGGCAGCGAGGGTCAGCCCGAGAGCTACTACACGCTGACCAACGGCATCAACATCATCGAACCGGCCAACCGCGGCAACGGCTACGTCAGCTACTACTCTGACGACTATGCCAACGCCCCCGACGTGACGCTCCACTTTGCCATGGCCAACGAGGTGGGCTATTTCAGCCAAGCCAAGAACATGACCAACGACGACTGGACGCAGATTCTTGCCAACGCCGACAAGATTGGTGCCGACATCATCGACGTGGTGAGCAACCGCCTCCACGTGGCCGCTCCGCTTGCCAACCTGAAGAGTTGCTGCCCCACCGACGGCGAAAAGCTTGTCACCATTTACGATTCTATCATCTACCGCGAACGCGAAATCATGGGTCTGCCGCAGCACAACATTGAGGCGCGCAACCATCAGTTCGCTCGTCCTGTCAACAGCGGCATGTATGCCGACGGCACGGGTGCGGCTGCAGCTTTCGGCAGTTTCAACGAATGGACTAACCCGAGCAACTTCGGCTTCTGGGGCATGGGTCACGAACTGGGCCACATCAACCAAATTACGCCGGGCTTCAAGTGGGCCGGCTGCGGCGAAACGACCAACAACATTTACTCGGCCTGGGTGGAACACAAACTCGGAGCCACTTACAGCAACGGCTATCACCGCCTCGAGGACGAAACTTCAGGCGTTGACGACTACTCATGGATGCGCGGCGGCCGCTTCGAAACTTACCTCGAAGAGGGTGTACGCAAGGGCGTAAGCTGGCAGCTTCAGGACGGCCCCGACTACCACGGCACGACTCCCAACAGCGTTACGGTGACGGGACAGGACGAGAACGGCAACTCAACGGGGTCGGTAACGACCACTTCGCGCAACTACGACCACTTCGTGAAGGTTGTCCCCTTCTGGCAGCTTGAACTCTTCACCATGGAGGCTGGCAAAGCCCCCAACGCATGGAGCGACTTCATCCAGTCATACCGCGACGGCTTCGACCAGACCACCTACAACACCAATGGCAAACAGCAAATCGAGATGATGCGCCGCTTCTGCAAGGCTGCTAAGTTCAACCTCTGCTCGTTCTTCGAGAAGGCCGGTATGCTCCGCCCCATCAAGGCATACATTGAGGACTACACGAGGGGCTGGAACATCATCACGCAGACCATGTGCGACAACCTCAAGGCCGAAATTGCCGGACTTGGCTACCCCGAAGCCCCCGAAGGCCTCAACCTCATCAACGCCTACAACTGGAAGTCGTTCCGCGACGAGGTGAAACTCACCGAAGGCACAGTGGGCGACGGCTGCACGCTCAGCGGCGACCGCGTAAAGGTGGACAACACGAAATGGAACGGCGCAGTGGGCTACGAAACCTACAACGCCTCGGGCGAACTCATCCGCATCTCCATGTTCGGCCTTGGCGACAAAGAAGTTTCATCGAACTATACCTACGTGCTCTTCCCCTCAAGCGAAAGCGCAAGCTACATCATGGCCGTAGGCTACGACGGCACACGCGTCAAGGTGTACCAGAAATAAAACGCACCACTCCGGCAGGGCATTTGCAGCCCTGCCGGAACAGCTTTTACTTTTGTTTTTTAGATAGGCTGAAAGCCTTACAGTTCTTAGTCCCGAACGATGTTCGAAGCTATGCACCGTAAGGCTTTCAGCCTTTTAGGTAGATGTTGTTCCATTTCAGTAAAACACTTCTCAAACTATAATGATTTCCAGGAAGAAGCGTCTCGTAAAAAGGGATGCTTCGGAGTAAAGTATTTCCGTTGAAAATCAAAGCGTACATTTATGCGATGAGTGAACGTACGTCATGAGGGTGAGTGAACGTACGT
>CAVLCM010000006.1:0-24485 GCA_963661625.1 bacterium
AAGAGGGTGGACGTACGTCGTTAGATGAAGCCTTCTTCGAGTAATACGTAACTCATTGATTTTCAATATGCTCCATTTGGTGGTGCAAAAAGGTGATGAAGTCAGGAAATGTTTTATCAGACGACAATAATTAAAAATCCGCTTCCAAGACGCATGGCTCTTGGAAGCGGATTTGCTATGTTATGGGGTCGGTTGTGGGCGACGTGTCAGAAGGTGACAGTTCCCAGGTTGCGGTCTACGAGGAGGCCGTCCTTTGCTTTGAGCGTGAACTTGCCGGCCTTCTTTGCCTTGAACTTGATGACGAAGAGATTGTGGTCGCCCTCTTCGAGCAGGAAGTTGTTGCCACGGTTGACGAAGGTGGGGAGAAGCTCTTTCTGGCCGTTGGTGTGCAAACGGTCGTAGGTGAGGTTCACCATGTCCTTCATGTCGATGAGTTCCGTACCCGTGTATTCCAGTTCGGAAGTGTTGTAGGGCAGGGCGAAGCTCAGGCCGTTGACGTAGTGCAAGCCCTTGCCGCTCACCGTAATGCGGATTTCGTCGCCAGCAGCGAAGGTCTTCTTGTCGGGCGTAAGGATGAGCTTGCCCGCCACCTTGTCGTTGGAGTTGCGTACGCCGCCGTCGAGTTCGGTGGTGACGCACGAGATGTCGTACGCGTCGATCAGGCCGTTCTTGTTGATGTCGCCCGAGCTAACGTAGTCGAAGTCGCTGTCGCCCTTGCGCAGACCGGTATAGTTCATGTACGACGTAAGGTCGTTCTCGTCGATGCGGTTGTCGTGGTTGATGTCGCCTTGCAGTTCGCTCTTCGAGCCTGCCACCTTGAAGACGTACATTTCGTTGCCGGAGCAGAAATTGTTCACGGCCTTGTCCACGTGCATCTTGATGTAGCGAGCCTCGGGATTGCCGTCGAAGGCAAACGTCTTCTTCGTGCCGTCCTGTGCCCAAGTGAAGGCCACGGGGTCGCTCCACGTCTGGCGGTCGGTGCTAAGACTGAACGATCCGCTGAGGATGGTACCGTTGCCGGCATCTTCGCGCGGGAGGTATTCGGCGCGGTCGAGCGTGGTGACAGCACGGAGGTCGATGGTCACGTCGCAGGGAATGGCCTCGCCTTTGCCCCACTTGGTGTGCCAGTTGGCCTTCTCGTCGAAGTCGAAGAGTTTGTCGATGCCTGTACCCGGCTGGTCCTCGCAGGTGGCCTGAGCTCGGATGCCCTTGATGGCAAATTCCAACGGGTTGCTCTTGGTGGTAGCCGAAGCGCTTGCCCATTCCGACGCACCGCTGCGGTTGACGCTGCGAACCTTTAAGTCGTACTTCGTTTCGGGCTGCAAGCCGTCGATAGTGAACTGCGTGCCGCGGATGGTGGAGTAGGTCATACCGTTGTAGAGTATCTCGTAGTAGTCGGCATTGTCCTGCTTCTCCCACGAGGGGGTGAGACTGAACACGCCCACACCTTCCTCGGCAAACGTTACCTTGGGAGCGTCGAGCTGACCCGTGTGGGCGAGCAAACGGCCTTCGGTGTTGAACTCAAAGCCCTTGACCGTCACTTCCACAGCGTTGGCCGTCACGTCGGTCTTGCCCACCTTGACGAGCAACTGCGGGTTCTTGGCAATCACCTTCTTGGCAGCCTCGGTGCCGGGAGTGGCGAAGCGGTTGAGGTTGGGCGCTTCGTTGTAGAAGTAAACGTTTTCGCCCTTCTCAAAGTCGGCAAGCGTAGAAACGCTTTGGAGCGTCACGCTTGATTTGCCCACCTTGGCGCGAACCTTTTCGGGAGCCTTGGTCACGTTGATGCGCAGTTCGGTTTGCTTCTGCGGCTCAAAGCCGTTGAACGTGCCGTAGGTGGGAGCCACCGTCACGGTGAGTTCGCCCTTGTTGTTGGCAACGGCGCTAATCTCCGTGCGTGCGCACTGTCCGCTGAGGTATTCCTGCGTTTCGCCGTCGTCGTCGTACTGGCTGAAAGCGTTCTCGCTATTGGCCGTGGCGTATATTTCGTAGGCGCGGTAGTCGCTGCGGATTTGCGAGGGGTTGTTGTTGGCGTTCGTCATGGGGATGATAGCGTCAGCCTTGACGAAGACGGGGAGTTTCCAGAGGGGAGCATCGTAATTATTGATGATGCGTCCGCCCTCGTAGGTGTCGCCGTTGTAGTAGTCCACCCAGTGGCCTTCGGGCAGGTAGATGCCGTTGCGAATATCGTTGCCGTCCTTGTCCATGTTGGTGTTCTTGTAGACAGGAGCTACGAGGAACGACGGACCGTACATAAACTGATACTGCGTGTCGCTGCCGAGCGTGTAGTCGTTGGGGTAGTCGAGGAACATGGCCCTGATCATGGGCTTGCCGTCCACAGCCTGACGAGCAATGGTATAGGTGTAGGGCATCAGTTCGCTCTTGAGCTTGAGGTAAGAACGGTTGATACTCGTTGCCGGTTCGCCAAGTGCTTCAGGGTATTTGGGGTTTGCGCCCCAGCCGTCCATGTTGAGTTCCATGGGTGTAAATGTCTTCCACTGGAACTCGCGCACGTTGACGGGGGTGTTGCGTCCGCCGAATATGCCGTCCACGTCTGACGTAATGTTGGGCTGACCCGAAAGGCCCGAGCCTATGAATGTCGGGATGTGGAAACGGATGTATTCCCAGTCGCCGCCTGTTTGGTCGCCGCTCCAAATGCCGGCATAGCGCTGCGTGCCTGCCCAGCCGTCGAGCGAGATGATGAACGGACGGGCGTTCGCACCGTAGTAGGGCATCACTTCGCCTACGTCGGCCACGCCGTTGAGACCGAAAGAGTAGCCGTAGCCCACCCAGGCCACGTCGGTCTTCAAAACGCGAACACCGGCATCGCGCACCTCCTTCACGATGTCGCGCTGCAAAAGGGCTTCAATACCCTCCTTGGGATGGAGGTCGCTCTGCGTCCAAAGGCCGATTTCTACACCCTTCGAACGGGCATAGTCGCCAAACTCTTTCAAGTTCTGGATATTGCCGTCGAGCGTCTCCGTCTGGCCGTAGCCTGCGCCGTAGCCGTCGTTAGGAAGGAACCAGCCGAGGGGCATATCGTTTTTGAAGTAGCGGTCGATGGCTGCGCGGGCAGAGAACTGGTAGTTGTTCTTCTCGCCGTTCAGACTCTCCTTGATGCCGCCGTTGTCCTTCTGGCTTTCGTTGTAACGCTTGCCGTCCTCGAAGAGCATTGCGCCCTCATTGGTCGTCTCCGTCCAGTAGTCGCGGTTGTAGGCGTTGAGGTGACCCTCGTAGAAGCCGAATTTAGGCAGCAGCACGGGGTTGCCCGTGAGCTGGTAGAAGTCATTGAGCAGGTCAACGGGCTGAGCGTCAACCATCACGAACGCGTCGAGATAGTTCTCGCTGTGCGACAGGATAACCTTGTCGCTCTCCGTTGCGCCAAAGTCGTAGCGGCCGGGCTTAAACGTGTTCCACATCACACCGTAGCCCTTCGTACTCCAATAGAATGGAGTGGGGGAGGCCACGCCGCCGTCCACCCAGTTGTTGGTGTTCTCAATGGCGATGCTCTTGCCCTTGTGGCTGAAACGTCCGTTCTGCACGCCGCCGCCGTAGAAATATTCGCCTGTGCGTGCCTTCCACGTCAGCACAGTTCCCTCCTTGCCGAAGCTTACGGGGGCAACACTCTCCACTACGGGCTGGCCCGTGCGAAGGTCGGTTATCTCCATTAGGCCCGACTGCTTGTCGAGGCGCATCGAAACGGTCTGGTTGGCAATGGTCACTGCCTTTCCGTCGTCCGTCACGCTCAAAGCCGAAACGGCACGGCGAGCATTCGCCACGAGTATCTTAGCCTGTGGCGTTGCTTCGGGGTCGCGAACTACGCCGCCGTTGTCGTCGCGAAACAGGCGGAATATGTTGTTGCCGTAAAAGTCGACGGTGAGTTGCTTGCCGTTCTCGTAGTTTATCTCGACGGTGGTCGGGTTAATTTTCACGGCGTTCTTGATGGGACAAGAGGTGTCCGCGCTCTTTGCGCCACCGACTTGCGCCACAGAAAGGCCGCTTGCCAGAGGCAGAGCCTGAATGCCGAGCGGACAAGCTGCCAGCCCGGCGAGGGCCAGAGGCAAAGCCACTGCAAGCGCAGACATCTTGCCGCCTTGCTTCTTTTGCTGAGGTCTCTTCATGTATAAGATTTGTTATTGTAAGTTTTTCGTTTGTTGCTTGTTCGTGTTTGATCCGCCTACCGTACGCCGCGTTCGTTCAGAGCCTGAGCGTAGCGCTGGGCGTTGGCCTGGTGCTGCTCGTAGGTGGCGGCAAAGTTGTGTGTGCCGGAGAAATCTTCCTTGGCACACATATATATATAGTCGTGGTGGGCGTAGTTAAGCACCGCCTCAATAGCGTTGAGCGAGGGAATGCAGATGGGGCCAATGGGCAGGCCTGCGTTGCGATACGTGTTGTAGGGACTGTTCACGCTGAGGTGGTTGATCATGATGCGGCGCAAGGCGAAATCGCCGAGGGCAAACTTCACTGTCGGGTCGGCTTGCAGTTTCATCCCCTGATGCAGACGGTTGAGATACATGCCGGCAATCATCGGGCGTTCCTTCTCGTTGGCCGATTCTTGTTCCACGATGGAGGCGAGTGTATAGGCTTCGTTGGGCGTAAGTCCGGCCGCCTTCGCCTGGCTTGTGCGTTGGGCGTTCCAGTAAGCGTCGCGCTCCTTCTTCATGCGGCTGAGGAGTTTTTCGGGCGCAATGTTCCAATACACCTCATACGTGTTGGGGATGAACAGGCAGGGAACGGTTGCCGTGTCCACATCGAGACTTTGCAGCAACTTCGTGTCGTGGAATGTTTTTGCAAGCGTGGCGGAGTCGGCTTCAATCTGTGTGGAAAGTCTTGCCGCCAGGTCGTTCATCGTATGCACCACGGGGATGACGAGGCGCACCGGGGCTTGCCGTCCGCTGCGGAGGTTGCGCACGAGGCGGAACGCACTGATGCCGTCGCCCGTGGCGTAACGTCCTTCGTGGATGTGGCCTTTGTAGTTGAGCAGGGTAGCGCAAATTTTCAGTCCGCCCATGTGGCGAGCTTCGCACGCATGCTCTATCTTAGCGTAGACGCTGTCAGGCGTGTCGCCCTTCGTTATATATATATAGGTGTCTTTACTTCCCGAAAAACTCGAAAAGAACGTCCAGTAGGTCAGACTCGCCAAAACCACAACGGCCGCTGCGCATGCCGCCGTGATTTTCTTCGTTTTCGTAGTCATGTTGATGCTTGAATTGGTTTGCGAGAAACAAAATTACTCCTTTTTTACGGGCGTGCCTTTGATTTCGGAAATTAATTGCGGCGCATCACACCAATACATACAAAAATTACTACTTTTGCACAAAATAGAAATCATTGTGCCAAAGCCATTGTTCTTTGGCACGCACAAACACTCCCGATGGAAGCATATACCGACTTTGTTGACTTAATAGCAGAAAGTCTGCGCAAGAACTGGGATCTTGACGCACTAACCGACTACCAAGGAGCTACGTTGCAGTATAAGGACGTAGCCCGTAAGATTGAAAAACTCCACATCCTTTTTGAAAACGCCGGCGTGCAGAAGGGCGACAAAATCGCTCTGTGCGGCCGAAACAGTTCGCATTGGGCAACGGCGTTCCTTGCCACGCTCACATACGGAGCGGTGGCCGTACCAATCCTGCACGAGTTCAAGGCTGCGCAGGTGCACGACATTGTGAACCACTCGGAGGCGAAAATCCTCTTCGTGGGCGACATGGTGTGGCCCGAACTCAATGCCGAGGAAATGCCGCACCTCGAAGGCGTAATCAATATTCCCGACTATTCCGTGCTGCTCTCGCGCAGCGAACGGCTCAACGAGGCGCGCGAACGCCTGAACGAGTTTTTCGGGAAGAAATATCCCAAGTTCTTCCGCAAGGAACACATCAACTACTCACATACGCCGGATCCCGACGCGCTTGCACTTATCAACTACACGAGCGGTACCACGTCCAATTCCAAGGGCGTTATGCTGCCGTTCCGCGCCTTGTGGTCCAACTATGAGTTTGCCGTTCAGGTGCTCGGAACAAAGGTGAAGCGAGGCGACAAGGTGATTTCCATGCTCCCGTTGGCGCACATGTACGGCATGGCTTTCGAGTTTATATTCGAGTTCATCAGGGGTTGCCACGTATATTATCTCACGCGCATTCCCTCGCCGAAAATCGTGCTTCAAGCTTTTGGCGAAATCAAGCCGATTATCATCATTTCCGTACCGCTCATCATCGAGAAGATTATCAAGAAGAACGTGCTGCCCAAACTGCAAACGCCGAGCATGAAGGTTCTTCTCAAACTCCCTTATATCAGCGGCAAAATACTCGACAAAATCCGCCAGCACCTCGTGGATGCCTTTGGCGGCAACTTCTACGAGATTATCATCGGCGGAGCGGCTTTCAACAGCGAGGTGGAAGACCTTCTCAAGAAGATAAACTTCCCCTACACCGTGGGCTACGGCGCTACGGAGTGCGCCCCGATCATCTCGTACGAGGATTGGCACGAGTTCAAGAAGGGTTCGTGCGGCAAGGCTGCCCCCCGCATGGAGATACGCATTGACAGCGACGACCCGCAGCACACCGTGGGCGAAATCCTTACCCGCGGCGCAAACGTCATGCTGGGCTACTTCAAAAACGAGGAAGCCACGAAGACGACGCTCGTCGATGGCTGGTACCACACGGGCGACCTTGGCGTGATGGACGCTGAGGGCAACCTCTATATCCGCGGCCGCAGCAAAAATATGCTCCTCGGAGCGTCGGGCCAGAATATTTATCCGGAGGAAATTGAAGACAAACTCAACACGCTGCCTTACGTCAACGAAAGCATCGTAGTACAGCGCGATGAAAAGCTCTACGCACTGATTTATCCCGACTACGACGAAGCGGCCAAAGCCGGTCTCGACGAAAACGGACTGCGCCTTGCCATGGAGCAAAACCGTAAGGACCTCAATGCGATGGTGGCTGCGTACGAGCGCATATCGGGCATCGAACTCTACAAGACGGAGTTTGAGAAAACGCCGAAGCGAAGCATCAAACGTTTCCTTTACAAATGATTTACCCGGAAGAGTAGGGGAACTTGCTCCCTGCCACGCTCTTCAACCCCTATATGGCAATCTTTACATTCCATAAGAACAACGACAATCTTATTGAGAACCACGAGGAAACGAGCATGGTGCTGCGTTCCGAAAATCTGGTGAAGAAGTACGGCAAGCGCACGGTGGTCAACGGTGTGTCGTTCGACGTGAAGCAGGGCGAAATCGTCGGTCTGCTCGGTCCGAACGGTGCCGGAAAGACCACGTCGTTCTACATGACAACCGGACTTGTTGTGCCCAACGGCGGACGAATTTTCCTCAACGACCACGAAATTACGACCGATCCGGTGTACAAACGGGCGCAAAAGGGCATCGGCTACTTGGCGCAGGAAGCCTCCGTTTTTCGAAAAATGAGCGTGGAGGACAATATTTCCTCGGTGCTGGAGATGACGGGGCGTTCCAAAGAGTACCGTCGCGAGAAGCTCGAGAGCCTCATTGCGGAGTTCCGTCTGCAAAAAGTGCGCAAAAACCTCGGCGACCAACTCTCAGGCGGCGAACGTCGACGCACGGAAATTGCGCGCTGCTTGGCCATCGACCCTAAGTTTATCATGCTCGACGAGCCCTTTGCCGGCGTCGACCCAATTGCCGTGGAGGACATTCAGTATATTGTCTGGAAACTCAAAGACCGCAACATCGGCATTCTCATTACGGACCACAACGTGGAGGAAACGCTCTGCATTACGGATCGTGCGTATTTGCTTTTCGAGGGCCGCATCTTGTTTCAGGGAACTCCCGAGGAACTCGCCAACAATCAGATTGTGCGCGACAAATACCTTACCAATAGTTTCAAGCTGCGCAAGAAGGATTTTCAACTCATGGCGCAAGAACGTAACTGAGAAATTCGTTTCTCTACTGAGGAACGGTTCTGTTCTACAAATAGCGCTGTTCGTTCCACATACGACATTTGGTCCACATAACGGACTTACAGCACGCATTCCAAGAAGAATTGGAATGCGTGTTATGTTTAATACATCTTGTCGCCGTTGTTCTATCCTATATGGGACGATGGCGATTTATATTGCTGCATAAGTTGTCACAACGTGGGAAGTAATTGGCGCAAACCGTGCGCGTGACGCATGTACAGCGTACGGGCTACATGTATTTCGCGATTATTCAAGTTCCATGAGCAACGTGGGTGTTTTTCGGGGCAACACCTGCAAGATGAGATTTGCGTCGTCGCCTTCGAGCCTGTATCCAGAATTGGCCAGGCGTTCGGCGCAGGTGGCGTAAGCCACGGCCGGCCGGTTGTTTTCTGCACTGAGATGGCAGAGCCAAATGCGGTGAATTTTGTCGGGGTCGAGATTTTGGGCCAGGAACTCGGCAGTCTGGTGGTTGCTTATGTGGCCGCTACCGCTGCTGATGCGGTTTTTGAGCCGTTGCGGATAACGGCCGCAGAGAAGCATTTGTTCATCATAGTTCGACTCAATGATAAGATGTGTGGCCTCGTGGACGATGGCCGGCATCTCGTCGGTGAAATGCCCTACGTCGGTTATCAGGACAAAGCATTTGCCGTCTACACGAATGATGTAGCCGTTGTTGTCTGCGCTGTCGTGTGGTACGGCAAACGTTTCAACCGTGAACGGTCCGAGCTGGAACGGCGCATGCCAGTCGACGGACTTTTGCAGGTCGAGGGGAATTTTCTTCGATACGAAGTGATTGCGCATAACCGAGTCGTGCACCTTCTGCGATGTATATACAGGAATGCGAAATTCCCTTGAAAGAACGCCGACCGACTTTACGTGGTCGGTGTGGTCGTGAGTAAGCAGAATGGCATTGATAGACGCAATGGGCAGTCCGAAGTTTGAAAACGCTCGGCGGAAGGCACGGTGGCTGATGCCCATGTCGATAATGAGCCCGTAGCCGTTGTGTTCGAGGTAATAGCAGTTGCCGCAACTGCCGGAACTTATGGAGATGAATTTAACCATTGTTTTAGGTGCGAGATGTCAGAATGGAAGACCGATGGCGAAGTGCAGGGCGAAGTCGCGGCTGAACTTGGGACTTGTGATGGGATAGTGCAGCCTTGAACGCGTACTTTCTGTGGGGTCGATGGCTTTCATGCCGCCGTCAAAGCGGATGATGAAGTAGTTGAAGTTGAGGCGCAGGCCCAGGCCGTAGGATACGGCTATCTGTTTGTAGAACGAGCTGAAGCGGAATACGCCGTCTTCAAGCCCCGGGTAGGTTCGGATGTTCCACACGTTGCCCGCGTCGATGAAGAATGCGCCGTGGAGTTTCCAGAAGAGGAATGTGCGCCACTCGGCGTTGAGGTCGAGCTTGATGTTGCCCGTTTGGTTGACGAAGTTCACCTTGCCGTCGCTGCCCTTGTAGGCACCTGGGCCGAGGCTGCGGACGCTCCAACCGCGGACGCTATTTGCGCCGCCCGCGAAGTAACGCTTTTCGTAGGGCAACACGGTGGAGTTACCATAAGGCACTCCTACCCCGAGAGCTACGTGGAGGGCAAGGGAATTTTTCTCGGACAGGACGAGGCTCTTGGCGAAGTCGAAATCGAACTTGGCATATTGCGAATAGGCGTTGCCGAGGAAGTGGTAGCAGCCATCGGAGTGTTTCACGCTGCGCACCATCTTCGACGCGCCGAAGAGCAGGTTGCCGGCCAGTTCCACGCCTGCCTTAATTTGGAAGCCGTTGGTTTGGTACAATCCCGTAGGCAGGTTCTGACTGCCGCGGAGGGAATTGTAAACGAAGTTGTATCCCGTTTTGAGAATGAAAAGGTTTTCGTAGCTGTACCGCAGTACGGAGTAACGCGTGTCCTCGCCTTCGAGGTAGTCTCGGCGGAACGTTTCGGAAATCCACGGCATGTAGACGTAGTTGACCGAAACGAGGTCGAAGCGGTGGAGCCACTTCGTGTTGCTGTTGCGGTTCCACTCGTAGGCCCACGCCCCGGTTAGCACGCGGCGGTGGAATTCGGGGCGGTCCTGTGTGTCGAAGAGCAACTTTATCTCCGACTGCGCCGTGATGCTGCGTTTTCGTTCAAGACCGACGAACGGCAGGAGCAATGTGGGGAACCGCAGGCTCGACTCCACGCTCCATTCCGTGTAGTTCTGGTTGTTATAGCCCTCCAACCCTGTGATGGCCTCGAATGCTCCGCGGGCTTTCAGCGAAAGAAGTTCTGAACCGTGAAACACGTTCTTGTTCTTGTACGAAAGAGCAATGGCCACGCCCAGGTTTCCGGCTGTGTTTGTCCCCTCCACATCGAAGCCCATGGCGTGCGGCTTGCTGGGGTGAACGTGTATGTCGCAGTCGAGCCGCGAAGGATCGCCCGCACTCGGAGCTACATGGATGTTGGTAAACGTCAGGGCGGGCAGCGTGCTGACGTTCTTGTAGGTGTTTTGCACCTGCGAGGCGCGATAAACACTGTCGGGGCGGATGTCGATGTGCGAGGCGAAAACGCGCTTGTTAATCTTCGACCGGCTGAAATATCGGAACGTGATGCCACGATAGACGATGGAGTCGGTGTACTCCCCTACTCCATCCGCCAGGTCGGTGCTTTCGGTCAATACGTTGACGCGGCGGAACGTTTGCGGCTGGCACGCAAGGGCGGCATTGACGTTGGCCGGGACCGCCATGTTCAGACGTACAGCTGCGCCGAGGTCGCCTGCGATGGTGTCGATGTCGAACGAAATGAAATCGTTGTTGATATAATAGTAGCCTCGCTCGTGAAAAGCCTTGACTATGCGGCCTCGTTCGTCGGAGAGTTTGTTGAGGTCGAGCGGCATGCCGCGGCGCAGGAGTGTCTGCGCAGAGTCTTGGCGGAACACCTCGCGTAGGCTGTCGTTGGCGAAGCGGAACGACAAAGCCTTGACGTAATGGCGTGTGCCGGGACGGAGGGTGTACCTTACAGTCACCTTGTGGCCTCGGTATTGCAAGGCTGTGTCGACACGGGCATGGAGGTAGCCGTAGCTGTTCAACGCCTGTTGCATGTTGGCTATGCCGTAGGTCGTCTGTTGGTCGTTGTACACCTCGGGGGCTTCGCCGAGGCGACGCAGAAACTTGGAGAACCGCCGCTGCGAACGCACGGAGTCTGCACTCGACAGGCAGTAGATGCCGAGCGGCACCTTGAAAAGCGTGAACCACTTGGCGTTGGGGTACTGCTTGACGCAGGAGTGGAACGACGATGTGTTGAAGTGTTTTTGGTCGCTCTCTACCTTGACCGACGAAAGCACGTGTTCGCCCTCGTGAAGGAACTTCTCGCTACTGCACGAGGCGAGCAAAAGGCACACCACGCACAGGAACGCCCACAGCCACTGCCAGGGCGAGCGATAAGACTTATTAGGAAGAGCGGAACAGGTCATTTTTTGCGTTTTCGGGTCAAAGAGAATAGTTCGCGGAGGCTGGTGAAGTCGCGTTGCAGACTGATGCCAACGCCCTGCGTGGTGAGCGACGATTTCGTGAAGTAACGGTTGTTCGTCTCGCTGTATGCGCGGAGGCTGACACTGCCTTTGGGCGTGAGGAGGTAGCGTATGTCGAAGTCGCCCACAAAGTTGGACGTGTAGTTTGGGTGGTCGCGGTAGCCAAAGTTACCGTTGATGAGCAGTCGGTCGTTAAAGAGCCGCCCTTGCAGCAGTCCGTCCACCTCGATGTTGGTGCCGTTCTCCGACCCTGGATTCAGGTTGGTGCCAAACGACCATTTCGACTGCGAACCGAGGACTGACGAGATGGCGGAGTTAAGTTGGTTGGTCAATGTGGTGGACAGGAACGACCGCATGGCCGCGCTCGACTGCTGTTGCGAGCCGTTGGCCGAAGCCGACGCACCTGAAACGCCCACGCCCGTGTTGGCCGAGAAGAAACGCCCCACGCCGAGAAGGCAGATCACTTGTTTGCTCATGTCCTCTTCGGTAGAGATGAGCTGGCGCACCATCTGCTTTTCGTCCTCGGAAATATTGTGGAGATTGAGATCGAAGTCAACCTGTGGATTGACGGCTTTTCCGCCGATGTTCATGATGCAGTCGGCACGCACCGTCTTGTTTGAAAAACCGGCCACGTAGTTGAGGTCGCTGAGCGATACGCCGTTGACCGTATAAAGAGTTTTGATGCCCAGGTCGGCGTTGAGTGGATTGCCCGTAAACGTGATGGTGCTGCCGGGC
Organism: bacterium; assembly: GCA_963661625.1. Classification (GTDB taxonomy): domain Bacteria; phylum Bacteroidota; class Bacteroidia; order Bacteroidales; family Bacteroidaceae; genus Alloprevotella. The sequence goes on from CAVLCM010000006.1 coordinate 12,169, forward strand.
TGGATGGTGAGGTCCTTGCGGATGATATCCTGAATGCTCACCTTGTATTGTCCGCGCGTAAAGGTGTAGGTGCCGTACATCTCGAACGCTCCCTTGTTGCGCCACGTGGCGCGCAGAAGGCCGTTGCCCCGGGCCGTGATGGCATCACCCGTACGCGGATCGGTGATGATGGTGAGTTGTGCCGTCGGGTTGGCATTCAGCACAAGGTTCAGGACAATGTCCGTCCCCGTGTCGTCGTCTGCTTCGGCCACGACTTCGGTCTTCACGCTGCTCTGCGCCGGGGCAAAGAGAGTATCAGACTTTTGTCCCACATCGTGAAAGTGCACCATGCGGTCTTCCTTGGAGAAGGTGCCCTGTTCGCCGAGGTCGTAGGTGAAGGTGGTGGGTGCGTCGGGCACAATGGCTATGTCGGCCGTGAAGTGCGACGGGTAGCCCGCGAGATGTGCCTCGCCCGTGCCAACGGCTGTGCTGTAGAAGGGCAGCCCCGACTGCTGCGGCTGGTCGTAGCAGAGGAGACGGTGGGCAGATATGTCGAAATCGTAGTTGAGATGCTTCAAGTGCGTATGGCGCAAGGCCCCGTTGGCCGTACCCATGCCACCGCGGCCGTCGCTCACGCTGAAATTTTCGAAGGCAAACGTACCCGGAGAGAGTTTTACCCTGCCGTTGCTCACGCGGTACTTTACGCCCGTGGCCAACACGCGGGCCTGGCAATCGGCCTCTACGTCGCCCTCGAAGTCAAGTTTCTTAAACGGCCCATAGAGACACACGTTGCCCGTGGCGTTTCCGCCGAAATCGCCGAAGATGCCGCCCATGTAGCGTTTGAGGAAGTCGAGCTGCGTATGGTTTGCCTTGATGTTGAGCAGCAGTCCCTTCTCGGCGAGCGACACGTAGCCGTCGACGTGCGTGCCGAATCCAGCCGTTTCGGGCAGCGTCATGTCGGCATCGAGGTTGATGCGGTTTTCGGCCTTGTTCCAGTTACCGTTAATGTATGCGTCGCCCATCAGTCCGTCGTTGAATAGGAACGCCGGTATGTGCAGGTTGGCGTGCACTTGTGGGTTGTTTCCGTCCTGCGTAAAGATGGCACGTCCCGAAGCCTGTCCGCCAAACGACACTGCGTCGAAGTTGACAAGTCCGAGGATGTAGTCCACATCGATGTTTTGCAATTCAGCCACGATGGAGTCGCTGCGGTGAGGTCCAATCTCGCCGTTGAGCGTGAGGGCTTGGTCGGCGTGGCTCACGTTGATGCCGTCGAAGGCCATTTGGCGGGCATCGTAGAGGATGCGCCCCGAGGATATGTGCCACAGGCTGTCGCCAAGGAGAAACTCCGAGGGCTGTACGCGCACGTCCACTCCTACCTTGCCGTTGCTCTTGAAGAAGTGTGTGGCCGTTTCGACGGATCCGTTGTAGCGGCTCTCGTTCAGAGTCTGCCACCCGAAGTGCGTGTAGAGCAGACCCTGACGGGTGGAGAGGTCGGCTGCAAGGCGATAATTGCGTCCGGCAAAGGTTTTTGTGGCTTGCACAAGGCAGTTGAACGTACTGTCTACACCATTGACGTAGATGCTGGGACGGTCAATCTCCTGTCCGTAGATGTTAAGCTTGTCAGCGTAGAACGTCAGCGAACTTCTCTCGCCCTGCCCTGTAGATAAGCGGCCCTGCAAATTGGCCTCGCCGTTGGCCGAAACGTCTACACCAAGGAATTTGAGCAGGTCTGTTTTCTTCACGACGGCATCAATCTCCCACGTGCCGGAGGCTGCGGCTACGGCCTTGCTGGGGGCGAGTGTGGGCAACGAACGACTGATTATTTTTTGCACTGCGCCTTTCAGGGCTGCCAGGGAGAGTTTGCCCGTTACGTCTGCGTCGAGGAAGTCGCTGCGCAGGGTGAGTTGCTGCGTCTGGCCCGAAACAGGACGGATATTTGCGCTGAGGCTGTTGAGCGAATAGTCGCCTCGAGGACTGCCCACAATGTCTACGCCCGAGAGGGTGGCTTGTCCGAGTAAGGGAGCGGCAGACAAGCCTTTGAGGTCGGCTTGGAGCGTACCTTTAATCTTGGCTGATTTGAGCGGCGTGTCAATACCAAAGTCGCTGAGGCAGAGGCGGTCGATACGCGTGTCGGTCGTGAGGGCAGCAATCCGTTTGTCGTTGAGCGAAATGGACGTGCGGGTTTGGAAAGTTGCGGCAGCGTCGTTGCTGACCACGTTGGCCTCGATGCGCTGACGAGAGTAACTGCCGTCGAGCGTGATGGAGCGGAACTGCCGTTTGTTCCATTCGAACGAGGGTACGGAGGCTTTGACCGTCACCGCGGGGTTGGTCTTTTGCGTAAGGTCGGCACGGATATCTGCCGTGAGGTTGAGGAGCGTAGGCAACTTTTCGTTTTGCAGAAGGCGATCGGCGCAGAAGTCATGTACAAGGATGTGGCCGCTGGCCTTCTTCTGCTCGTATTGACCCTCGGCTTCGATGCGCCCAACGGCAGTACGAGCGGCGGCGTTGCCCTTGACGGTAAACGGGGCAAAGCGGCACTGCGCTGCGCCGTGCAGGTTTACTTCGCCGAGCTGACTTACAATGTCTCTGACCTTCGGACTTGCCGAAAGCGCACTGAGCAACGGTTCGCTCTGCTGGCTGCTTATCGTTAGGCGATCCAAGGCAAATTTTCCCGCAACCAGCTTGCCGTCTGTGCGGTCGAACGCAGCCGAACCGATGAGCTGCACGCCGTTGGTTTCGTCGGAAACAGTCAGCCCCGTGACGCGGATTTTCTGCGGACTGACCGCAAAAGCGCACGACACGTCGCAGTTGAACGAAAGTCCATTGGGGAGTTTTACGAACGGCCGCAGGTCTTCCGAGGCTATCCTCGCCTTGCGGATGCCACCGCTGACGCTGAGTGTTCGCAGAAGTCCGGAGAAATCGCCCGTAGCGTCGTAGGTGCAGACGAGGCTGTCTTGCGAAAGGTGCGAGTACGGCGTGTCGAGGGCAAAGTCGCGCAGACTAGCTTTGCGCTTGTCGGCTTCGAGGATGAAGTGCAGGTTGTTAAGTTGCAAACCCGAGCCCTCGCTCAACGCCAACGAACGGACTCGCAAGCGGATGTCGTCGGCAGTGAGCGATTTGAGACTGACGTTGGCGTTAACGCCGCGCAGGTTGATGTGCGAGGCATTGAAACGCCCCTTCACGACGGGTTTGTACCGCTCGTTGTACGACACGTTGACGCGGCGCAGGATGACGGAGTTGACGCGCAGGTTTACGCCTTTCGATTCCCTCTTGTCTTTGCTCGAAAATGCGTCGACAAGAAACTGGTAATTGGCTGCGCTGTCAGCACGTTGCTTGTAGAGAGAAATGTCTGCGTCGAGGAGAGACACTGTGCGCAGGGCGAGTTGCTCGCGAAACAGGGAACGCAATTCTATCTTCGCCGAAACGCTGCCGGCTTGCAGGAGTGTTTCGCCTTGCAGGTCTTCTATGTGCACGCCGTTGAGCATCAAGCGATTGAACAACCCTACTTCGATACTTTCTATAGAGACTTTACCGCCTGTGGCCTCGGTTAGCTTTTCTTCGGCGAAATGCGTAAGGAAACGCTCCGTGGGTGAAAAGTTGAGTATTCCCAACAGCAAAGCGTATGCACCGACAAGGATGCATACGACGATACGTACAAGATGTTTTATGCGGGAAAGGTTCAACTTTGAGTTTGCAAAAAGGATTACTTGAAGTCTGCGGCGGACACGCCCTCGGCCTGGGCGTAGCGGACAAGGAGGTCGGTGGCGAGTTGTGCGGCCTCACGGATGTGGGCTTCGTCGCCATCGTAACCATTGACGATGACGAACACGTGTGATGTGTTCTCCCTCACCATCGTACGGGTGGAGTCGCTCGTGGGCGAGGCGAAAGCCCCTACTCTGTCGCGGTAGACGGGCATTTGAGCGATGTTCAACACGCCGCGGCCAATGCCCTCGTAGGGTTCACCCTCCTGACCAATGCCGAGCGTCACCTCGTTGCCCTCAACACGGTCGGCATCGATAACGCCTATGGAATAGCCCGTGCGGATAGACACGAGGTTGCCAATGTCCACGAGGGTGTCAATCTGGTAAAGCCCCTTGCCTTGGAGAATGCGGCGGATGAGCTGCTCGCTCGACGGTCGGTAACGACTGGGGTCTTTGCCAAACGTGCGGTATGCGGTTCGCGTGGCTGCAATACTGGGGTGTTGTTTAAGGCTCTCGGTGGTGTATTGACCGGCTATGCAGGCTTCGGTTTCTTTAATCTCCTTCCAAAGCGCATCGCTCAGGGGCGTGTTTGTCACCTTTGCTTCGACCACTGCGCCCCTGAACTGGGGAAATGCCTGACGGAAGGTGTCGGATACGGAAAAGGTCATGTTTCTTTCGTTTGTGCTTCGTGTGGCTCGCGGTGCGTTATTTGCTTTTCTCTTGGAGCAACTGCATGGCTTTCGGCATATTGGGGATGCCGTAGCCGAAGATGTTGTCGGGATAGGCCGCATTGTTGCCGCTCTGCTGCACGGCGTGGATTATCTCCGTGGGAGTTGCTTTGGGAAAGGCCTGCATGAGGCATGCCACTGCGCCGCACATGGTGGGACAGGAGAAGGACGTACCGTCTACCCAGACGATTGAGCCGTCGATGTTGTACACCGCACTGTTTTCGCCCACGGCCATTACGTCGGGCTTGACGCGTCCGTCGGCACTGTTGCCAATGGATGAGAAGGCGGTGTTGAGGCTGTCGGTCGACACTGCGCCTACGGTGAGAATGTCTGTGGCATCGGCGGGGAACCCCATCTTTTTCCAGCGCCCCATGCCGCTGTTGCCGGCACTGTTAAGCACCACGAGGCCACGGCTCGCCGCCAATGACGCAATGCGACTGTTGATGGCGGTGCGGCCATTGAGGTCAGCGTAAGCGTGGTTCATGTACTTGTGGTCGAAATGGTAGTAGCCGAGCGAACTCGTCACGATGTCGCAACCGATGCTGTCGGCGTATTCCACGGCTGCACACCAGTTGTCCTCCTCCACGAGCTGTTCAGTATCGTTGTCCTCGCTCTGCAACAGGTAGAAGGAGGCTTCGGGAGCAGTACCCACGAGCAAATGCGGCTTATTGGCGGCAATGCACGTCAGTACGTTCATGCCGTGCGTCTGTTCCTCGTAAACACTCTTCTGTGGGCGAACGAAGTTGCGAGTACCGAGGATTCGAGTTTGGTCAACGCCGCTGAGCAAGTCGGCATTGTGGAAACCGCCGTCAATCACTGCGATTGTCACTCCTTGGCCTCTGAACCCCTTTTCGTGCATTTGGTCTGCTCCGAGCATCCTTACTTGTTCTGCGCCGTAGCCGTAGTAGTCGGCGAGGACGGTGTCGGTCTGTTCCTTCACCACGGCGCGTCGGTCAACAGGTTGCTCGACGGGCAGGCTGTCGGGACTTTCCCAAACGCAGCGAACATCCTTGACGAACGCCGCAGTCCGTACCTGCGCAAGGCAAGTCGTGTCGGCAATCTCAACGACTATGGAGTTGTTCCACTTACTTCGGTTGTACACATGACAACCTTTATCGGTCAGAAAATCAACATATTTAGCCGTCAGCGGTAAATCGTGTTCGTCTACTTTAAGTCCGAACTTTTTTCGGCGTTCCACGGCTTTGGGCGAAAGGAACTGTTCGGGCTTTTTAACGGAGAAACCGCAGTTTTTCTTGTCCGTGAACGTCACACGGTATTTATAGCTTTTGGGAATTGCCTTGTATGTAACGTCCTGTGCCGTGGCATTCATGAAAGTGCACGACAAGAGGGCGAAGAGGATTGGCTTAGGTTTGAGGAGAATATTGTTCGTTGTCATGGATGTACATATATATAAGGAGCAATCAGAGTGCCGGCATCTCTGCCTCGACACGCTTTTCCACTTTGTCGGGGAGTTTGGAGAAGAAGTCCATACCCGTTGCGCACTCCACCTCGTCGACGGTGGTTTGGTAGTGGCTCAGTGAGTGGCTGCCGGCTTGGTTGCGGAAGATGAAACCATACGCTTTCGTGTGCTTGGGATAACCTACGAGCATCACCTTGAAGAAAGCATCAGGCACCGCCACACGGTGCGAACCAATGCGAGCCGGGCTGCTTGTATAGTAGAGCGGGCCGGCCACAATGCTCACCACGCCGTAGCGGTTGGCGAGTTCGCGCTCCTTTTCTTCGAGGTCTTTCCAGTCGCCCCGGTTCAGGTTGCTGTTTTGAGGGCATATGTTCGTCATGTAAAACGACTCAATCATTGCCTGTCTGCTCCACTTCATATCGGCCGCCGGGGCCATGTGGCCGCGGTCGTAGCCCGAGTTGGTGTAATCCTTGGGATAAGCCTTCGCCCCCATCACGTCGGGGTCGGGCTGGAACTTGTTATAACGTTCTTCTGTGCCTTGCGTCTTTGCCGAGGTGAGTTCCCAAGCTACCCACTGAGGCGTTTTGAAGTCAGCGTCGTAGCTCACGGTGTACCCCACGTGGCTGATAATCTGTCCGCCGCGCGATACGTTGTACTTGGGTATCTCCATGCCGTCGGGCAGGGTGTTCGTCGCGGCATCGTCGGCGTAGTAGTCGGTAGTCGCAGTGTTCGATGCAGAAGCCTCAGCGTATTTCTTCTCGCTCTCCTTATTCTGCTTGCGTGCCGCAGCTGCGGCTTCAAGCTCTTCGTGGTCCTTTTTCGTGTCGGACTGCACTTTGCAAGTAATCACAGTGCCGAAAACGATGAGGAGCGCAACGAAAAGGCAGCCGCCGAGTTTCGCCGGTTCTTGCTGTTTCCTTCTTACCATAACGTCCTGCGTGGGGAGAAGCCTGTTAATCTGTCAGAGCCACTTCGATGCTGTTGCGCAACACTTCGCTGCCGGGATAACCGCCCTCGCTGAGGTTGTCGAAACTCTTGTTGCCCTTTTTGTCGAGCAGCAGGTAGGCGGGAATGCCGGGGATGTTGAGCGATTGGCAAAGTTCGTTCCACTGTTTGTCGGTCAAGCGGTAGTGAACGCCCTCGATGCCCTGCACCATCTTCTGCCAGTCGGCCTGGGGCGATGTCTCGCCGGTGACGTAAACAAACACGCAGCCCTTCTTCATCATCTCGGGTTTAATGTCGTCAATCTGCTTCATGGCCATGCGGCAGGGGCCGCACCACGTGGCCCAGAAGTCGAACAGCACAGCTTTGCCCTTGTAGTCGGCGGCTATGGTGCTGACAACGTCCTTCCCGGCTACCGACGTGGGGAGTGTCCTGATGTTGGCGGGGGCTTTAACAACGGTTTCAACAGTTGCTTGCTTGGTTGTATTTTGCTTTTTCTGGGCGCAGCCCGAGGTGACAAACGCGGCGGCAATCGCCACGAACAAAAATGCCTTTTTCATGTTCTTCTCAGTGTGGTGAGTTTTCTTTCTGTTTCCGCACCGCTGCAAATCCGTTCCTGCTGCGGCGCACTTTGTAACGCAAAAATAGCACTAATTTCACCCATTGCCAAACAAATGAGGCCCGTGCGAGGCGTTATATGGCATTATGTGCTATTTTTGCCGTTTGAAAACACACAACAGAGAAAACACATGAAGACATTTCTGCACGCCAAAGACCTTGGTCCGCTCGACGCAGCGCTGGCCGAGGCTGCCGAGATAAAAGCTGACCGCTACCGTTACGAGAGTCTTGGGCATCACAAGACGGCTCTCCTTATATTTTTCAACAATTCCCTCCGTACGCGACTTTCTACACAGAAGGCTGCCCGAAACCTTGGGCTTGACGTGATGGTGCTCGACGTGAACCAAGGCGCGTGGAAACTCGAAACGGAACGCGGCGTGGTGATGGACGGCGACAAGAGCGAACACTTGCTTGAGGCCATCCCCGTGATGGCTTCGTTCTGCGACATCATCGGCGTGCGTACGTTTGCCGGCCTCGCCGACCGCAAGGCGGACTATGCAGAGAACATCCTCACGCAATTCATCCAGTACAGCGGCAAACCCGTATTCTCAATGGAGAGTGCTACGGCGCATCCGCTGCAAGCCTTCGCCGACCTCATCACCATTGAGGAACACAAGGAATGCAAGCGCCCCAAGGTGGTGCTGACGTGGGCTCCCCACCCCAAGGCTCTTCCGCAGGCCGTTCCCAACAGTTTTGCGGAATGGATGCTGGCCGCTGATGTAGACTTTGTAGTGACGCACCCCGAGGGCTACGAACTCGATCCTCTTTTCGTTTCGGGCGCAAAGGTGGAGTACAACCAGATGAAGGCTTTCGAAGGAGCCGACTTTATTTACGCCAAGAACTGGAGCTGCCCGGGCGTGACGTGTGCCGACGATTACGGCAAGGTGATTTCGAAGGACCGCTCCTGGACCGTGGACGATGCCCACATGGCCGTGACGAACAATGCGCACTTTATGCACTGTCTGCCCGTTCGCCGCAACATGATCGTCACCGACAGCGTCATCGAGTCGTCCCGTTCGCTCGTCATCCCCGAAGCCGCCAACCGCGAAATATCTGCCACTGTGGTATTGAAGCGGATGCTTGAAGCCTTGGCCTAACTCGGTCGTCCTTTCCGCCCCGTGCTGCGGGATGGAAAGAAATGACTAATTTTGCACTGCCCGGACAGTTCATGCCGGGCCTCTCCGGCGAGCTTTGGCCGTTGCCCCGGCCAAAGCCGCACGAAAAGCTACACAAACTCTTCTAAACCACGAATGAAAACAACCGTCCTGAAAGCCCTCAGCTTTCTGTTCCTCGTTTTTTTGTCCGTCAATGTTGCCTCTGCGCAGTCTAAGGGTAACGGCGGCGTGTGCATGTTTGCTTACGGCACCGACTTCAACGACTCCACCGTCTACGTCACTGCCATCAGCCGCGTAGACGGGGCCATGCTCGACAAGAAAACGAACTTCCTGGCCTATCGTCAGACTTTCTCTCAACAGATGAAGAGCTACCTCGACCGCACCTATGGCGGCAGTCACACTTGTGCCGTGTTCTTCAACTCCAACCGTGCGAAGCTCGAAAAGGTCTACGCCAAAATGCGCCGCAACGCAGCGAAAAACAAGGGAGAGAAATTTGTGGAAATCCCTGCAACGGACTTCACCCTGCGCAACGCCACCTTTGCCCCCTCGGGCGAGTAATCCCCTACCCCAAATTATGGAAACACTCTACTTCAAGGTGGCTGGCCTGTGCTTTGCCATGCACGCCCAGAGCGCGGACTTTCTCAAATGTCTGTTACCCTCGTACGCCGGCTTCCACCTGCGCCAAAAGCCTTCCGACATCGTTCTGGACGTGACCGTTGCCGACGGCCTTGTCAGCGGCGAGGCCGAGGGCGATGAATTGGGACAGTTCGACTGCGGCGGAACAAACCACGGCATCTACCGCTACGACGGCGGCTACAAGATACTCATCAGCAACGTTGACGGCACGCTCGCAAGCGCCATGATCACCGACGCACGCTTCACCGTGTGCAAGGTGTCGGTCTTCGGCGACGAAAACAACCAGCGCTTCGGCTTGGGCAACGCCATGATGATCGCGTTCGCCTTTTCGGCCGCCTACTACGACACGCTCCTCATGCACGCCTCCGTCACGATGAACGGCGGCCGCGGCTACCTCTTCCTCGGCAAGAGCGGTACGGGCAAAAGCACGCACTCCTCGCTGTGGCGGAAATTCATCCCCGGTTCCGACCTCCTGAACGACGACAATCCTGCCGTGCGCGTCATGCCCGACGGTACGGCCATCGTCTACGGCACGCCGTGGAGCGGAAAGACGCCCTGCTACCGCAACCTCGAAATGCCCATCGGCGCATTCGTGCGCTTGGAGCAATATCCCGAAAACATCATCGAGCAGGAGAAGCCCTTGCAGGCATTCGCCTCGGTGCTTTCCTCGTGCTCGGCCATGATATGGGACAAGGAGTCGTACGCACGGCTCACCCGTACGGCCGAAGGCGTGGTGCGGGCCGTACCCGTGTTCTACCTGCGCTGCCGCCCCGACGAGGAGGCTGCGCGCCTTAGCTATAACACCATCAAAAAGCACTGACGCGCATGGAGGCAAGGAAAATTGAAGTGCCCAACCACGTGCTCATTGAGCAGATACGGGACGTATTGGCCAAGGGCCACAGCGCAACGTTCCGCGTCAAGGGGTTCAGCATGCGCCCCTTCCTCGAAAACGAGCGCGACGTGGTGAAGATCGAGGCCGTGCAGCCCGAAACGGTTCGCGAGCGCGACGTGGTGCTGGCTGAGATTGCCCCAAAAAAATACGTGCTTCACCGCGTGGCCGACCGCACGGACAACCGCCTCACCCTGCGAGGCGACGGCAACCCCAAGGGCGTGGAACATTGCCTCGACACCGACGTGGTGGGCATTGCCACGGCTTTCTACCGCAAAGGGCGCAAACGTCCCGACCTCGTGAGCGGATGGAAGTGGAGGTGCTACTCGGCCGTGTGGCTTGCCCTCAATCCGCTGAGGCGCATCCTGCTGGGCGTATACCGCCGTCTGCCCTTTAAACTCTAAAACACCCTTACACACCAGAATATGAAGATTAAGAAAGGTTTTGAACTGCGCGACATCTGCGGCGAGAAGGTTATCATCGCCACCGGCATCGAAAACGTTGACTTCAACCGCATGATTTCGCTCAACGAAACGGCTGCTTTCCTTTGGCAGGCCGCCGAAGGAAAGGACTTTACGGCGGAAACGTTTGCCGACCTCCTTTGCGGCGAATACGAGGTCGGTCACGACCAGGCTTTGGCCGACTCCCAGGCCATCATCCTTGAATGGGAGAAACAGGGCATCATCGGGCAATAGGCCCGCGAGCGGCCCCGACGGGTGCAAATGCCACGAAGGCGTTTGCACGCGTTTTTTAATATCAGCACATCACACAATAATCCAAATACCCACATGAAAGAGCTTTCTCTGAAATACGGTTGCAACCCCAACCAGAAACCGGCGCGCATCTACATGGAACAGGGCGAACTGCCCATCGAGGTCCTTGGCGGCCGCCCCGGCTACATCAACTTCCTCGACGCGCTCAACGGCTGGCAACTCGTGCGCGAACTGCGCCAGGCCACAGGCATTCCAGCTGCCGCTTCGTTCAAGCACGTTTCGCCTGCCGGCGCAGCCGTAGGCATCCCCATGAGCGACACTTTGCGCAAGATTTATTTCGTTGACGATATCGAGGAGCCGCTCTCGCCCGTGGCCACGGCCTATGCCCGTGCACGTGGTGCCGACCGCATGTCGTCGTACGGCGATTTCATCTCGCTCTCCGACACATGCGACAAAGCGACGGCTCTCATTATCAAGCGCGAAGTGAGCGACGGCATCATTGCGCCGGACTTCACGCCCGAGGCTCTCGAAATTCTCCGTTCAAAGCGCAAGGGAACGTACGTCATCTTGAAGGTTGACCCCGAATACCGCCCCGCCCCCACGGAACACAAGCAGGTGTTCGGCGTGACGTTCGAACAGGGCCGAAACGAAATCGACCTTACCTCCGACTCTCTCTTCGAGGAGAACATCCCGACGGAAAACAAAACGTTCACCGACGAGGCCAAACGCGACCTTAAAATCGCCCTTATCACGCTCAAATACACGCAGTCCAATTCCGTGTGCTACGTCAAGGACGGACAGGCCATCGGCATCGGGGCTGGCCAGCAGAGCCGCATTCACTGCACGCGCCTTGCCGGCAACAAGGCCGACATCTGGTGGCTGCGTCAGCACCCCAAGGTGATGAACCTGCCCTGGGTGGAGAAGATTCGCCGCGCCGACCGCGACAACACCATCGACATCTACATCTCTGAGGACCACGACGACGTATTGGCCGACGGAGCATGGCAGCAGTTCTTCACCAAAAAGCCCGAAGTGCTTACCCTCGAGGAGAAGAAGGAGTGGATTGCCAAGAACACGCAGGTAGCCCTCGGTTCCGACGCGTTCTTCCCCTTCGGCGACAACATCGAACGGGCCCACAAGAGCGGCGTGCAGTACGTGGCGCAAGCTGGCGGCAGTGTACGCGACGACCATGTCATTGCCACCTGCGACAAATACGGCATGGCAATGGCCTTCACGGGCATCCGTTTGTTCCACCATTAATCCAGCCCACCGCATGACAACTACGCGAAAAGCCTCCGACGACGAGATTACGCAGGCCATGACCTCGGGCATCACCTTCAAAGGGGCGAAACTAAAGAAAGCTCCCGCCGAAAACAAGGTGAAGACCAAGGCCAAGAAGAAGTCCTACATCACGGGCCTCCACGGGTCGGGTTCGGCCAAGAAGAAAGCCGAAATCCGCCAACGCCGCGCCAACCGCCACAAGAAATAATGCAAACCGTTCCGCAAGCCATCATGTTTGCGGAACGGTTTTTGTTGATTAGGCCTCTTCCCTATTGTGTTACCCCCCCCCCAGTTG
>CAVLCM010000007.1:0-23641 GCA_963661625.1 bacterium
CTTTTTGTGTCTTTATCTCAAAACAAACGAATAACTATATAAAACTTACGCCGTAAGATTACAAAACGGCACTAATAATTTTCGTATGAAACAGATGGAAATCCCTAAAGGTTTGCAGCGCAGCCTATTGTGTAGGCTGATTCTGACGATATTATTCGGCCTGAGCTGCCAGATTTCGTTGGCTGATACAACTTATTCTTTCACGATAGACGGTATCATCTATGTATCAACGGTAGGATCTTCAGAAGCGACAGTTTTTACTCGATCTTTAAACGAAACCAGTAAATTTGAAGGTGATGTCGTTATCCCCAGTAAAGTAACTTCTGAGAATTATGACAAAGGAGTGAAGAAGACTGTGGTGGGAATAAGTGGGACTTTAATAGGCTCGTGGAATATTGAGACCCCCTTTTCAATAATCTTGCCCAATACAATAAAAAGCATAAGCAGTGCTGCTTTTTATAACTGTCCTAGCCTCAAAAGAATAGATATTCCTGAAAGTGTGACAAGTATTGGGGATCAAGCTTTTTATGGTTGCTCGGGCTTAACCTCTATTGATATTCCCGAGAGCGTGACAAGTATTGAGAATAATACTTTTCGTGGTTGCTCGGGTTTAACCTCTATTGATATTCCCGAGGGCGTGACAAGTATTGGGGATCAAGCTTTTTATGGTTGCTCGGGCTTAACCTCTATTAATATTCCCGAGGGCGTGACAAGTATTGGGGATCATGCTTTTTATGGTTGCTCGGGTTTAACCTCTATTAATATTCCCGAGGGCGTGACAAGTATTGAGAATAATACTTTTCGTGATTGCTCGGGCTTAACCTCTATTAATATTCCCGAGAGCGTGACAAGTATTGGGGTTGCTGCTTTTTATGGTTGCTCGGGCTTAACCTCTATTAATATTCCCGAGGGCGTGACAAGTATTGGGGATCATGCTTTTTATGGTTGCTCGGGTTTAACCTCTATTAATATTCCCGAGGGCGTGACAAGTATTGAGAATAATACTTTTCGTGATTGCTCGGGCTTAACCTCTATTAATATTCCCGAGAGCGTGACAAGTATTGGGGTTGCTGCTTTTTATGGTTGCTCGGGCTTAACCTCTATTAATATTCCCGAGGGCGTGACAAGTATTGGGGATCATGCTTTTTATGGTTGCTCGGGTTTAACCTCTATTAATATTCCCGAGGGCGTGACAAGTATTGAGAATAATACTTTTCGTGATTGCTCGGGCTTAACCTCTATTAATATTCCCGAGAGCGTGACAAGTATTGGGTTTCTTGCTTTTTGTGATTGCTCGGGCTTAACCTCTATTGATATTCCCGAGAGCGTGACAAGTATTGGGGCTGCTGCTTTTTGGGATTGCTCGGACTTAACCTCTATTAATATTCCCGAGGGCGTGACAAGTATTGAGGGTTATACTTTTAATGGTTGTACTTCCTTGGCTTCTATTGCTTTGCCTGATGGCTTGACTAGTCTTGGCGATAATAGTTTCAGTGGCTGTACGTCCTTGGCTTCTATCGCTTTGCCTGAGGGCTTGACTAGCCTTGGCGATAGTTGTTTCAGTGGCTGTACGTCCTTGGCTTCGATCACTTTGCCCGCAAATATGGCGAGTATCGGAATGTATGCTTTTAGTGATTGCAGCAAACTTACAGAAATAGACCTTACAGGCGTTTCGAGCATAGGGGAAGGTTCTTTCTATAATAGCGGATTGTTGGAAATCTTTATTCCTGCTACAATAAGCGTCGTCCCCAGTTATGCATTCAGTGGCTGCGGAAATCTGGCAACAGTCCGCTTCAGTAGAGCAACTAAAGTGACGAGCATAGGCGATGATGCCTTTCAGGGTTGTGCAATTACTTCCGTGAAGGTACCCGCAACGGTCACGTCGCTGGGCAATTGGGTATTTGCCGACTGTCCCAACTTGAGAAAGGCTGAGTTCCTGTCGGATGTGACTTTTGATGCCTGTACATTCGAACATGACAACAACCTCGAAGAGATAGTTTCCTCAACTTGCTATTATGACGGCTTCGCACTGTACAACAAGGATAAAACAACGCTGATCAAATTCATGAAGGACGAATTTGATGGGGACTATACGGTTTTGGAAGGAACAACTGAAATCAAAGGAGTAAGTGCTGGTTATGGTGAAGATTTTGTATACGGATTCAATGGTTGTGCCAAGCTGTCTTCTGTGACTTTGCCAGCCGCTTTCCTTGAAACGATTGGCAGTAGGGCTTTCTACGGCTGTTCCAATTTGCGCATAAACAACTTGCCGACAACAATAAAGTCAATTGGCTATGAAGCCTTCGTGGGGTGCGGAAGTCTTCCTGAAAGCCTCTGTCTTAAAGATGCCACAATTGGTTATGATGCATTCAAAAATACTGAGGGATTAAAAAGCGTTGAACTTGAGAATACAACAATCAGTGAGGGCACATTCGAGGGAGTGTCAAGCCTTACGAGCGTAAGCCTTGCAGCTTCGAATTTTTCAAGTTCCTCTTTTAGGAATACCGGGCTTGAAACTGTAAGTATCTCAACGTCTAATGTTCCTGATGGCTATTTCTCTGGCTTTGGGCTTAAAACAGTCAACATAGGAGATAGCTGCACTTTGGGAGCTTATGCATTTGCAGACAATAAGGATTTGACAAGTGTATCTGGAAGTACGCTTTCTCTTACCGAAGGTGGTGTGTTCTCTGGATGTACAAGTCTTGCAAGTGTGCCTCAAATAGAGGGTGATATACCAACCGGTACATTCAAAGATTGTTCAAGTCTCCAATCTGTTGCTTGCTCAAATTGCGACACTATCGCTGACGAGGCGTTCAAAGGATGTAAGTCCCTGCGTTCGGTTGGTGGCCTTGATTGTAACAAAGTACTGAAAATCGGCAATTCTGCCTTTGATGGCTGTGAGAGCCTTGTGTTTAATCAAGAGTTCCTAAATGTCAAAACCGTATTCGAGGATATGGCATTCAAGGACTGCAAGAGCTTGAAAACGATCCGGTTTAGAGGAACTGCGAATATCGAGGATCCGGAAAGTTTTGCCGACAACACCACTCTTTACGTGCCGAAAGGAACGGGTGAACATTATCAGGCTTTGCTGCCTAAGTGCAAGGTGGTGGAGGACTACGAATGCTCTGACCTTTCGGATTTCAATGACAGCTATTTTGCTCCCGACTACAAGCCGCTTGTTGCCGCCAAAACGTGGGTAGGGGAAAACGTGCTGACGGATGTTTCGCAGCTGAGCGCGAATTATGTTGAAAAGTACGAAGGCCCGTTGCGCAATCTGCTCAACACCAATCAAAACAAGTACTTTTTGTCCGACCCAGAGGCTGACAATCCCGATGAAAAGCCCCACTATATACAAATTGACCTAAAGAAAGGTTACAAAGCGGTCAACATTAAAATGACTTGCAATACAGGCTTGGCCAACCTCGCCCCCACCAAGATGCATGTGTTCACAACTAATACGCCCGAGGACGAAAGCAGCTGGCTCGATATGGGAGTTGACACGCTGGTCTACGTCAACGACACAGCTACCGTTAATGTCGACCATTACGACAAAGTGCGCTACGTACGCCTGCAGGTGGAAGCCACTGCCTCCAATACAAAAAGCAACGGCAACCTGTATTTTGCCCTTTCAACCATGACGGCAACGCCCTATCAGGGAAGAGGGTTTAAGTCAGATGACGGCATAAACATACCTGCTGCAGAATATAGCCCTTCTATTGATGAACGTTTTCTGCAAGGAAAGCAGGTGCTAAGTGCTTACTATGGTGATAAATGCTTCCTTTCATCGTATTCATACCCTAAGGTTAAAGATGTTGTTATGCTTATTACCAAAAGCAGCTATCCTAAAAGCGATTGTTATACCAGTTATCCGACAACTTTTAGCCAGTATTGTTTCTCTAAGGCAAACTATTATTGTGCTAATTCATTGACACTCAAAACATATTTTTCCGCAGATGAATGCGTAGAGGACACATTCAATATAGATTACAAATACAGGAACGGCACAATTGGTTGTTGTTATGCCCACTACGACAAGTATCTCTGTAAGTTTGAACTTAATACCCCTGCGGATTGTTCTTATCATATGAGTAGTTGGGGTAAATACTATGATGATGTCTATGTAATAAAAGCTATACGCCTATATGCCCGTTCACGTAAGAGAGATCTCCTGTTTAGTGACGAATTAAACGAGGTCGCAAACATCGAGGAGCGGATAAATAATGATCAGTTTGTTAGAGCGGAAGATTACCAAACGTTGAAATCCTATGCCCCTAAGATGGATGAGCGGACGAAGACCGGACGTTGGGTAGATTTCCTTAACTATGACTACTGCACCTTCTATGCCGACTACCCGGCCGTTTTGCCCGACTCGGTGAAGGCGGGCATTGTGACGGCACAGAACGGCGAACTCGTGGTGGACTACATCTACAAGGCTGGCGACGTTATTCCGGCCAACACGGGCGTTATCATCAAGGGCAACTGCCGCGGCAACGCTTACGTGTTTGAAGAGGGCACGACGGATGCCACCTCGCCCGCAGATAACCTGCTGCACGGTACGGTGGAGGACGAAGAAACCTACGTGGAGGGCTGCAACCGCTACTACATGCTTTCGTTCGACAAGGAGAGCGACTTGCGCCTGGGCTTCTACTGGAACGACCCCGAAGGCCCCCATCCGTTCGTCAACAAAGCGTACAAGGCATACCTGGCTCTGCCCTCGTCCTTGAACGCCGCAAAGATGAATGGCTTCAACCTGAGCGAACTCGAGAAGGGCATTGCTATGGATGACGGCGGAGTGACGGGCATCGACGATGCAAACAATGCCTCCAAGAACATGCACAAGGGTATATACAGCATTGACGGCCGCCAGATCAAGTCTGGCTCCACCAAGAACCTGCCTGCCGGCGTTTACATCATCAACGGAAGAAAGCAGGTGGTAATGTAGTCTGCAAAGACAATTTCTCACTCCCCAAGGGCGGCAGCCGAAAGCAGGCTTGCAGAGGCTGCCGCCCTTGAATATCTAAACAATCACAAACAAAACCATGAACAAAATGAAACAAACATACAACGCTCCCCAGAGCAACGTGATAAACTTTGAACTCTGCGACCACCTCATGTTCCTCCCCCAGTCGCAGCAAGGCGGCGACCAAATGTCGGCAGGGAAAGCCGAGGACGACCCTCAAGGCTGGAACGTCAGTGACTGGGAGGCCGACGAAGAATAGCCGCCGCTCTTTCCGCCACGGCGAGACGGCATTTCATGAATAAGGGCTGAACATCCGTTTGCGATGTTCAGCCCTTTCAAATTTTCTGACGCTGTTAGCGTATGCTGGCATTACTTGCCCTGGCGCTCCTTGTATTTTTCGATTTGGCGGAGGAGGGAGTCGATGCAGAGGTCTACGCCCTCTTCAAAGGTGTCGCATACCTTCTCGGCGTGCAGGTCGGTGCCGGGGAGCGACACGTTGAGGGCTGTCTCTTTGTTTTTGGCTGTTTCGGGCTTCACTACTTTCAGCACGAACTCCGCCTTTATGATAGCGTCGCAGGTCTTTTCGAGCTTCTGTGCCTTCTTGCTGATGAAAGCGTTCAGTTTTTCAGTGGTGTCGAAGTGGATTGCTTGAATTTTCAGTTCCATAGTAGTTAGTTTTTATGCTCTGGGATGAGCAAGTTTGTATTCGTTTTTCAAGTCTTCAAAGGTTGTGTGCGTGTAAACCTCTGTCGTCTTGATGCTTTCGTGTCCAAGGAGTTCCTTGATGGTTTCGAGGTCGGCTCCGTTGTTGAGCAATGCCGTGGCGTAGGTGTGGCGCAGCACGTGCGGGCTTTTCTTCTTCTGCGTGGTCACCAGCGTTAGATAGTTGCGCACCACGGAGTATGCGTACGATACGGAAATTCGCCGTCCCTGGTTGCCCGTGAAGAGGGCGTTGTCAGCGTGAGGCTTTTCTGACCGCCGTTGCAGGTAAGTGGCCATCGCCTCGGCCAGTTCTTCGCCAAAGGGGATGATGCGCTGCTTGCTGCCTTTGCCCGTGACGGTCACTTCGCGGCGGCCGAGGTCCACGTCCTGCACGTTGAGACCTAAGAGTTCCGACACGCGCATCCCGGTGTGGTAGAACGTGAGCAGAATGGTACGCCGCTTCGCTCCCTCGAAGTCGTCGGCAAACTCCACCTCGTCGAACAGGCGGTTCACCTCCTCCTTTTTGAGGAACGTGGGCAGCTTGGCGTGTGTCTTAGGGCTGCGTATCAGCCTCACGGGGTCGTGGCTGACCCGTTGCGTGCGGAGCAGGTATTTGTAGAAACTGCGCAGGGCACTCAGCCCCCGGCAGATGGTTCGCGGGTTTTCGCCGCGCTCCATGCATGCCGCCATCCAGTTCCTTGCCACATCGGTGTCGACCGTCTGCCACGTGATGCCCTCGTCAACGCTTCTGGCCCACTGTGCAAAGGAGCGCAACGTACGTCCGTAGGTGTCGGCGGTGCGTGGGGAGCAACCCTTGTCTGCCGCCATGTAAGCAAGAAAATCGTCGATGTACGCTTCCATACCTGTCATCGTGTTGTCTGCCCGTCGTTCGTGCGTTCTGTAAGCGAATATCGTAATAATTTACCGGAGAGCAAAGAACCGCGCGAAATTTCGTTCCCGGTCAGCAAAAAACAATCGCTATGTGCAAGTTTCATGCACATAGCGATTGCTTATACGGGCGAGAGCCCAAAAGGCCGACGTGGAATTAGTCGTCGTTGCGGTGGAGCTGCTGCACGTAAACGGCGTGCTCCTTAGCCAGACGCTTCAGCACGCTGGGCTTGTCGAACTGCTGACGGGCGCGGAGTTCCTTCACAACGCCTGTTCTCTCGAATTTTCTCTTGAACTTCTTAAGGGCGCGTTCAATGTTCTCGCCCTCCTTAATGGGTACTACGATCATTTGTAAGTTATTTTGTTTATTACTTAATTGCTTGTGTGTTACCTCGCGCAAGCCCCGTACGGGAAGCTGGTCGTACATACTGCTTGCGGACTGCAAAGTTAGATATTTATTTCAGCTTTTGCAATATTGCCGTCTTTCTTTGTGCTTCCCGTCGTGCAACTCTTTCATTTGAAGGCAATAATCTGCTAAATGTCCCAAGTGCCGTTTGGTTTCCCTCCATCGTTTTTCCTCCCACAGAACTCACGGCATTCACTGAAGTTTTACTCGCTGCGCTTGTTCTTTGTCCCACGGATGCACTGAATGCATAGTATCTTTGTGGGTTCGGTGAGTTCTGTGGGTAAAAAACAAACAACGTCCGTCGGCTTGTTTGTCGGATGGACGTTGTTTGTTCTTCTTGTCGGCCTTTGCCTTAGTTTTCCACGATGCGCCTTGCACCGATGTAGCGGCGGCTGTAATAGGGCTCGTTCGATTTTGATACCTTCACTCCGCCCGATGCGGCGTGTACGAACGAGAAGTTGTTTCCCGCGGGGTCTACGTCGGTAACAATCCCAACGTGACCCACTGTGCGCGAGCTTCCTCGGCCACCGAAGAACACGAGGTCTCCCTTCTTCATGTCCGTGATGCTGGCGATGGGGGTGCCTTGTGTGTACTGCGAACGCGAAGAACGCAGGATGGACACATTCTGCTGGCGGTATACGAAACTTGTAAATCCGGAGCAGTCGAAGGCGTAGGGGCCTGACATGCCAGAGCGGTAGCTTGCTCCAAGGTATTGCAGCGCTGTCTTCACTACGCTTTCGCCGAAGTTGGCGTTGTAACCAACCGCCTCCTTAGCGGTGCTCTCGCGGAGGGTCTGTACGCTTTCGAGCGGCGACACTTCCTTAACGATGTTCTCTGCTTTTGTGTGTGCCGGCATCTTCTCAGGCAGGATGTCCTGCGCGCTTGCCGAAAAGGCGGAGCCGATGCACATAGCTGCACACAATATGATTTTCTTGATGGGTAGTTGCATTAAGTGTACGTGGAAATCTTCGTTCTTAACTGTTGTTCATCTGGCGGCCGCAAAAAAGCGAAGCGGCACTTTTGTCACATGAACGAAACAAAATTACAAAACAAAACGCACGAGAACAAGCCCTTCGCGGATTTTATGTCTCTTTTTGGCTTGGTTTATAGAACTTTTTTCACATATGTAGTCCTCTTTGTGCAGAATGCTTGTGTTTATATGATAGGTATGTGCTGAAAGGTAACGAAACGGCAACGGGCTTTGCAGGACGCGGTGTCCTGCAAAGCCCGTTGCGGCTGTGTGGGGTAGGCTATGGATTAGAACTCGTAGCGGTGGTCTACGATCTTAGCCTTGTGTGTGTAGAGGTAGCTGAATACGGAGCGGAAGGCACGCTGGCCGTCCTGCTGCGAGAGCTGAGCCATTTCGGTAGCTGCATCGAACTTGTCGGCCGTTTTGCTTTCGCCCGTTACCTTGGCTACGTAAATGGCGCCGGCGCCCTGAACGAGAGCTGTATTCTGGTTGACCTTCGTCTTGGCGATTGCGCCAGAGAGCTTGGGCTCGGGAACGTTTACGCCTGTAACGTTGGCGTAGCTGGCCATTGTCTGGTTGGTGAGCGTAGCCATCACTGCACCCTTCACCTTCTGCATGTCGGCGGTGGTCTTTACGCCCTTGGCCATGGCGAGGGCCTTTTCAGCCTTCTTCTGCTGGCGCACGGCGGCGGTGAGGAATTCCTTCACGTCCTTGTTGTCCCAGGGGAGGTAGCCCTTGTCGTTGGTGGTAGTTACAGCCACTACGAGCAGGTGGTCGCCGTTGCGGCCGCATTCGTAGAGCTTCGATACGTCGCCTGTCTTAGCCTCGTCGAAAATCCAGCGTGCGCAGTCCTTGGCGCCGCTGCCGCCAATGTTGGAGGCGATGAGGTTTTGCATGGGGCTGTAACCCGGCACGTCAGACACCATATAGCCGTTCTTGGCGGCGTTCTTTTCGATGGAGGCCACGTCCTTGTTTTGGGCGAGGAAGCGGTTGAGGCGGCTCAGCTCGTTCTCGTAAGTCTTCTTGGAGAAGTTGAGCGGGCATTTCACCACGGCCACGTTGTATTTAGTCTCCATCTTGCGGCGGTCGAGCACCTGCACTACGGCTGCGCCCTGGTCGTTGGAGATAACCTGTGCTGAGTTGGCACCGATATGGTAGAGCTGCGTGATGTAAGCAGCCTCGTCGTCGTTCATGCCGAACTGCTCAATCTGCGAAGCCGTTACCCAAACGGAGTCGGAACGCTGGCCGTACTTCTTGGCCAAGTCAGCGAACGATGCACCGGCGTTGAGGGCTTTGAAGATAGAGTCGGCCTGCACCTTGCGAGCGTCTGCATCGGCTGCCGTTGCGGCGATTTGACGGTAGAGGATTGAGTCAGGAGCCTGTTCCTTACCAATCAGTTTGATGGTGTTGATGGTATTGTCCTGCGCATTGTAGTATGTGGGTTTCACACTGCCTACGGCCATAGAGTCGAGGGCGGACGAAACGTCGCTCATGCGTTGGAAGGCCTGCTTGCTCATGGGGATGTTGGAGTATGCCACGGCAGAGTTGGACGAACGCACCACGTTGGCTACGTCAGAGCCACTCTGAAGCTGCTGCTGGACGTCCTGCACCTTCTTCATGAGTTCTGCGCGGTCGGTTGCGCTTGCCGTCACGTTCACGTCGATGAGTTTGAGGTCGCGCGTCTCGGCCGGAGAGTAGAAGTTTTCCTTGAAATCGTTGTAAGCGGCTTTCAGTTCGTCGTCCGTCACCTTGATGTCCTTGTCGTTGATGATGGAGTAGGGAAGAGCAGCCACTTCGGCGTTCTTCTGCACGGTACGGTCGTTGAAACTTGCCTTTGCTGCGATGGGGTTCGACGTGAAGCCCATTGCGAAGAGCATCTGGTACTTAGAGGCCAAGAGTTCGTCGCGGAGCTGCTTGTCGGTGTATTCCCAAAGCTTCTTGACCATCTGAATCTGCTCAACGGCTTCGGCGTTCTGTGCCTGCTGGGCCTGAGCAATGGTCTTGTTGTAGTTCTTGAGGAAGTCCTGAAGCTGTGCAAGGTCGAAACCGCCCGTTTGGCTGCGAAAGATGCCGGCAAGCATCTGCAAGCTCTGTGCGTTGCCTGTGCGGAGAGCCTCCTGCACTTCGCCGTCGGTCACGAACAGGCCAAGCTTGTCGCACTCGTGAGCGATGATTTGCTTCTGAACGTACTGCTGCCACACCTGCTCGCGGATTTGTTCCGTCTGCTGGTCGGTGAGGTTGCCGTCCTGTCCCTGCATTTGCAGTTGTATTTTGGTGATTTCGCTTTGTTCCTCCACCATGGCCTGGAAGTCCTGAATGGAGAGTTTCTCACCGTAAACTTGTCCTACTTGGTTCTTGTCGATGTTGGACGTAGTCTCCAACGAGCGGAAGAACTCTTCGGCAATGAACGCGAAAAGGGCTAAACCGAGCACGCCCACAAGGAGTGCGCCTCTTTTCCTGATAGTTCCTAATGCTGCCATTTAATGTATGTTTTTGTTTTATTGTTATTCGTTTTACGACAAAATGTGTGCAAATATAACGAAAATAATGCACTGCCTGCGTGTGGTGCGGGCTTTTTTGGCTTCGCTACCTCGTTGAGAATAATAAGTTTAAGCCTTTCTGCACTGAAGGGCATGACTTGCGCAGGCGGTCGTTATTTCGTTTTCGGGTGGCTCTGCGGCGCGCCGCGCAGTGGCTGCTGTCGCACGCTGTCGGAGGCCGAGGCCGTGTCGGCGGGCTGGCTGCCTTGCGAGGCAGAGCCATTGCTGCCCATGTCGCCCATAGGCATGAAGCCGCTTGACTGCCTTACATGGTACTTCGTGGGGCGGCCGTCGCGCAGCGTGGCGCGGAACCACGTGCCTTGGATTTCCTGTTGCGGCTGTTTGAGCGTGGTGTACACGTCCGACCACATTTCGCCCGTCTGCATGTTCCAGAAAAGTTCTTGAGTGCGTAGGCGTGTTTGCGATGCCTTGTCTTCGAAAGCCACGTTGCCTCGCATCTTCCACACCTTTTGCTGGTAGAGCCAGGCACTGTCGGCCGTGAAACGGAGGTCCACCTTGAATTGGTTGTCGTAGCGTTCGAGGTAAAGCCCTTTGGGGAACTCCCAGCGGGGCGGATTGGTGCGGTCGAATACGCGCCACTCCTCCGTGATAATCTTGTAGCGAATTACGCCCGAGTCGGTGATGAGTTTCGACACGCCGCGTGTCACCATTACGGGCAATGAGTCGCGCCCCACAACCGTGTTGCCCATCGGCGGAGCGTCGTTGGTGCAGGCTATGGGGGCAAGGAGCAACAAAAACAAAAGCAAGCCGCAGAGCCTACTTTTGTTCTTGCCTTTCAATATATTGGGGAGGATATTCATTGCGCTCGGCGCGGTGTTATTCAGCCTTCCACTTCATGAACCAGCGTTCGTTGAACGTCAGGCCGATGCTGAAACGGAAGTAGTTCTCCGTGATCATGCCCGTCGTCCGTGGCTTGATGCGCTCGTACTGTGCGGAGAAGTTGATAAAGGTGCGGTTGTTGTACATCGTGACGATGGGCAGAGCCACGCCGAGGCTGGCCTGGAAATCAGTCGGCCCCTTCTGGCCGTTGTCGAGCTTGACGTACGAGTTGGCGTACGACAGGCCGGCACGGTAGCGTATGCGCTGGCGCCAACGCAGTCCGTCGGGATTGGGGATGTATTCCGCCCCGACGCTCACTTTGTGGAGGTCGTTGAAGAGCCCCTTGCTGCTTGTATAGTCGAGAGCCGTCTTGTCGTCATTAAGTCCTACGCCGGCAGGAGGAGCCTTCACGCTGCTCCACTTCTGCCACGTGTAGTCGGCACCCACACGCAGGGAGTTTTTGTAGTTCCACGTAAGGCCCACGCCGAGAGAGTGGGGGAGTTGGAAAGCGTTGTGGCAGACCACCGTGTCGACGCTCGTTGAACTGTTGTTGTAGTAGTAAGCGTTGCGGTTGATGTTGTGGCCAAGGCCGTAAGCGATGCCCAATACAAGGCTGTTCTTCGCGTTGAGGCGTTGCTCGTACTGCAAACCGAAGTCTACCTTATAAGAACGGATGTCCGTCTCGTAGCTTTGCGAGGTGGACGATATGCTCGACGAACTAAAACTCATGCTCGACGTATGCTCAATGTCGCCCCAAAGATAACCGACGTTCACACCCACCGAAAGGGGCTTGATGGGTGCCCAACCTATGCCGACGTAAGCTGTGTGCAGACCGCCGTCGCCGGAGTAGGTGTTGGTGCGTGTATACGTCTGCAAATTTTCGCTGCCCACGGTCTGCGATGTGCTCATCTCGTAGCCCACCGTGCTGTACGGCGACAAGCCCAGCACCATGCCGAGGCGCGGAGACATGCGGAAGCCGGCCGTGAGATAGTCAACGGAGGTGTTCTTCGTGTTGACGTGGCTGCCGTTTTGCGAAAGCCGTCCGCTTTCGAGCGACACGCCGAAGTCGAAGATGAACGAGAGAGAGTCGATAAAGGCGTACGAGGCAGGGTTCTTCGTATTGAGTTCCGAACCGCTGCGCATGCCGTAGGCTGTGCCGCTCATGCCTTTGTTGAACGCGTTGCCGCCGTCGCTGAGCAACCCAAAGCCGTAGCGCGAGTAGGGCGAGTTGCTGCCGTTGGTCTGTGCCGCTGCGAAAAGAGGCAGCAGCACGGCGGCGAGGGCAAGTAAGTATTTACGGGGAGAAGTCATCTGTTGTGATATTGCAAAATACAGTTGAGGCCAGTTTCAACGAGCGCGTCGCTGCGTTCCACGTCGAAGCCTTTGGCAAAACGGTAGCTGTTGCCTCCGGTGAGAAATATGTTTGTGTTGCGGTGTGCGTTTTTCATCGCTTGGATGTAGCCGCAGATTTCAAAGTCAATGCCTTGGATAACGCCCGTCCGGATAGCCGTTTCCGTAGTCGTTCCAACCGCGGGCATGTCCCCGTCGCTCGCCACGAGCGGCAGTTTGGCCGTTTGTTGGTTGAGGGCGCGGAGTCTCATGCCCAGCCCCGGGGAGATGTTGCCGCCGAGGTAGTGTCCGCCTTCGCTCACGTAGTCGTACGTGATGCACGTACCCACGTCAATCACCAACAGGTTGCTCTGGGGGCGCAGGTGTGCCGCTCCTACTGCCGCCGCCAAGCGGTCGGCTCCAAGCGTCTGGGGCGTGTGATAGTCGTTTGTGAGCGGCGTGTCGGTTGTCCCCTTTACATATAAAGGAGTGGTGCGGCTGATTTGGTGGAGCAAATCCTCTACGCCGGGCCTTGCATTGCCCACCACCGAGTAGGCGCAAGCGTCGATGTCCGTCGTCTCGGCTATCTGGGAAATTTGCGCCGCGGCATCGTCGCGCAACCGTTTGCGTAGCCGCATCTCGCCTCCGCAGAACAGCGCGACTTTCACCGACGAGTTCCCAATGTCAACAATCAAGTTCATGCGTAACTACGTAAAATTCGGCGGCAAAGTTAGTGCAAAGCGAATGCCGTGCAAAGCATTTATAATATTTTTTGGCTCGCGGCTGCGCACTGCAAGGAGTGATGATTGCACTGCCGAAACGTCGTGCCGACGATGGCTTTTTATTAGAAAGGGAGATGGCGAAGAGCTATAGGATTACTGTAAGCAACTTTTACAAATTGCTTACGAGGTCGTTCCATGCCTGTTTGTGTTCGAATATGATGGACTTGTCCGTTGAGAGCAGATTTGTGTAATTATCGTTCCTCATAGGGGCGCACCTTGTCATGAAACAACTTTCTTAGCTACAAACCTTCGAAAACTGATTTGGGTAATACATTGACAAAGTCTGGATGGAACCTCCTTTGTTGCCCCCCTAATAGCGTATAATTCAAACAATTACGTATTTTTGCAAGCATAACCATGAAAAACGACAACCTAAGATGAACCTATTTTGCCCGTTGCGCGGCGTTGGGCTTTCGCCCTGCTGTCCGGTGGCGGCTGGCCTTTGTGTGCGCCGAGTTGACCGGGCGGTTCGTTGCGCTTTATTCCTTATATTGTTGCTTGCAGCCGCACTGCTTACGGCCAGTTGCGGCGAGAAGGAGGCCACGTACCGCATTGGCGTGTCGCAGTGTAGCAACGACGCTTGGCGGCGGCAGATGAACCACGAACTGCACCGCGAAGCCACGTTCCACAAGAACGCCGTAAAACTCGACATCCGTTCGGCGGCCGACGACAACGGCCGCCAAATCCGCCAGATAGACAGTATGGTGGCCGAGGGCATTGACCTGCTCATCGTAGCCCCCAACGAAGCCCGTCCGCTCACGCCCGTTGTGGAACGCGTGATGCAGAAGGGCATCCCCGTTGTGGTGATCGACCGCAAAGTACAGTCCGACAACTATACAGCCTTCGTAGGGGCGGACAATGTGGCCATAGGGCGCGACATTGGTGCGTATGTAATCAACGAACTCCACGGCCGCGGAACGGTAGTGGAGTTTACGGGCGGCATGGCCGGCACGGCAGCAGCCGAGCGCCACAAGGGTTTTCACGAAGTACTCAGTCAAGCTCCCGGCATCAAGGTGACGGCGCAGGTGGA
Organism: bacterium; assembly: GCA_963661625.1. GTDB lineage: Bacteria > Bacteroidota > Bacteroidia > Bacteroidales > Bacteroidaceae > Alloprevotella. The sequence goes on from CAVLCM010000007.1 coordinate 14,448, forward strand.
GATGGGGTGGGAAGGCCCGCGCCTCAAGCAACAGGTCGACTCCCTCGTGGCGAGCGGACAAATCCCCGACCTCATCCTTGCCCCCAACGACCGCACCGGCGTGCGCATACACCACGAACTTGTTGCCCGCGGATGTAAAAACGTCAAGATAATAGGTGTGGACGGTTTGGCCGGAACAGACGGCGGTTTGGACAATGTAGAGCGAGGCGAACTCCTTGCCACATTCATTTACCCCACGGGGGGTGACCGTATCCTGCAAACCGCCCTGCATATACTCAAAGGCGAACCTTATGCTCGCGAGACGATGCTCCGTTCCGCCATTATCAACGCCGCCACCTCGCGCATATTCCGCATCCAGGCCGACGAACTGAAAGAGAGCGAGGCACACGTCAACGAGATGGGCGTAGAGCTGGAAGAGTACTTCTCACGCTATACGATGCAGAACATGCTCTTGGCTGCTTGCCTCGTCATCATCGTACTAATTGGCCTGTTGCTCGGCATAGGCATACGTTATTATAGTATGGCCGTGCGCCGTTCCGAAACTCTGGCACGACAGAAGCAAAAACTCGAAAGCCAGCGCGACCAACTCATGGAGATGTCGCGCGAACTGGAACGCACCACACAGGGAAAACTCCAATTCTTCACGAGCGTGTCGCACGATTTCCGCACGCCCCTCACCCTTATTAAAGCCCCTCTCGAACAGCTTAGCGCAGGCGACAATCTTACCCGTGAACAGCGCGAACTCCTCGCACTCGTAGGCAGCAATGTCAACGTGCTGCTGAGGCTTGTGAACCAAACACTCGATTTTAGCAAATACGACGTGGGCAAGCTGAGGCTCCACTTGCAGCAGCTCGTTCTGGCCGATGCCGTGGAGCAATGGACAGAGCCGTTCAAGCCCCTTGCGAGGAAGAAGATGATCCGTTTCCGCGTAGATTGCGAATTTGCCATGACCGATTCGGGCGTGACGGTGCGCGCCGATGCCCACCGCATGGAAAGCGTGGTGTACAATCTCTTGTCGAATGCCATGAAGTACACGCCTCATGGCGGACGCGTGACGGTCAAGGTGTACCTCACCACCGACTCCTCGCAGCGCAGGTGCTACTGCCTCGACGTGGAGAACACCGGGCAGGGCATTGAACCAGAGAAACTCGTACATATCTTTGAGCGTTTCTACCAGACCGACGTGACCCACGAAGGTTCGGGGCTTGGGCTGGCTACGGTGAAGAATTTCGTGGAACTGCACGGCGGCTCCGTGCGAGCCGAGAGCCGGGTGGGCATGAGTACGCGCTTTGTCGTAACTATTCCCTGCGAGCCGCCCGTGCAGGAGCAGGAGGCGGATATTACCGATGCCACGGCTGCCGAAATCTCTTCCGTGGGCGAAAGCAGCGAGCCGAAACAAACGGCTGGCATGATGCCTCTGGAAAAGGAAGTGGCCGAGGGGGCGCCCATTGTCTTGGTAATCGACGACAACGAGGACATCCGCGCTTACCTCAAATTGCTGCTTGCTCCCGACTACGCCGTGGCTGAGGCCGTCAACGGCAGTGAGGGACTCGACAAGGCCGCGCGCCTGCAACCCTCGCTGGTGATTTGCGACGTGATGATGCCCGTGATGGACGGCTGGGCCTGCTGCCGCGAACTCAAACAACGCGAGGAAACGGCGCATATCCCTGTGCTGATGCTCACGGCCTGCGCCCTCGACGAACAACACATCCAGGGCTTCGACAGCGGTGCCGACGGCTACATCACCAAGCCGTTCAGTGCCGAACTCCTCCGCAGCCGCGTGCATAGCCTTCTCGACAACCGCCAGCGCGTGAAGGACTTCTTCGCCGGGAGCGGCACGTTGGTGAAGGCCGAGGTGAGCGAGGCCGACATGGGTTTTGCCGAACGCTTCAAAGCCTTGGTGGCCAAGCGCCTCTCCGACGCAAGTCTGTCCGTCGACGAGTTGGCGCAGGAAATGGGCTTGGGGCGCACGCAGCTCTACCGCAAGGTGAAGAGCCTTACTGGTTTTTCGCCCAACGAACTCCTGAAAATAGCCCGCTTGAAACGCGCTGCGCACCTGTTGCGCCAGAGCGACAAAAACGTGTCTGAGGTGGCCTACGAAGTGGGCTTCGGTTCGCCAAGCTACCTTACGAAATGTTTCAAGGACTATTTCGGCGTAAGTCCATCCGACTACGGAAAATGACAAAATGGACCGATTATAGCGTGTGTCATAACAAATTCGCTTAACTTTGCGTCCGTTAAATACATGCGGATTTCGCAGGCGTGCCGCACTATATTCGTCAGGAAACACCTCACCTTATAATAGAGAAAACATCAAGATGGAGAACAATAAGAACTATCCCGTACCAAATAACGAACAGGGAGACGGAGAGATGCAGCTCCTCCCCATGCTGCAACTCTGTTTCCGCCTTTTCATGCGCAACTGGATGTGGTTTCTTCTTTCGGCCGTCCTTTGCGTGTGTATAGGCTGGCTCTACCAGCAGCGTCAGCCGCGCATCCTTCAGCGTCAGTCCGTCATGCTTATCGAAGATTCCGACGGAGGCAGCACAACGAGTATGCGACGCAGTTCCAAGCGCAACAGCATGAACACGCTGCTCGAACTCAACGGCGTGAGCGTGGGCGACAACCTCAAAAACGAAATCTTCATCCTTTCCTCCAAACGACTGATGCAGCGCGTGGTTGAGAAACTTCATCTCGAGGTGGACTACACCGTGAAGGAAAACCTACACGACGTGACGCTCTACGGCAAAACACGTCCGTTCGAGGTGCTCTTCCAGCGCGACTACAAGGGAAAATTCGCTCAAAGCGTCACCGTAACAAAGAAGAACGCCACAACGCTCACTCTCAGCGGTATGACCGACCGCATGGGCGAGGAAGTAGCTCCCATCGACGTGAAACTTGGCCAGATGGTGTCGACTCCTTACGGCAAGCTGTGCGTAGTGCGCGGCAACGCCTTTGACAAATGGAACGAGGGCGAACACGTCAGCGTGACTCGCCTTTCAGTCGACAACGCCTCCGCACGCTTCCTCGCCGCACTCTCCGTGTCGGAGTACGACAAGGAAACTTCGCTCATTGTCCTTGATTGCCGCGACACGAACAAAGACCGTGCAGATGACATCCTCGCCACTCTTTTCGATACCTATAAAGAGGACGTGGTGGAAAACAAAAACCGCGTGGCGCAGAACACGGCCAACTTTATCGACGAACGCATCGGCATCATCAGCCGCGAACTGAGCAGCGTGGAGAGCCAGTTGGCAAGTTTCAAGAAGCGCAACAAACTCGTAGACTTTGAGAAGTCTTCACAGGAAGCCCTCACGCAGACGGCCACGGCCCGCCAGCAGGCACTCCAAGCCGAGACGCAGCTCAACGTGGCTCGCTATCTCGAGGAATACCTCCGTTCGCATTCCGCCAACGAACACGACCTCATTCCCGCGCTGAGCATCTCCGACGCATCGTTTAACCAGCAAATAGCCACGTTCAACGACCAAATGAACAAGCGCAACCAGATGGCCGCCAATTCCAGCGAGTCGGCCACTATGGTGCGCGATCTCGACCGTCAGCTCTCGCAGATGCGCCAGGCTATTGCCTCGTCGCTTCGCAGCTACGTCAATTCGCTCGAACTGCGCCTGCGCGATGCCAAGGCCAACGAAGCACAGCTTACCGGCCGCATAGCCGGCGCGCCCGACCAGGAGAAGCAGGGACTCGACATCCAGCGTCAGCAGTCGCTCAAGGAGGCTCTCTACACCTACTTGCTCAACAAACGCGAGGAGGTAGCCCTTCAACAGGCTATCAACGAGGCTAACGTACGCCTTGTCGAAGGCCCTGTCGGCGGCAAGCAGGTAAGTCCGCGCAGCCTCATCATTATCGGTATCAGCTTCCTCATCGGTTTGCTCATTCCCGCACTGATTATTTGGCTCCGCCGTTCGCTCGATGTGAGCGTGCATAGCCGCCGCGACGTGGAGGTAGCCACCTCAATACCCGTGTTGGGCGAAATTCCCAACCTCGATAAGAAGGACAGCGATCGCACGCTCATCACCGACTTTGACAGCGATGCGGCTATCGTTGAGGCGTTCCGCATCCTGCGTTTTTCCTTGGGCTATATGCGCCACGCCACGCAGGTGATGATGACCACCTCTACCACGCCAGGTCAGGGCAAGAGTTTCGTTGCGCGCAACATGGCTATCATCCTCGCCATGGCGGGCAAGAAAGTCGTGGTGATTGATGCAGACATCCGCAAGCGCACGCTGAGCAACACGTTCGGACACGCTTTCGGTCTCACGTCCTATCTGGCCGATGACCAAACATCTCTTTCCGATATCATTAAGCCCGAAGCCTTTGCGCAGGGTGTTGACTTCATCCCGGCCGGTCACCGTCCGCCCAACCCCTCGGAACTGCTCATGAGCGGCAATCTCGAAAAACTCGTTGACGAACTCCGCAAACAGTACGACTACATTATCTTCGACACCACGCCGATGTTCTCCGTGGCCGACGCAAGCATCGTCAACCGCGTGGTGGACCTCACGCTCTTCATCATTCGTGCCGGCGTGCAGAACCGAGACTTCCTGCCCGACTTAGAGACGATTTACCAGGACAACCGCTACAAGAAGCTCTGCGTCATAGTCAACGACGTCAAGTCCTCCGACTCCTACTCGTACAAAGGTTCTTATGGCTACGGATATGGCTACGGCGCAATGCACGGAAATAAGAGCGGCCGCGTGAAGCGCGTGTTAAGCCGCCTACGCCACTAACGGGCAATATCTCAGTACACAAACTACTCACACAAACAATAAATACCCTACTATGCTCGACGTAAAAGAATGCCTCAGCGCTTGCGAGGAGAAAATGGACATGAGCGTTCTCCATCTTGAAGATACGCTCGCTCAAATTCGTGCAGGCAAGGCCAACGTACATATACTCGACGACATCCGCGTCAATTCCTACGGCTCTATGGTGCCTATCAACAACGTGGCGGCTATTTCAACGCCCGATGCACGCACCATCGCCATCAAGCCCTGGGACAAGCAGATGTTCCGCGTGATTGAAAAGGCCATCATCGACTCCAACGTGGGCATCATGCCCGAGAACAACGGCGAGGTAATCCGCCTCGGCATTCCCCCTCTCACGGAGGACCGCCGCAAGCAGCTCACCAAGCAGTGTTCTAAGGAGGCCGAAGAAGCCAAGGTGGCTGTGCGCAACGCTCGCCGCGACGGCATCGACAAGTTGAAGAAGGCCATCAAGGACGGCTTGTCCGAGGACGTGGAGAAGGACGCTGAAAACGACCTTCAGAAAATTCACGACAAGAAGGTGAAGCAGATTGAGGACATCCTCTCTGCCAAGAACAAGGAAATAATGACCGTGTAAGCCCCCGGCTTCGCGGCAACAGAACTCAGGGAGCGAGGAGAAAACTGCATACGGCAACGAAAGGTTTCTCTTCGCTCCTGTGGCTTTAAGCAATGTGGGTGAAACTGAGGCGGATTTTGGCTGATAGAGCCGCGGCCGTCCGTTTCAGCGCAAACTGCAGCGTACTACAACAAGAAACACAAACAAAAGAACGTGCACGGGAAAGTAATCAAGAGTACAGGCAGCTGGTACATGGTGCGTACCGACGACGGGCAGGAGGTAGAGTGCAAGGTGAAGGGAAACTTCCGTTTGCGCGGCATTCGTTCCACCAACCCCGTGGCCGTTGGCGACGGCGTGACTATCCAACTCGCTGCCGGCGGCAAGGCTGACGGCGGCGAAAAGACCACGGCATACATCACCGAGATCGACGAACGGCGCAACTACATCATTCGCAAGGCTTCCAACCTCTCCAAACAAAGCCACATCCTCGCAGCAAACCTCGACCGGGCTTTGCTGCTCGTCACCGTGGCCCGTCCCGAAACCACCACCACCTTTATCGACCGCTTCTTGGCCACGGCTGAGGCTTATCGCGTTCCGGTGACGATTGTTTTCAACAAGGTCGACGACCTCACCGATGAAGAAAGGGCCACCGCCGACTATTGGTACGACCTGTACTCAGCCATAGGCTACTCCTGCCTCCGCATCTCCGCACTGAAAGGGCAGGGGATAGACCAGCTCCGCGACGTGCTCCGCGGACAAACCACCTTGCTCGCCGGCCACTCAGGCGTGGGCAAGTCCACCCTCCTCAACGCGCTCATTCCCTCCGCCAACGTTCGCACAGCACATATCAGCGACGCACACGGAACCGGCATGCACACCACCACATACAGCGAACTCTACGAACTCCCGTCCGACGGCGGCGCGCTTATCGACATTCCCGGTGTAAAGGGCTTCGGCACGTTCAATATGGAACCCGAGGAGGTGGCGCACTACTTCCGCGACATTTTCCAAATTGGCGCTGGCTGCCGTTTCTCCAACTGCACCCATACGCGTGAACCGGGATGCGCCGTCCTCGACGCACTCGAAAACCATCGCCTCGCCCCCTCGCGCTACGCCTCCTACCTGTCGATGCTCACCGACAAGGACGAGGGGAAATACCGCAAGTCGCCCGAATAGGTTTTCCCGCTTACGCAGTTCCACCCACTAAATCCTACGCTATGACAATCATTATCACTCTCGCCGTACTCGCCCTCGTTCTGGGTCTGCTGGAAGTGTACGTCGTTCCCGGCTTTGGCATCACGGGCATCTGCGCAATCATTTGCGCCGTAGTCGACCTCGTACTGATACTCAACGACTACGGCTTTGGCTGGGCGTTCGCAGCCCTCGTCGTGGCTCTCATTATTCTGGGCGCAATGCTCTATATCGTGTCGCATAGCCGCGCCCTCGACGAGATGAGCCTTCACGCCACAATCAGTTCCACCAACGCCACCGAGGCCCAACTCTCAGTCACAGTGGGCAGCGAGGGCAAGGCTCTCACCCGCCTTGCGCTTGTGGGCAACGCCGAAATTGACGGCAAGATTGTCGAGGTGAAGTCGAGCGGTGCCTTCATCGAGCCTGGCACGCCCGTTCGTGTCACGATGGTCAATGAGGCCACCGTTGTCGTAGAGCAGATTTCCTGAAAAGTCCATCCTGCGCCCGTTCCGTGCAAGGATAAGTCCGGGCGCAGGTTGTATATACGTAAGAAAAGTTCAGAACACAGAAAAATGAAAAAGACAGCTATATTCTCCCTCCTCTTGGCGTTTTCAGCCCTCACGGCAAACGCCACATTCCCCGTGCGCCGCACCATCTCCCACCTCCAGCCCTCGGGCCAGACGGTTGAGATAACTGCCGTAGGCAACGGGCGTTACACAATCTACACCGATGCCCTGGGCCGCGTAGTCCTGCCCGGCACGGACGGACATTATTACTATGCTGAGCGCACCGCATCGGGCGACCTCGCCCCCACGGCCACGCTCGTCGGCGATGGTGTGCGTATGGTTCAGTCGGCCGCTGCGCAATCGTCTGCCTATGTCTCGTCAGCTGAGGCCGCAGACATTCTCGATGCCCTCAATCCTGTTCCCACGTATGTGCAGCCCCAAATCAGCGTTCGCTCGTATGCAACGTCCACGACCGATGGCCTAGGCTCTTACGGCCTTTCCGCCAAGGGCACGGTGTCGAGCATAGGATCTCCCGTCATACCCGTGGTGATGGTCAACTTTGCCGATAAGTCATTCCGCGAAGACCATACGGCTGAGAAGATAAGCCGTTTCTTCAACGAGGAGGGCTATCACGACGAACAGTACAGCTGTGGCTCCGTAGCCGACTACTTCGTGGCGCAAAGCTATGGTCTGTACCGTCCGCAGTTCAAGGTGGTGGCCGAGATAACGCTCTCGAACGGTTATGCCTACTACGGACAGGACGGTTCAAACGGGTCAACCGACAGCAAGTCGTACGAATTTGTCTCTGAAGCCCTCGCCCTCGCTTCGCAGGCGGCTGACTTCGGCGAGTTCTGCACCGCCGGAACCACCAATGTGCCGCTCGTGGCGCTGATGTACGCCGGGCCGGGCCAGCAGTCATCGTTCGAGGACGGCTGCAAGGATTATATTTGGGCCAAGTTCCGTCAGGCCACCAATAAACTCAACGACGGCAAATACACCGCCAAAAGCTGCCTCATGGGCAACGAACTGCTGCAAAGCTACGGCTCAACGCCCAACGACGTGAAGGGGGCAGAGATGGACGGCATTGGAGTGTTTGCGCACGAGTTCGGTCACGCTTTGGGTCTGCCCGACTTCTACGACACCCGGTCGAGCGGTACGTTCACAACCCTTTCGTTCTGGGACATGATGGACTACGGGGAGTTTACCTACGATGGCTACCGCCCCTCCGAATACACCGCCTACGAGCGCAGCTACATGGGTTGGCTCAAAGTAGAAGAACTCACCGACGAACCGCTCCTGGCCCACCTCCTGCCCATCAACACCTCCGAGGCCGACGAACAAGCCTACAACGACCAGCTTGCCACCATCGACGGTACGGCCCAGAAGGCGGCGCGAGCCTATGTGGTGCGCAATCCGGAAGCTGCCAATGAATACTATCTGTTCGAGAACCGCCAGCCCTCTACATGGCTCCCGAAACTCTTTGGCAGCGGTATGCTCGTGACGCACGTTGACTACCTCGCTTCTGCATGGAACAACGTCATCGTCAACAACGACGGTTCGCACCTGCGTATGGACGTGGTGCCTGCCGACAACACGAAGGACGGCAAGTCCGGCTCGAGTATGGCGGCGTTGTTTGAAGGCTATCGCGGCGACCTCTTCCCCGGAACAACGGGGGCAACGTCGCTCACCGACGACACCACGCCCGCCACGACCCTCTACAACGGTACGACCAAAAAGTTGTCTCGTCCCGTCTACAACATAGCACTCGACGAGGCAACAGGCATCGTGTCGTTCGGCTACCTCGACCCGACGATTACGGGCATCCGCACCGTCGTGAACGGCCAAACGACACACCCCTCAACCAATGTCGTCTACACCCTCGACGGCCGCATCGTCCCCTCATTAGCTGAGGCTCCCCACGGCGTGTACATCGTGAACGGCAAAAAGACCGTCAAGTAGTCTCCGCTTCCACCGAACTTGTTTCCCCTGCTACGGGGTTTATTCGTCGTCCGCCGTGCGAGTGACATGTGTCGCCCGTACGGCGGACGCAATCTATCCCCATGCTCGTGACAATCTATAAAATGGCGCATATTGAAAATCAATGAGTTACGTATTACTCGAAGAAGGCTTCATCTAACGACGTACGTCCACCCTCTT
>CAVLCM010000008.1:0-23215 GCA_963661625.1 bacterium
TGACGTACGTTCACTCATCGCATAAATGTACGCTCTGATTTTCAACGGAAATACTTTACTCCGAAGCATCCCTTTTTTCTTTACATTTCGAGACACTCCTATATTATATAGAGAAGCTCAAAGTGTGCGCCACCGCTAGCGAACTGGCCCAAGTGGCCATGGAAATATGCACCAGCGGCGAGAGAAAACCTGAGCAATGCGTTGGGTTTGTTTTATCGGACAGAAATAAAATAGAAATTGGAAAGGATTGGAAAAACTTGGATAACGTTTTAGAACTATCTTTGCAGCGGTGTTTAGAGATTTGATAAAAGAAAAATGGTAACAACGCATTTCACAACGCATTGTTACCTCACAGAACTTATATAGAGATGAAAAAACTATCTTTTATCGTTGAGAGAATTGCCTAAACCACAATTCCTCTTATTCATACGCTCGCAAAGATAAGATATACCCCTTATCCTTGCAAGTATTTTGTAGAAATTACCCCCCCGATTAGGCGTTTTTATACCGATACCACACTTTTTAACCGCCTATCTGCGAATAACTACCGCTTATTACGAGTAGTGCAAGTGCTGCGTCGGCTCAATCAAAAGAACTGCCTTTGCGGCAGAAACCTTTGAGCTGCATATCGAAGCAGAGGGTGGAGTATGCCGGCATAACACCCTGCGCACCGCTGCCGTAGCCGAGCTGCTGAGGGATGTAGACCATCCAGCGGTCGCCAATGCGCATATGGAGGAGCGCAGTGGTGAAGCCCTCAACGAGGTTGTCCACTGCGAAACGAGTGGGTACGGAGTAGTCGGCATCGAACACCGAGTTCTCGTTTTCGTAAATGCCGCTGTGGTCGAACACTCGTCCGTTGGAGTAGCTTGACGTGGGGATAAGGTGGCCCATATAGTTCACCTTGACCGAGTCGCGGTACATGGGGAAGCCCGAACCCGTGCCGTGGTCAATCACCCGGACGCAGATGCTGTCGGTAAGCGATCCGTCCACCTTGGCGTATGAGGGATAAACGCGCCAGTCGCAGTTGGCCTCCCAATCGTCGCCATAAGCGGCCTTGGCCTGTGCCACTTCCTTGGCGGCCACGTGGTAGACGCTGTCGAAGTAGGCGGCGTTGCGCTGCTGCCAGTTGACGGAAAACTCAGGGTCGGACGCATCCTGATCATCGTCCTTGCACGACGTTGCGGCAAAGGCTACGCACACAAGGAGCAGCAGGTAGCGGAAAAGGGAGAGTGACGACAATGTTCTCATGCGGAAGGGGAAAAGTCGGCTTTAGGGATTAATCAACAGAGTTTCGGATTACTGCAACTTTTTGAGCAGCGAGGTAAGGCTAACCTTGTCCTCGATGAGCGAACGCAGGTCGGCGATGGCCACGCGCGTCTGCTGCATCGTGTCGCGGTCGCGGAGGGTTACGCAATTATCGTTGAGCGAGTCGTGGTCGATGGTGATGCAGTAGGGAGTACCGATGGCATCCTGACGGCGATAGCGCTTGCCGATAGAATCCTTCTCGTCGTATTTGCAGTTGAAGTGGAATTTGAGGTCGTTCATAATTTCGCGCGCCTTTTCGGGCAGGCCGTCCTTCTTCACCAAAGGCATCACAGCGAGTTTGACGGGGGCAAGAGCTGCGGGGAGTTTGAGAACTACGCGTGTTTCGCCGCCTTCGAGTTTTTCCTCGGTGTAGGAATGACACATCACGCTGAGGAACATACGGTCTACGCCGATAGACGTTTCGATGTCGTACGGCGTGTAGCTGCGGTTTTCTTCGGGATCGAAGTATTCAATCTTGCGGCCAGAGAACTTGGCGTGCTGCGAAAGGTCGAAGTCGGTACGTGAGTGAATACCCTCAACCTCCTTGAAGCCGAAGGGCATCTTGAACTCGATGTCGCAAGCGGCGTTGGCGTAGTGGGCGAGTTTTTCGTGGTCGTGGAAGCGATAGCACTCCGAACCGAAGCCAAGAGCCTCGTGCCATTTGAGGCGCGTTTCCTTCCACTTGTTGAACCATTCCATCTCGGTACCGGGCTTCACGAAGAACTGCATCTCCATCTGCTCGAACTCGCGCATACGGAAGATAAACTGGCGCGCTACAATCTCGTTGCGGAACGCCTTGCCTATCTGAGCGATACCGAAGGGCAACTTCATGCGGCCAGTCTTCTGCACGTTGAGGTAGTTCACGAAAATGCCCTGTGCCGTTTCGGGACGCAGGTAGATGGTGCTTGCGCCGTCAGCCGTTGAGCCCATCTCGGTTTTGAACATGAGGTTGAACTGGCGTACGTCCGTCCAGTTGCGCGTGCCGGAGATGGGGCAAACGATTTCCTCGTCGAGAATGATTTGCTTGAGTTCGTCGAGGTCCATCTTGTTCATGGCCTCGGAGTAGCGTTCGTGCAACGCGTCGCGCTTAGCCTGGTGTTCAAGCACACGGGCGTTGGTGCTGCGGAACTGCGCTTCGTCGAAACTGTCGCCGAAACGCTTGCGCGCCTTGGCCACTTCCTTCTCAATCTTCTCTTCGTACTTAGCGATTTGGTCTTCGATAAGTACGTCGGCACGGTAGCGCTTCTTGGAGTCGCGGTTGTCAATCAAAGGGTCGTTGAACGCGTCGACGTGGCCCGATGCCTTCCAGATTGTCGGGTGCATAAAGATAGCCGAGTCGATGCCCACAATGTTTTCGTGGAGCAGGACCATGCTCTGCCACCAATATTGTTTGATATTGTTTTTCAGTTCCACGCCGTTCTGACCGTAGTCGTAAACCGCGCCCAAGCCGTCGTAGATGTCGCTTGAGGGGAATACGAAACCATACTCTTTGCAATGTGATACGATCTTCTTGAAAACGTCTTCCTGTGCCATTGTTCTTTCTTGTATTTACTGTTTTGGCGGCAAAGTTAGCAAAGTGGCAGTTGAAAATCAACTAAACGCATCCTTTTCTTCTTTCACGCCGTCCTCGGCAGTCGCCTTGCCGGCCACTGCAAAAAGGCTGCGCTCCACCCTGCCGAAAGCAAAGCAGCCGCCCCGTGGAGGGCGGCTGCGGCTGTATGCACTATATTATAGGTATCAGTGGTTGAGCTTTGCTTCGAGCTTGGCGAGCATGTCGCGCGTCATGGCGTCGAGGTCGTATTCGGGTTTCCAGTCCCACTCCTGACGGGCGCACACGTCGCTCAGGCTGTTGGGCCAAGAGTCGGCGTTGGCCTGCTTCAAGGGGTCTACCTGATACTCCATCTCGAAACCGGGCTTGTACTTGCGGATAGAGGCAAGCACACCCTCGGGGTCGAAGCTCATGGCAGCGATATTGAAGGCGTTGCGGTGCACGAGGCGGGCAGGGTCGGCCTCCATCAGTTCTACGGCTGCTCGCAGAGCGTCGGGCATGTACATCATGTCCATGTAAGTACCTTTGGCAATGGGGCAAACGAACTTCTCACCACGAACGGCAGAGTAGTAGATGTCGCAAGCGTAGTCAGTAGTGCCGCCACCGGGGAGCGTTACATATGAGATGAGTCCGGGGAAACGTACGGCGCGCGTGTCAACACCGTACTTGCGGTAGTAGTAGTCGGAAAGCAGTTCGGTCGTCACCTTAGACACGCCGTAGATGGTGCGCGGACGCTGGATGGTGTCCTGCGGCACGTTGTCGGCAGGTGTTTCGGGACCGAACGAACCGATGGAGCTCGGGGTGAACACGGCGCAGTGGTGTTCGCGCGCCACTTCGAGCACGTTCCAAAGACCGTCGATGCCGATTTTCCACGCCAGCTGGGGGCGGCCCTCAGCCACTACGCTCAGCAGGGCGGCGAGATTGTAGATAGTGTCGATTTCGTACTTCTTCACCACCTCGGCAATCTGTTCGCCGTTAGTGACGTCGCAGATTTCGGCCGGGCCCGTCTCGGCGAGTTCTCCCTTGGGAGCCGCACTGGGGATGTAGCCGCAGACCACGTGGTCATTGCCGTAAATGCCGCGCAACTTCATGGTAAGCTCAGAGCCAATCTGCCCCGTAGCGCCAATTACCAGAATATTTTTCATTTCCGAAAAACTTGAAAGTTAGATGAGTTTGTTTGTGTTTTCGTGCTTTGCCTTCCGTCGGCAAACCGCTGGCGGGAGCAAGGCTTGGTGCGTTTTTCATCCAGAGAGCCACTGCGGGGCGCACGTGCAGCCCTTGCGGACGGCCGGTGCCTTTGCGGGTAAAAAGGTGTTTTTCACTCCCGTTTGTCTGCCCAAGGTGACAAACGCAATGCAAAGGTGCAATTTCTTTTTTGAATTTGCCTTTTGCCGAAAACGTTTTTTGGAGGCGGCTGCCGCACCCGTGTTTTACGGGACTATTCGCCCACGGCAAACTTACGGGATTGGCCGTTCACCGTCACCACGTACGTGCCTTGACGGAGGGGCAGACGGAGAGTTGCCACAGTGCAGCTGTAAACCATACGCCCGTCAATGTCCGTCACGCTTACGCCTACTGCGGCAGGAGCGTTGACAGTCAGCACGTTGCCCACCACTTTCACCGTAGTGGAAGCCGTCGTGGCCGTACGAACTGACGCTGCGTCGGCAGAGAGGAACATCTGCCAGCCCGTGCCTTGTGCGGCAAGTGTGTAGCCCTCGGGGACGGTTGTGGGAGCAGACGTGCCGATGCGCGTAATGAGCGAACCATGATGTCCTACGGCGAGGCTTTCGTAGTAGCTGCTGCGCTGCGTCACGGTAACGGCGCTTTCGGAATGGATACCTGCGGCGCGGCGCACGCCAATCATCTGGTTGATGGCCTCCTTGTCCGTCCCTTGCCAATGCGGATAGAACACACAGGGGATGCCCGGCGAGGAGAGGATGAAGGCATAGGCTTGCTGCACGTTGCCCGTGTACTTATTGTTGTCGCGATAGGTATCGTGGTTGTCAACAAAAGTCACGGCGTAGCGGTTGTAGTTGTGATGGTGTATCATGCCGGCAGGCCGCCACGTTGTTTTGTCCTCAATCCACGACATGTTGCTGAAATTGTTCTTCGCCAAGCCGTTGTTGAGCGCGGCATACTTCGAGGGGAAGTCGAAAGCCATGCTCTGCTTTCCCGTCGCCTCAATCCATGCAGCTACGGGGTCGTACGATCCGTCCCAGTATTCACCCACGGAGAGGTAGGGCGAGGACGACGCATTATATATGCCTACGTATTTGCCGTTGTAGCCTTTGCCGTAGTCGTAGCGCCAGCCGTCGTAACCATATTCGCCTTTGAGCCAGGCGAGGTAAGCCTCGATGTCAGCCTGCACGTAGGCGGAGGTGTGGTCAAGGTCGCGTGCGCCATTCCAGTTCTCGCCGGTGTCGGCCGCCCCAGTGGCTGTGCCATACCATGTGCCGGAACTTTTATCGGTATTCATCTCGTCGTTCTTGCAAATGTGTTCGGCCGTGAGCTGATAAGACCCGTATGCGCCGAAATCGTCCTTGGTAAAGTTTCCCCAATCGGTGTCGCCGGCGCGGTGGTTCACCACAATGTCGGCTATCACCTTCACCCGGTTTTGGTGCAGGGTGGAGATGAGCGTTTTGAGGTCGTCGGCCGTTCCCCAACACGACGTTTGGTTGTTCCACTGCCGGGGGTGGTAGCCCATGTTTGTGCCGCCAACCGCACCGCCGCCCTCCGCACTGGCCGACGGGGGCAACCACACGAGCGAGAACGACTGTCCAATCTCCGCGGCTTGCGAGGCCAACTGTGTCCAGCCCGTCTTTTTTTGCGAATCCCAATAGAAGCCTTGCAGCATCACGTCCTCGCTTTCAGCCGGGGCTTGGGCGAAAACCGGGAGGGCTATAAAGGATAATAAGAGTGTAGATAGTTTATTCATGATTCTGAACTTATTGCAATGTTGCCCTAAGCGTTTTAATTTCTGTCCGATAAAACAGGCCCAACGCATTGCTTAGGTTTTCTCTCGCCGCTGGTGCAAATTTTTGCGCATAGGGGTGCAAAATTTTGCGCCCCTATGCGCAAATTTTTGCACCAAGCAGAGCGTTTTCCTTCGAAGCGTCTCGCTCATCATTAACTCTAAAAATGGTCGCTTTGCTCTAATGCGGCTGTACATTCCTTGAAGAGCCTGAAAAAGGCTGGGCGGTCGTGGGGGGCATTGAGGCGACCCCAGCCCTACTGCGTTTCATAAAACGTTTAGGACAACATTGAACATATTGTGATTAAAACGGGAAAAGGAGTTTAAGGGATTATCAAGAGAGAATCGCTTAAACTCCTTTTAATTTAATGTGTCTGCGCCTATTGTCGTTAGTCGGCAGGCGAAATGTTGTAGGTCTGTTCGTAGAGGTCTACGGTGATTTCGTAGTGGCTTACGCCATCGGCCTCGATGAGGTGCCAGGAGTTCTTGTCGCCGCCAATGACGAACTTGCCGCTCGCGCTCTCGTCGTCTTTGCTTGTGGCGCAAAGGCAAGAACCCTCGTTTGCCCAGTCGAAGTTGCCGTCTACAAAGCCGGACTTAGGAGCAATCTTGAACCAGTGCCAGCCGCCTGTGGCAGGAACGGTCACGCTCCAAACGCCGTCAGACTCTTCCGTCATGGGATAGCTCATGTCTGTGGCCAAAGCACCGATGTAATAGTAAGCGTCCTCAAACGTGGGCGCAACGGGCGTTACGTTGACAACGAACGCAACCGGGATGGAGCATACGCGCGAATAGATGGTGTCGCTGGTTGCGCTGGGCATCAAGGAGTAAACCTGCGCCGAGAGTCTGACTGCGTGCTGCACGGGACGGCGGCCATAGAGTTCGGTCACGGCATCCGCAAGGTCGGCTACAGCCACTTTGTTGTTGCTGCCCAATGCAAGAGGAATGTCCTCGCCAACGGGGTTGACGACATTGATGGCAATGGAGTCTACCACGAAGTTGTCGGGTTGCGACACGGTGAACGTGGCTATCTCGATGCTATCCTCGGTGACGTTACCAAGGTTGATGTCGGCTGCGGGTGTAGGGGTTATCGTCACGGTTGTAACAGCCTCTTGCGGATTGCTCTGCGGCGCAGCCCAGTTGTCGAAGTCTTCGTTGCACGAAGCCAGCAGACCGACTGCGGCGAGAGTGTATACTAATTTCTTAAACATGACT
Organism: bacterium; assembly: GCA_963661625.1. Taxonomy (GTDB): domain Bacteria; phylum Bacteroidota; class Bacteroidia; order Bacteroidales; family Bacteroidaceae; genus Alloprevotella. The sequence continues at coordinate 7,041 of CAVLCM010000008.1, forward strand.
TTTGCTTTTTAGTTTGTGGAAAGTTGCCAAGCGGTTTGCAAGCAGGGGCGCAATGCCCTGCCTGCAAGCTTTGTGTGTCAGCGTTTATTCCTTGATGAAGCGGAATGCGCCGGTGATGTCGTTGACGATAACGAGGTAGTTGGCGGCATCCTTGATGTAGATGTTCCAGCCACCGCTCTTCGCCCCTACGCCGTAGAAGCCAGAGGTGCAGCTCGGCGTTTCGTTGTACTTGCTGCCGATTTCTACAGCCCAGCTATTGGTTTGGAACTTTACTTCTGCGCCGGCAGGCAGGGTGATGTGGGTGTACCAATCGTGATTTTCCACGCCATCGGCCGTGTTGACGGGAGTGAGTGCTACGGCATCGCCCCAATCGTTGAACGAACCATTGAGATAGAAGCCATCGTAAACGGGAGCGTCGTCGGTCTTAGTGATGCTAATGCCCGAAGCATCGCCCATAGCAACCTTCTTCGTGTCGAGGCTGATGGTGTAGATTCCGCTTTCGGTGGGCGAGATATTGCCGCTGCCGCCATCATTGATGGCAAATTCGCCGAACGAACTGCCTTGACCAATCTGAGTAGCCCAGTTGTCGGTGAGCGAACCGCGGAGCTTGAAGCCCGTGTTGGCGGGTAAGTAACCTGTCCACGACACGTTGCCGTAGCCCGTATCTTCATTATAGCTATCGCCCGTAAGGTAGAGGGGCACCATGCCTGTGAGCAAGTCGCCACCCCAGCCGCCTTCGCCGAAGCAGCTACCCGTGAGATACCAAGTGACAGGCTCAGCCGAGGACAAACGCTGGTAGTAAGGGAGGTAGTCCAACTTCACTACGTTGGAGTAGACGTTGCTTGTCGACGCGGTGTGCGCTGCCAAGCGGTAGTACACGCCCACAATTAGGGGCAGATCGTCCTGCGTCAGTCCCAGTTCACGGAGCAACATGAGGTTCACGTCGGCAGGGGCGAGCTTATACGAACACGAGGTGGTCGTTTCGTCGTACTCCTTCACGTCGGCTGTTTCGGAGAACTTCAAGTTGCCCTGCTCATCGGTTGTCACCTCTGAGCCGTCGCCCTCCACCACGTATTGCAGTTTGTAGGTGGTAACGAGCGGCATGCCGCCGTAGTCGGGTTGGCTCCACGTCAGGGCGATGGAGTCGTTGAGGTTTTGCAGGTCGAGCGCGGCAAATGTCAGAGCGGGCGAATTGAGCGTGAACGTCTCGGGCATGTGCAGCACGGGATTCGAATCGTTGTCGTCGGCGCAGGAACTGACCATAGCGGCCGTTCCGAGCGTAAGCGCCATGACGGGCAATATATGCTGAATCTTCATGATATCTTCTTTTTAAGAGTTTTACTGCCTATTGGGATAGGATTAATAACCGGGGTTCTGCTTCAAGTTGGGGTTGTTGCTGAGGTCGGTCTGCGGAATGGCGAAAATCTTGCGGAAAGAGCTGATAGCCGTACCCGTCTTTTCGCCGCCCTTGAACTCCCACTTATAGCTTGCGTCACAATATTTGTTGAAGCGAATCAAATCGGAACGACGACGGCCTTCGAACCAGAACTCACGAGCCCATTCGTCGCAGATGTCGTCGAGGGTGTAGCCCGACTTCTGCTCAGCATTGGCACGGCTGCGGAGGTCGTTGATCTTACCGTCGGCATTGGTGTTGGGGCCGTAGAGGCGCACACTTGCCTCGGCGTAGGTGAGGTAAGCCTCAGCGATACGCATCAAGGGCAGGTCGGTGTCAACATAGTCCTCGGCCGAGGCACGATTGCCGTCGGAACGCACGTTGCGGAACTTCACGCTGGCGAAACCATAAGCTTGGTCGTCGGTAACGGTAAGATCCTTCTCATAGCCTTGAGAGTAGAACAAAGCGCGATCATCGTTAGCAGCCGAAGTCATCGTGGCAATGCTGTTGGTTTGAGGAGCTGCCGTTGAGCCGTTGAAGAAGATGTCGACTAAACGACCCTTAATCTGCAAGCACTTACCCCAAGAGGTGTTTGTGCCGCTCGGCACGTCCCTATCCATCGAATTGAAGTTGTCGTAAGCACCTTGGATGAGCAACTGCGTGCCACCATCGGTCTTCGTCTTGATGCCGTCCTGAATAACGGGGAGTACCGACTCGTACTGAGCGCCGTTGGTGTCGTTGTCGGCCAAGAAGAGCATCTGGTAAGCAGAGTATTTCTCGCCCGTAGTGGGGTTGGTAGCTCCTGTGAGATTGAGGTGGTAGTAGCCATTATTGATAACCTTTTCGGCATACTCAAGTGCCTTCTCATTCTGAGCCGTACCGGTGTAAACTTCGGCATTGAGGTAGAGGCGAGAGAGCAGCTGCCAAGCGGCCACCTTGTCAACACGACCATAAGTGTTCTGACCAGCGTCGGCCAATGTAGGCTCGATTGCCAACAATTCCGTCTCCACGAAGTTGAAGAGTTGCTTACGATCGTAGTAGGCGGCATTTGCATCGGTCACTTCCGTACAGAAGGGGCCTGCCCCGAAGATATCGAGCACAGAGGCGTAGTTGTAGGCGCGGATGAAGCGAGCCTCAGCTATGCGTTGAGCGTCGCCCTCGCCCGAGTCGTTGATGTAGTGGTTGCAGAGGGTGATGTCGAAGTAGAGGCGATAGTACAAGCCAAGGGCGAAAGCGTTGCTTGCGCTGTAGTTGTTGTACATCAGTTCGCGCACACCACCGTCGTTGGCCGACCAAGTCCAAGCGGCTTCATCGCTCGTAAACTCGTTGAGGAACCACTGCATGCGATAGTATTGCGTAGAACCCTCATCTCTCATTACGCTGCTCGGGATGTCGGGCTGGCCGGCATTGCCTTGCTGTCCCGTCAGGCAGAACGTAGCGTAGAGCTTGTTGAAGAGGGCATCCTTGTCCAGCTTCTGTGTTTGCTGCGGGTTGATCGGGTCTACGTCCAAGTCGCCCACACACGACGGGGTCAGCGTCAACCCCATTGCGCACGCCATCAGCGCGGCGTATTTCTTTATATTGAATTTCATGGTTGTATGCTTTTAGAAGTTCAGAGTTACGCCAACGATGCAGGTGAACGGACGGGGATAGACGTTGCCGTCATAGCCGCCGTCGATTTCCGGGTCGAGGCCTTTGTACTTAGTGATGGTGAACACGTTTTGTGCCGTAGCGTAAACGCGGCCGCTGATGGGAGCCTTGGCAATCTTGTCGAACGAGTAGCCGAGGGTGATGTTGTCGAGCTTCAAGAACGACGCATTCTGCACGAAGTAGTCTGAGCAAGATGCCGTTGCGCCCGATTCCGACCAGTTCTTGGCCAGCTCGTACTGCAACACGTTGTGCCAGGAGTTGCCGTTGTAGAGGTGCGTCAGGCCGGTGTTCATGTTGTCGCCTGCCTCCACGCCGTTGTATGCGTAGTTATTGAGACTTGCACGGAAGGTGAGGCCCAAGTCCCAACGCTTGTAGGTGAGCTTAGAGGTGAGGCCCATCGTCACGTCGGCATCGCTCTTCTTGTAGAAGTAGCGGTCCTGATAGTCAATCTTACCGTCGGCGTTGCGGTCAACAAACTCGCCGTAGATGGGCTGGCCCTTCTCGTCGTAAACCTGCTGGTAAACGTAGAATGCACTGGCTGCCTGTCCGGCCTTCCAAGCCTTGATCATGTTGTCGGCAGTGGCCTTACCACCCGAACAATAAGCGTTGGCAATGTAGTAGTCTGCGCCCTGCGAAGCAACGAGTTCGTCAATCTTGTTCTTGTTCCAACCGATGTTGTAGGCGAGTTCCCAACCCCAGTCCTTGGTTTGGATGGGACGTACGGTGAGCATAGCCTCGAAACCGGTGTTGTGGAGCGAACCGATGTTGCTCAATACGCTCGAAGAGAAGTTTGATCCAACAGCCACAAAGCCTGTGTTGAGCAGGTCGGTGGTCTTGCGGTAGTACCAGTCGAGGTTGGCCGTTACGCGGTTGTTCCAGAAACCGAGGTCGACACCTACGTTGTACGTTGTGGTCTTCTCCCAAGTAAGGTTCTTGTTGTAAGCCTCGGGACGGTAGGTTGTGCCGTCGCCAACGATGGGATAGAAAGCACCAGCCATATTGACGACGTAGTTAGGCATATACACGTAGTCGCCGTAGCTGTGTTCCTGCTGACCGGTGATACCCCAGCCCAGACGGAGCTTGGCGTCGGTCACAGCGTCGATGTTCTTGAGGAAGGTCTCCTCCTTGGCTTTCCAGGCCAAAGCCACAGCGGGGAACAGGCCCCAGCGGTTGTCCTTGGAGAAGCGCGAAGAACCGTCGTCGCGAAGGGTGAAGGTGAAGAGGTAGCGGCTCTTGTACGAATAGTTGATGCGGCCGAAGAAGCTCACGAGGTAATACTCCGTCTTGAACAGACTGTTCTTCTCAGCGTAGTAGTTGGGGTTTTTGAGCGTACCGGCCAAGGAATTGCCGTTATCGTCAGTGCCCAAGTAGGTTGAGGGATAGTAAACGGGGTAGTCGTAGTCGGTCTTGCGGTGGAAGTGCTGCCACTCGTAGCCCACCATGGCGTCGAAATGGTGGCTGGCGTTGAAGTCCTTGTAGTACTGTGCGTACATGTTGAGCGAGAGGTTGTACTTGTCGCTCTCGTTCCAGCCCTTGCTGCCGTAGTACATGTTGGCGTAGTCGGTACGCAGGCAGGTTTTGTCGGAGTGACCGTGCGCCACCTCCATGCCGCCGTTCACGTGGAAACGGAGGTCTTCAAAGCCGTGTACCTTGTAGTCGAGTTCGAGGTTGCCCTGGATGGAGTGGCTCTTGCCGATGTTCTTTTGTTGGTTGAGCGCTGCCACGGGGTTTCCCACTGCGAGGGTGTTGCGGTCGTAGGTCCATTCGCTGTCGTTGAAGTCGGTGGTCTTATCCCACTGCCAGTAACCGCCGTACCACTTGGCCTGGTCGCGGTCGTCGTAGACAGGCTTTGTGGGGTCCATCGTCAGAGCCTGACCGATAGCGTCGGTGTTGGCGTACGACGACTTGGAGTACATGAACTTACCGTTGAGGTTGATGTTCAGGTGGTCATCGAGCAATGAGGGAGAGAGGTTGAAACTGCCAGTGTAGCGGTTGAAGTTCGACGTTTTGAGCGTACCGTTCTGGTAGGTGTAGCCGAAGCTCACGCGGTAGGGCATGTTCTTTGTGCCGCCGCTCACGGTGATGTTGTGGTCGGTCGACACGGCCGTGCGGTAGATTTCCTTCTGCCAATCGGTGTCGGCAAACTTATGCTCGCCGGCGGCAGTCCAGTAGCCGAGTGTGCGATAGTAGTCGGAGTTGAGCCAAGCCTCCTCGTTCTCCTCACCGGCAAGACCGGTGCGCTGGCGTACGAGGTTGATATACTCCTGTGCGTTGAGCACGTCCATGTACTTTGTGTTGACGCTGACGCTCACGTTGCCGTTGTACGTCACGCGGGGCTTGCTGCTCTTGCGGCCTTTCTTGGTGGTGATGATGATTACGCCGTTTGATGCACGCGAACCGTAGATGGCCGTGGCTGATGCGTCTTTGAGCACGGTGAACGACTCGATATCGTTCGGGTTTACAAGGGTGAGTGCGTTGGGCGAACCTTCGATGCCGTCGTTGTCCATGGCGAGACCGTCAATGACAATCAACGGGTCGTTTTTGGCGTTGAGCGACGAACCGCCACGGATGCGGATAGTGGCACTACCGCCAGGCGCGCCGCTGTTGCTCACCACGTTTACGCCGGCAATCTTGCCCTGGATCATGTCCTGGGCGGAGGTTTGCAAGCCGTGGTTCTTGTCGTCGGGTTTGATAGCCGTTACCGAACCGGTAAGGTCGGTTTTCTTGGCCACACCGTAACCGATGACAACGGCCTCGTTGAGCGTAGAGTTGTCTTCGAGAGTGATGGTCACTGTGCCGTCGGCTTTCACCGTCGCCGTCTTATAGCCAATGTAGGCCACGCGGAGGTTCGACCCCGGATTTACGTTGAGTTTGAAGTTGCCGTTTGCGTCGGTCTGGGTCATGGTTTTAGTGCCCGGCACCGAAACGGTTGCAAAGACCACGGGTTCCCCCGTTACGTCCTGTACGTGACCCTTCACTGTCAGCGACTGTGCTGAAGCTCCGAGAGACATGCTTGCTCCTGCCAGCAATACCGACAGGAACTTGGAGTTGAGAGTCTTCTTGTTCATGATATTTGTGGTTAGTGGTATATTCAGTGGTATTGTGCCGCCCCGTGGGCAGCACGCGGCAGCAACTGCCGGCGGAGGGTTTACCGCCCGGCAGCTGCTGCTTGCCTTGCGCTTTATTTGGCGATGATGCTGATGGCGAAGCCACCGCCGCTCGCAGCGTGGAGTTTCAGGGCGGTCTTGCTCGTCACGTTCATCTTCTTAATGGTATAAGCCTTGGGGTTCTTGTCCCACGAAGCGTCCTTCGCGTCGGCATAGATTGTGGCCTCGTACTTCTTGCCCGGGGTGAGGAAGTCGAGTTTGAGGCTTGCGTCGTGTCCGTTCTCGTCGGCAGTGCAACCAACAAACCAGTTCTCTGTGCCTTTCGCCTTACGGGCAATGGTGATGTAGTCGCCCGGTTCGGCTTCAAGGTAGAGGCTCTTGTCCCAGTCAACGGCCACGTCCTTGATAAACTGGAACGCATCCATGTGTTCCTCATAGTGTTCGGGAACGTCGGCGGCCATTTGCAGGGGGCTGTACATCGTTACGTAGAGAGCCAGCTGGCGGGCGATGGTGGTGCGAACGCGGCTCGTGTTGTTGGGGTTCATCTTGGAGCAGTCCGTCTCGAAGATGCCCGGCGTATAGTCCATCGGGCCGCCAATCAGACGCGTGAAGGGCAGGATGGTGGTGTGGTCAACAGAGTTGCCGCCAAAGGCTTCGTACTCCGTGCCGCGCGCACTCTCGTTGCCAATGAGGTTGGGATAGGTGCGGCAAATGCCTGTGGGGCGTGTAGCCTCGTGGGCATTGACCATTATCTTGTAGTCGGCGGCCTTGGTCACGCAGTAGAGGTAGTGGTTGTTCATCCACTGGTCGTAGTGGTGGTCGCCGCGCGGCACGATGTTGCCCACGTAGCCGCTCTTCAATGCGTCGTAACCGTTGTCCTTCATGAACTGGTAAGCCTGGTCGAGGTGGCGCTCATAGTTGCGCACAGAAGCGGACGTTTCGTGGTGCATGATCATCTTCACGCCCTTCGATGCGGCATACTCGTGGATGGCCTTAACGTCGAAGTCGGGATAGGGGGTTACGAAGTCGAACACATAGTCCTTCTCGTGGCCGAACCAGTCCTCCCAACCGATGTTCCAACCCTCAACCAACACGGCGTCGAACCCGTGCTTGGCAGCGAAGTCGATGTAGCGCTTCACGTTGGCCGTATTGGCGGAGTGCGTACCGTTGGGCTTGGCGTGGGCATAATCGGTCTTGTCGAGTTCAACAGTGGAGAAGTCGTTGGTATATGCCCATGTGCCTTTATTGGTAATCATGTCCCACCAAATGCCGATGTACTTCGTCGGTTTAATCCAGGATGTATTCACTATTTTGCAAGGCTCATTGAGGTTGAGCGTCATGCGCGAGGCAAGGATGTCAGCACCCTTTTCGCCGGCAATGATGGTGCGCCAGGGCGACACGCAGGGTGCTTGCAGGTAGCCCTTGTCACCGCGTGCGTCAGGCGTGAGCCAGCTCTCGAAGGTCTGCGTTTTGTCATCGTAGTTGAGGTGCATTGTGGAATAGTCAATGCAGGCTGCCTCGTGGAGGTTGATGTAGAGGCCGTCGGCCGTTTTCATCATCAGTGCGGTCTGTACGCCGCCTTCCCAGATGGGGGTTTGCGAGGAGTTCTGCGTAACGGCGCTCTTCATCAAGCCGCGTATTTCGCTCAACTTCGAGGTGACGGTTTCGTACTCCTGCGTGTCGTAGTCGCCCGGTATCCACCAGGCGGTGTGGTCGCCAGCCATGGCAAACTGCGTATGCTCTTCCTTGATGGTGAAGTAGGTGAGATTCTTCTGCTCGGGGAACTCGTAGCGGAACCCCAAGCCATCGTCGAACATACGGAAGCGTATCTTTATCGTGCGCTCGTTCTTGGGCTGCGAGAGCGTCACGCAGAGTTCATTGTAATGGTTGCGGATGCTGCTTTCCTCGCCCCAAACGGGCTTCCACGTCCCGTCGAAGGTTCCTGTTGTGGTTCCCGTTTCAACAAACCCCGTCATGAGGTCGGCCTTCTGGGCGAGCTTCGACGCGTCGGCGCGCGTCTTGAACTCAAAGTCCTGTGCTTTGTTGGGGTCTTCCTGTTTGAGTTCAATGCCCATGTGCGAGGACTTCACGATGTCGCGGCCTTTATAGGTAAGATTGTATGTGGGGCGGCCCTGCTCGTCAAGCGAGAAGTTCATCTTGAAATTGCCGTTGGGCGATTGCAAGTCCTGCGCCGCCGCTCCTATCGAGAGGCAAGCCGTTGCCGTGAGTGTAAGAAAAAGTCGTTTCATGTAAGGGGTGTGTTTTGTATTTCTTTTTAGTACGCCTTTTGATTGGTCTGCGTTGCAAATTTAAGCGATTAACAAGCCGAAAGAAACGATTAAAATAAAAATAGAAACTTCTTGAAAGTCCAGCCACCACGTTTACTATTGATATTCAATTTGTTACAAATTTGTGACAGAGTAAAAAATATAAATCCCTGTATGAACGATTTTGGGCGTAAAAGCACATTCCCAGCGCTTTTTTAACAAAAAACGGGCGATATCGTAATGGATTGCCATATCCGTTTTGCACAAATCAAGATGAGAAACAACCTCTGAAAAGCGTCCGTTTGCGACCGCCACATAATCTCCCCTACCCTCGGGCTGAGCGACGCACACCGTACGAGTAACACACGTATGCCATACGAGCTACATGTGTACGCCGTACGGGTGACACATGTTTCGCGTACGGTGTACGTCAACCACCCCGAAGCCATTTGCCACCCGACGGCGAACGGAGGCGAGAGCAGAGCGCAGACGAACAAACGAGCCGGACGGAGCGCAGGCGGCAGATTGAAGATTTTGGCGCAATCGTTTTAAGTTTCAAGGGGCTTACACTAACTTTGCACCTATAATATACATACACTCAAACGATGGAATACAATTTCAGAGAGATAGAACAAAAATGGCAAAAGACGTGGGCCGAGGAGAAGACCTACCACGTGGAGATTGACCCGGAGAAAAAGAAATTCTACGTGCTCAACATGTTCCCCTACCCATCAGGTGCAGGACTTCACGTGGGCCATCCGCTGGGCTACATTGCCTCCGACATCTACGCACGCTACAAGCGCCAGTGCGGCTTCAACGTGCTGAACCCCATGGGCTACGACGCATACGGACTGCCGGCTGAGCAGTACGCCATACAGACTGGGCAACACCCGGCCATCACTACCGAGACAAACATCAAGCGTTACCGCGAGCAGCTCGACAAAATAGGGTTCTCGTTTGACTGGGACCGCGAGGTGCGCACCTGCGACCCGCAGTATTACCACTGGACGCAGTGGGCTTTCCAGGAAATGTTCAACCACTTCTACTGCCGCAAGTGCGGCAAGGCCCTGCCCATCGCCGAACTCGTGAAGCACTTCGAGGAGAAAGGTACGGAGGACACAGAGAACTTGGCGCAGAGCGAGGAACTCCACTTCACCGCCGACGAGTGGAAGAACATGAGCGACAAGCAAAAGCAGGAGACGCTGATGAACTACCGCATTGCCTACCTTGGCGAAACAATGGTGAACTGGTGCCCCAAACTCGGCACGGTGCTGGCCAACGACGAGGTGGTTGACGGCGTGAGCGAGCGCGGCGGCTATCCCGTGGTACAGAAGAAGATGAAGCAATGGTGCCTCCGCGTGTCAGCCTACGCTCAGCGTTTGCTCGACGGCCTTGACACGGTGGATTGGAGCGATTCGCTGAAAGAAACGCAGCGCAACTGGATTGGCCGCAGCGAGGGTACGGAGATGCAGTTCTCCGTGAAGGACAGCGACGTGAAGTTCACCATCTTCACCACCCGCGCCGACACAATCTTCGGCGTGACGTTCATGGTTTTAGCTCCCGAGAGCGAACTCGTTGGCCAGCTGACCACCGAAGCGCAAAAGGCTGAGGTGGAAGCTTACCTCGAAGCCACAAAAAAGCGCACGGAGCGCGAACGCATCGCCGACCGCCGCGTAACGGGCGTGTTCACGGGCGCATACGCCATCAACCCGTTTACGGGTGACGAAATTCCCGTTTGGGTGAGCGACTACGTATTGGCGGGCTACGGCACAGGAGCCATCATGGCCGTGCCGGCACACGACTCGCGCGACTATGCCTTTGCGCGCCACTTCTCGCTGCCCATCGTCCCCCTCATCGAGGGTGCAGACGTAAGCGAGGAGAGTTTCGACGCCAAGGAGGGCATGGTGATGAACTCGCCCGCAGCTGGCAAGGAGGCTTTGAAAGGCTTCTCGCTCAACGGACTTAGCGTGAAGGAGGCCATCGCCGCCACAAAGAAGTTCGTCACGGAAAACAAGCTCGGTCGCGTGAAGGTAAACTTCCGCCTGCGCGACGCCATCTTCTCACGCCAACGCTATTGGGGCGAGCCGTTCCCCGTATACTACAAGGACGGCATGCCGCAAATGGTACTGGCCGACTGCCTGCCCCTCGAACTGCCCGAAGTAAGCAAGTTCTTGCCCACCGAAACGGGCGAGCCGCCCCTTGGCAACGCCACTCGCTGGGCGTGGGACGAAGCAAACCGCTGCGTGACGGACAACGCGCGCATTGACAACGCCACGGTGTTCCCCCTCGAACTGTCTACGATGCCGGGCTTCGCTGGTTCGTCGGCCTACTACCTGCGCTACATGGATCCGCGCAACGACAGTGCGCTCGTGGGCGAGGAAGCCGACGAATACTGGCAGAACGTCGACCTCTACATCGGCGGTTCGGAACACGCCACTGGACACCTTATATACAGCCGTTTCTGGAACAAGTTCCTCTTCGACCTCGGTGTTTCACGCAAGGAAGAGCCGTTCCAAAAGCTCGTGAACCAGGGCATGATACAGGGCCGATCGAACTTCGTTTACCGCATCAAGGACAGCAATACGTTCGTAAGTCTCGGACTGAAAGACAAGTACGACACCACCCCCATCCACGTAGACGTAAACATTGTGCAGAACGACGTGCTCGACCTCGGCGCATTCAAGAAATGGCGCCCCGAATACGAAACGGCAGAGTTCGTCCTTGAAGATGGCAAGTACGTGTGCGGTTGGGCCATCGAGAAGATGTCGAAGTCGATGTACAACGTGGTCAACCCCGACATGATTGTCGAGAAATACGGTGCCGACACGCTCCGCCTCTACGAAATGTTCCTCGGCCCCATCAACCAGAGCAAGCCCTGGGACTCGAACGGCATTGACGGCTGCGCCCGCTTCCTCCGTAAGGCGTGGAACCTTTTCTACCCCAAGAACGAGGGATTGGCAGCCACGGACGACGCGCCCACAAAGGACAACCTCAAAACCCTGCACAAGCTCATCAAGAAGGTGAGCGAGGACATTGAGGTGTTCTCTTACAACACGTCGATACCCGCCTTCATGATTGCCGTGAACGAACTCGCCCAGCAGAAGTGCCGCAGCCGCGAAGTACTCGAAACCGTCGTGACGCTGCTCGCCCCCTTTGCTCCCCACATGGCAGAAGAACTGTGGCACGCCCTTGGCCACGAGACAACCGTTTGCGACGCACCCTGGCCGACGTACGACGAGAGCTACCTGAAAGAGGACACACAGACGCTCAGCGTATCGTTCAACGGCAAGACGCGCTTCACGCTCGACTTTGCCGCCGACGCTACGAAGGAGAGCATCCAGGAGGCCACCCTCGCCAGCGAACAGGCCAAGAAGTACCTCGAAGGCAAGCAGGTGGTGAAAGTCATCGTGGTTCCCGGACGCATCGTCAACATCGTGATTAAGTAACGGCGCGCTCCTCACAGAAAACTATTAGCGGCTGCGCGCTTCCCCACAAGGAAACGCGCAGCCGCAACAACCTAAAAACTTAACAACCGTGGTAAAGAAATTCAAAACCACCCTCGGACAGGACATCCGCGACTACGTGATTATCACCATCGGCTTGGTGATGTACGCCTTGGGATTTACCTGTTTCCAACTGCCCTACGAAATCACCACCGGCGGTCTGGCTGGTGCGGGCGCAGTGATATTCTACGCAACGGGCTTCCCGGTGCAGTACACCTTCTTCGCCGTCAACATCCTGCTGCTGATTGTGGCGGTGAAAGTGTTGGGATGGCGTTTTTGCCTGAAAACAATCTACGCCGTGTTTATGCTGTCGTTCCTGCTCGGCGTTTCGCAGGAGGTGATGATATACCTCGGGCAGCAAAACCCCGACATGTTCCCCGACATCAACCCCCACAGCCACCTGCCACAGGTGGTGCAGGGCAACGCGTTCATGTCGTGCATTCTCGGTGCGGCCATTGAGGGCGTAGGCATCGGCTTCGTGTTCCTGCACAACGGCTCGACCGGCGGCACCGACATCATTGCCTCGATTATCAACAAGTACAAGGACGTGACGCTGGGACAAATGATGATGCTTTGCGACATCATTATCATCACCACGGCCTTCTTCCTGCCCGACGGCAACGTGGACAAACTCCTCTACGGCTACTGCACGCTGATCATCGTCAACCTGATGCTCGACTACGTGGTGGACCGCGGCCGTCAGTCGGTGCAGTTCCTCATCTTCTCGCGCGAATACGACTCCATCGCGGCGGCCATCAGTGCCACGCACCGCGGCGTTACCGTGCTCGACGGACAGGGATGGTACACCAAGGAGGAACGCAAGGTGCTGGTGGTGCTTGCCAAGAAGCGCGAGAGTACCAACATTTTCCGCATCATCCAGAGCATCGACCCCAACGCCTTTGTGTCGCAATCGAAGGTAATCGGCGTGTTCGGCGAGGGCTTCGACCGCATCAAGGTAAAAGCCTCGAAGGACGAGAAAACCGCTAACCCGCTGCCCAAAGCGTAAAACAACACCCGGCGAGGAAATAAATTGCATTCCCCGCCGTTTATACCCTAAAACAAACCCACTCACGCCATGACCGCAACAACCCGAAAAGAGGCACTGCCCTCGATTGTGTTTGCCACGAACAACGCCCACAAACTCGACGAGATACGCGAGATAATGGGGCATGCGTTCCGCATACTGTCGCTCGCCGACATTGATTGCCACGACGACATCCCCGAAACAGCCGACACGCTCGAGGGCAACGCGCTCATCAAAGCGCGGTGGGTGAAGGAACGCTACGGCTACGACTGCTTTGCCGACGATACGGGTCTGGAAGTGACCGCCCTCGGGGGCGGCCCCGGCGTGCACACGGCGCGCTACGCCTATCCCGACCGCCACGACCCGGAGGCCAACACCGCGAAACTCCTCGACGCGCTCAGCAACAAGGACGACCGCAGTGCGCAGTTCCGCACGGTGATTGCCCTAATCAAAGACGGCGAAGAACACCTCTTCGAGGGCATCGTGACGGGAACTATCGCCACCGAGAAACGAGGCACGGAGGGTTTCGGCTACGACCCCGTATTCGTGCCCGAGGACAAAGGCCTCACCTTTGCCGAACTGGGAGTGGCCGTGAAGAACACCCTCTCGCACCGCGCACGTGCCGTGGCTAAACTTGTTGCATTCCTCAACCGCTAACGCATGAACCGCATATCGTCACTCCTCTCCGCCGTACTGCTGACAGTTGTTTGCCTGTTCGCCTCCGTGCAAGCTGCGGCGCAAAATTCGCTGTGGAGCTACCACCTGTCGTACCACAATGCCACGCGCACCGTCGGCGTGGGGAAGATGGTGTATGCCCTCTACAACGGACACCTGCTGGCCTACGATTCCGAGGCAAACAGTTCGCAGACGCTCGACCGTCTCAGCCACGGTCTGTCCGAGAACGACATTGCCTACATGGGATGGTCGGCCTCGCAGAAGTGCCTTGTGCTGCTTTATAGCAACAACAACATCGACCTCGTCTATCCCGACGACGGTACGGGCGAAAACGGAGAGTTCAGCGTGACGAACCTGCCCGACGTGAAGAACTATGACGAAAGCCAGGTGGACTGCACCAATCTCAACGTGCACAACGACTGGGCCTGCGTCAGCACGGAGAAGGGCGTGATACTGCTCGACCTGAAAAATGTGACGGTCAAGGGCTACTACCAGATAGGCAGCGGCGTGACTGACGGCATTGTGCTGAACAAACGGATCTACGTGGGCATGAACGACTCGCTGATGAGCGGTTCGCTGACGGACGACCTTTACGTCCCCTCGCAATGGCGCACCGAACGGCAGACACTGCCCGTAAAGTCGTTCATTGGCAGCGGCGAGAAGGCGTTTATGGTAAACCCGGCAAAGACGGGCCTTTCAGGCTACTCCACGGGCATAAACCTGCTCTCGCAGAACGAGGACGGCACGGCGAAGGTGGACTTCGTGAGTACCTTTGCAGCAAGCGGCGGTTCGGCTAACGGGAAATACATACAGTTCTACTGCATGGGCGCGCTCTGCACGTTTTTGGCAGACAGTCCGAACCAGCAGCGATGGCTCAGCACGAGCATCGGCCCGAACGACGTGACACGCACCTCGGAGAACACGCTCTTCGCCTCACAGGGCTACGGTGGCCTGCAAACATTCTTGCTCCCGTCGTCGGGACAGGTGGAGGCTGCCACAGACAGCATCGGCAACTTTGGGCCGCGCCATGCGCAGAGCTACTCGCTCCTGCTCAACAATGGCCGCTTATATGTGGCTGGCGGCTTCATGGAAACGAATTTTCAGGAAAGTTCGCTCGCCTGCTACGACGGCACAAACTGGAACGACATGGACGAAGACAATGCCATCAATACCCCTTCGCGCGACGGACGCGGACCTAAGTATTTCACCAATATCTGCCACGTAGCCGTGGATCCGCACGATGAGCAACACGTCGTAGCAAGCAGCTATTCGGAAGGCATTTACGAGTACCAGAACAGCAAGTTCAAGACCCTCTACAACGTGGACAACTCCATCCTCAACTACCCATCCAGCGTCGTCTCGGCATACCACCGAAATATCTACGTGCTGGTGGGGGGCTGCGCCTATGACAAGGACGGCAACCTCTGGATGACGAACAACGGCGCAGATACCCTCCTCGCCGTGATGCGCAACGACGGGACGTGGATGCACGTGGCGACCGAAGCACTCGCTTCGCAAATGTATGCCGAAAAAATTATGTTCGACTCCAAGGGAAGGCTTTGGGGCAACATCCGCGCGTCAAGTTCGTCGGTAAGTTCCGGACTGTACGTGCTCGACTTCAACAATACCCTAAACGATGCTTCCGACGACCGCAACAGTTTCCACTCCTCCGCCGACAACGAGGACGGTACAGAATGCAGTTTCTCCGAAACAATGGCCATGAAGGAAGACCGCACAGGGCAGATTTGGTTCGGTTGTTCCTCAGGCGTATACGCCGTGACCGACCCCGATGACTGGTTCAATACGGATTGCACTGTCTACCAGCCCAAAGTGCCGCGCAACGACGGAACGAACTACGCCGACTACTTACTGACAGGCACTCCGGTGTCGGCCATAGAGGTGGACGGCGGCAACCGCAAATGGCTCGGTACGCTCGGCGCGGGCATTTATCTTGTCAACGCCGATGGCAGCGAAATTCTCGGACATTGGACTAAGAGTGATTCGCCGCTTATCTCTGACAACATCTACGACCTCGCCCTCGACTCTATCACGGGGCGGCTCTACATCGCCACCGACAACGGGGTGTGTTGCTACGAGACGGGTACCACAGCCCCCCTGCCCTCGCTCAACAAGAGCGACATCGTGGCTTACCCCAACCCCGTACGTCCGGGGTATACAGGCAAAGTGACCATCAAGGGACTTACCGAAGGGGCTGAGGTGAAGGTGCTTAGTACGGGGTCGCAACTCGTTGCTGTGGGCAACGCCATTGGCGGTTCGTGGCAGTGGGACTTGACGCAGCAGAGCAGCGGGCAGCGCGTAGCCCCCGGCGTGTACTTCATCATGGTGGCCACTGCCGACGGAAAGAAAAGCGTGGCGACCAAAGTGGTTGTGATTTGATGCACGAACGCATACCCCCAGCCCTAATCAAAAAAGGCTTAGTTCGGGAGGCGTAACCTTGGCTTCTTGGAGCATTTCCGCCCAGTCTTATTCAGGCTCCTGACGTCATCACTTTTTTGCACCACCAAATGGCGCATATTGAAAATCAACGAGTTACGT
>CAVLCM010000009.1:0-22523 GCA_963661625.1 bacterium
CACCCTCATGACGTACGTCCACTCATCGCATAAATGTACGCTTTGATTTTCAACGAAAATTTTTTACGAGGCCGAAGGTGAGCGAAATCGGGGCTAAGCAAATGACGGTTCAGAGGCTTGCGGCCGTCACTGGTCCTTGCCCTTGTTGTTCAGCATCTTGATGGTGGCGAGATATGCTTTCTCAACGGCCAGAGCTGCGTAGGTCACATGGATTTTCCGTGTTAACAAAGTGTTAAGGTCGTTGTAACAAGTCTGTAATATCGCCCGAGTAATTTTACCGCCGATTACCAATCAACACAACGCAAAACCGTACAATCATGGTCAAGACAAAATCATACATTGAGCGCGACGTGAGTTGGATGTACTTCAACCACCGCATTTTGCAGGAGGCCGAGAAGGAGGAACTCCCCCTGCTCGAACGCCTTTCGTACCTGGGCATCTATTCCAACAACCTCGACGAGTTTTTCCGTGTGCGAGTGGCTTCGCTCAACCGCATCCTCGAAAATCCCGACCTCGACAAGCGCACGCACCGCGCCTTGAAGGACACGCTCAAAACCATCAACAAACTCAACAAGGAGTATAGCGGCGAATACGCCCGCGAGGTGGCCCACGTGATGTCGCTCCTGCCCAACCACGGCATTCGCCTCATTACCGAGGCCGACCTCAACGACGAGCAGAAGCAGTTCCTGACCCACTTCTTCTACGACAAACTGGCAGGCGGCGTGCTGCCCATCTGGCTCTCGCAAATTGACAACCTGATGATGCTCGAAGACAACCGCATCTACCTCGTTGTGGAGAAGGTCGACGCAGACGGCGACAAAAAACGCTTTGCCATCATCAAGGTGCCCGACCGTGAGTACGGCCGCTGGATAAAACTGCCCGCCTCCGACGGCATGGACAACATCATGTACCTCGACGACGTTATCCGCTTCTGCCTCCCCTTGGTGTTCATCGGGTTCAAGAAGAGCAGCTACCGCGCCTTCTCCATCAAGTTTACAAAGGACGCAGAGATGGAGATCGACAACGATCAGGACTACGGCGTGCTGCACAAAATCGCCGAGGGCGTGAACAGCCGCCGCAAGGGCAACCCCGTGCGCCTCATCTACGACGCGTCGATGCCCAAGGATATGCAGCAGAAAATCATTGAGCGCATCGACGCGAAGGAACTCGACACGTCGCTCGCCGGCGGCCGCTACCAGAACCACAAGGACCTGATGTCGTTCCCCGACTGCGGCCACAAGGAACTGAAATACCCTAAGTGGCACCACCTGATGAAGCCGTCGTTCCTGTCGGCGCAGAGCCTTCTGGACCAAATACGCACGAAGGACCAGTACATCCACGTGCCTTACCATTCGTTCGACGGCTACATCCGCGTGCTGCGCGAGGCCGCCATCCGTCCCGAGGTGAAGGCCATCAAGACCACGCTCTACCGCCTGGCCAAGGACTCGAAGGTCATCAAAGCCCTCATCACCGCCGCGCGCAACGGCAAGAAGGTGACGGCCGTCGTTGAACTGCTGGCCCGCTTCGACGAGGAGAGCAACATCATGTGGAGCAAGCGGATGCAGGAGGAGGGCGTAAACGTCATCTACGGCGTTGACGGCCTGAAAGTGCACTCCAAACTGCTCTTCATCGAGTCGAAGAAGGGCAACATTGCCTGTGTCGGCACCGGAAACTTCCATGAAGGCAACGCCCGTGTCTATACCGACTACCTGATGATGACGGCCCGTCCGCGCATCGTCAACGAGGTGGCCAAGGTGTTTGAGTTTATCGAAAAACCCTTCTCGCAGGTGCGCTTCCGCGAACTCCTCGTGTCGCCCAACAGCATGAAGGCGCGCGTTCTTCGCCTCTTCGACAACGAAATCCACAACGCCCAGGAGGGTAAGGCAGCCTGGGTGAAAATCAAAATCAACCACATCACCGACCGCGAAGTGGTCAACAAAATCTACCAGGCCGCAGCGGCAGGCGTTCGCGTCGACGTGGTTTGCCGCGGCAACTGCTCGCTCGTGCCTACGCTGCCTCAGCTCAACGGCAACCTGCGCATAGTGGGTATCATAGACCGCTACCTGGAACACGCACGCATCCTCATCTTCGCCAACGACGGCAAACCGAAGTACTACATGGGTTCGGCCGACTGGATGCCGCGCAACCTCGTCAACCGCGTGGAGGTGCTTACGCCGGTCTACGATGCCGACCTGCAACGCGACTTGCTCCGCACCGTGGAGTACGGCCTGGCCGACACTACCAACGGCCGCATCGTCGACGGCACGGACAGCAACGCCCTGCAAACGGTGGAGGAGGGGGCAGCCCCCTTCCGCTCGCAAGAGGAACTCTACAACGCATACCTTAACGAAATAGACCTGCGCTCATGACCGACAACCAACAATCGCAATCGCCCGTATTCGCAGCCATCGACGTGGGGTCCAACGCCGCGCGCCTGCTCATCAAGCAACTCCAAACCGAGAGCGACGGCAAGCAACGCCTGCGCAAACTCCTCTTCCTGCGCGTGCCGCTGAGGCTCGGCATGGAGGTATTTACCGATGGCAAACTGTCGTGGGAGAAGGCCGACCAGTTCATCCACACCATGAAGGCCTACCGCCAGCTCATGAAGGTGTACGGCGTGGAGCATTACAGAGCCTGCGCCACGTCGGCCATGCGCGACTCGGGCAACGGCAAAAAGGTGATGAAGGCCATTGAGAAGGAGGCGCACATCAAGTTGGAGATTATCTCGGGCGACGAGGAGTCGCAAATCGTCTACGACAACCACCTCTCCCTCTTGCCCACCGACGGCAACTTCCTCTACGTCGACGTGGGCGGCGGGTCAACGGAATGCACCTTCATCCACAACGGCGAGCGCATCCACTCGCGCTCCTACAACGTCGGCACCATCCGTTTGCTCAAAGGCAAGGTGTCGCCCGAGGCGAAGGAGGAGATGCAGGCCGAACTGCGGAAGGTGACCCAAGGCTACGACAACATCACCATCGTTGGCAGCGGCGGCAACATCAACAAACTCTACCGCCTGGCCGCCAAGCGCGAAAAGTCGGCCGACAGCCTCCCCGTGGCTACCCTGCGCAAGCTCCACGAGGCTCTGGCTCCGCTAACGGTTGAAGAGCGCATGGACGCGTTCAACCTGAAGCCCGACCGTGCCGACGTGATAGTCCCCGCAGCGAAAATATTCCTCGCCGTGGCCGAAAGCACCGAGTCCACCCTCATCCAAGTGCCCAACCTCGGCCTTGCCGACGGCATCATCAACGAAATGGTGCAGGACTACCAATCCCAAGCCGCCTTCGCCAACTCCACGGCGGATTGATTTTGACGACAATAGAGACCTGCAGAAGAAACCCGAAATGCAAGAATGGTGAATGCGCCAACCCTGAGTGCTCAAACCAGTGTACAATCAACTATTGTGGTCCTACAACACCAACAACACCAACAATTGGCCCCAGTGGTTCACCAACTCCCACTGTAACGACAATGTGTATCGGTTTTTAAGCTAACCAGACTTGTACTCTCTAATAATGAGGGACAAGTCCTTTCTGTTTGATTTGCTACCTGTCAAACTCGTTAAAATGAGAAAAATTATATTCACTCTGATTTGCTTTATCTGCCAAATTAACATATCTCATGCTCAGAAATGTTTGGTCATTTTTGGTATTAATGAAGATATTACAGAAAAGCACTTAGATAATGTACAATTAGCATTGTATTTCAATGATAGTATTCAAGTGCCATATAAAGTTATACGTGCTGATGTTGAAAGTTCTACTTATATGTTTGAGTTTGATTTTCGTCCAGGCAAATACACTTTGCGTGCAGACAAAGAAGGATACACTGAAGTTCAAAAAGATTTCACTGTGACTACCAAGCGCAATACTACCCTTGGTATAGGCACACTTAGGATGAAAAAGATCAAGACCAGGCAGTTGAAAGAAGCCGTCGTTCGCGCCACCCATATCAAGATGGTGACGCGAGGTGACACCGTAGTTTATGACGCGGCCGCTTTCGACTTGGCAGAAGGCTCCATGCTTGATGCATTGGTGGCGCAACTCCCTGGAGCAGAACTCAAAGACGGTCAAATCAAGGTGAACGGAAAGTTTATCGAGAGCCTGATGGTCAATGGTGAGGACTTCTTTGCGGGCAATCCCAAAGTAGCCCTTGAAAACTTGCCAGCCTATACGGTAAAGAACATCAAGGTGTACGACCGCGCAGCAAACGATGATTATCTGAAAGCCAAGGCCAACGGTAAGAAGGCTATGGGGGCGGACGAGCATATGGTGATGGACGTGATATTGAAGAAAGCCTATTCCAATGGTTGGTTGGGCAATGTAGAAGGCGGTTATGGTTTCCCTTCCGACCGCTACTTGGGCAAGACTTTTGGCATGGGCTATAGCGGAAAGATGCGCATGGCCGCCTTTGCCAATCTCAACAACATCAAGGACACCCAAATGGGAAGTTCATCAGGTCAATGGAACGGAGGTTGGGCGCAAGATGGCGAGTTGGACGTGAAAATGGGCGGATTGGACTATCTCTATTCGCACGACCGCACCAAGCTCTTTGGTAACGTGACCCTTACCCACGAAGAACCAGAGGTGGAGCGTAAGGGAAGCAATGTGAATTACTTTAACACAGGCGACATTGTCGAACGTTCGCATTCACTTCACAACGATCGGAAGCTGCACCTCATGTCGGCACATCAGTTCCAATATTCAGCAGAGCGTGCCTACTTTGAGTTGAAGCCCTCTATTGATTATCTGAAGAATGATTACGCAAGCATGAGTCATCGTGCACAATTCTCAGAGAGTCCAGAAGAGCAATACCGTGTGCAGTCACTTGATTCACTCTTCGCTCAAAACGGAATAGCATCTTCACGCTTCACTCGCAACCTCTTGACACGCATCGGCAACGACCAAGACGGCAAATCAAATTGGATAATAGCCAACTTAGCCGCCAACACCACGATATCATTTCCCACCACCTACGATAACATCGAGATAGCATTGACGGGAAACTATCGTCGCGACACCAATCGTTATCTCAGTTCATTCAACAGAGTGTATGGAAACTCATCACCCAATGTGGGCAAAGGTGACAATTTATTCCAAAAGTCAGATTACGTCTCCAAAACATATGGCATGAATGCCGACATAGGCTACACTTGGAACTACCGCCCTTATCAGAGCGGTGCAGGACATTATGCTTTAATCAAGCCTGAGGTGCAGTATGATTTTCATCGCTATGATCAAGTTAACACGTTGCTGCATCTGCATGAAGAGTTTGCAAATGGAGCTAACGGAAGCATGATGGTTCCCCCTTCTGCCATCAGTCCCGAACAGTTGATCGTTGATCTCAACAATACCTATGCTTCTAATTTGACACAAAACAAGATTAGCCCACTTGTAAGTTTCGCATATCTCTATGTACCAAGTGCGAGTTCAAGCAAGAGCTTTAATGCCGACCTCACTTTGCGCGAAGATATTATGCACGAACGCTTGGACTACGACAAGGCACAGTTGGACACCTTGTTGTCACGAACCATCAGTAAGTTTACTCCGACTATAAAGCTCAGATACAAGGACAATGGCCAGAAAGTTCGCACGGAAGTAGAAACAAACTATAGTTTTACAAAAAATGTGCCCAGCATCTACAACCAACTTGGCACTATCAACGATAGCGATCCGACCAACATTTATGTCAACAACCCAGGATTGGAGAAGCCTCGCACGCATAGTGTGAATGCACGCTACGCTCGTTTTCACAATCAACGACATAACAACGTCGTACTCTATGCAAGTTATGGACGCACCGATAATGCCATTGCGCAAGCCCGCCTCTACAACCGTGCGACAGGCGTGAGCACGTGGATGCCCAAAAACATCAATGGCAATTGGAATACCTATGAATCCGTGCAGTATAATATGCCCTTCGGAAAGAACGAAGCCTTCCAGTTTCAGACCGTAACCACCGCCTCATACGTACACTCCGTAGACTATGCCTCAGAGAGCGAAGCGCTCGAGCGCAGTGTGGTGAACAACCTGACGCTTGGTGAACAATTGGCACTATCTTATCGCGTAGGTAAACATACCTTCGGCATACGTGGTAGCCTCTCATGGCTCAACAGTCGTTCAGGGCGCGAGGGGTATGACGATATATCTGCTTTCGACATTACAGCTGGTGCTAATGCTACCCTCAACTTACCAATGAATTGGCAAATCACCACCGACCTAAACCTTTACAATCGTAGCGGCTATAGTGACCACACACTCAACACCACCAACTGGGTGTGGAACGCCTCTGTGGCCAAGACCATCTTAAAGGGTAATCTTACCTTCCGCCTCAATGCCGTAGACATCTTGAAGCAAATCAGCAACGTGCAGCACACTGTGAATGCCCAAGGTCGCACCGAAACATGGGTCAACTCGCAACCTCGCTACGTAATGCTCCACGTGGTGTATCGTTTCAATGTGATGCCAAAGAAAAAGCAAAGCTAAAAGAATAAAGCATGAAATTCTCCCGACAGTTTGACCAAATGGATTGCGGTCCTGCCTGTGTGCGCATGGTTGCATCGTATTATGGTAAAGACTATCCCTTATCTTATCTACGCTCACTCGCCCACCTCACACGTGAGGGGGTGAGCGTAGCTGGTATTCGCGATTCGCTCACAGCCATTGGCATGAATAGTGCCACCTTCGAAATGTCGTTGGAACAATTATACACAGATTGTCCCCTTCCAACCATCTTGTATTGGGATCAAAATCACTTTGTCGTATTAGAAAAGTTAAAGGGGCAATCAGCGCAGAAGGCACTTTATAAAATAGCCAATCCAGCATTTGGCAAACTATGGTTTTCAGCAGAAGAACTTTGGCGTAACATCACGGCCAAGATTTCCTCTCCGCAGGGCGCAAAAAATTGCGCCCCTATGCGCAATTTTTTGCGACGGCGGACTGGTTGAAACTGCGCCTATGCGGCTTCGCCCTTTATTGCTGTCCGAGAATTGTCGCAACAGGCAATTTGCCGATGGGATGCGGCCTGAAAGGCCAGCTCTCCATAGCCCAGGGCAAAGTGAGTGAGCGGTTAAGGAGTAGGGCAGGGGGCAAGGCCATCGCGCACGGCTCGGGGGAGTTTGGCACGGACGAGGGCGTACGACTCCCTAATCCACTCCTCAATGGTTTTCTGAGGAAATGTGCCTTCTGTCTCAACGTCGTTCCAGTGGCGCTTGTTCATGTGCCAAGCAGGGCGCACCGCCTCGTAGGTTGCGCGGAGCTGCTCGCCGTGTTCGGGACGCAGCTTGATGGCGATGAGGCGGCGTTCGAGCGATATGTGGAGGAAAATCTTTCCGCCCACGCGAAACACCACCCAGTCCGGGCCGTAGGGCATGTCCTCCGTCGTGCCGGGCAGCGAAAGGCAGTAGGCCCTTACTTCTTCAATGTTCATGCTGAAAAGGTTTCGATGTGTTGTTGCCTTGCAAAGGTAAGGGCATTTGCGAACGACTTCGCAAAAAAATAGTACTTTTGCGGTCAGTAATATATAAAGGAAAGCTATGCTTACAATCAAACAGATTACCGACGACAAGGAAGCCGTTATCCGCGGCTTGGAAAAGAAACACTTCAAGGGAGCACGCGAAGCCATTGAGCAGGTGCTCGCTTTCGACAATAAGCGCAAGGAAGCGCAGGCCGAGCTGGACAACCTCAATGCCAAGGTGAAGACGCTCTCGAAGAGCATTGGCGGCCTGATGAAGGAAGGAAAGAAAGACGAAGCTGAGGCTGCCAAGGCCGAAGTGGCCGACATCAAGGTGAAGAGCAAGGAACTGGAAGAGGCCATGAAGCAGGCCGATGCCGACAAGCGCCAGGTGCTTTTGACCATCCCCAACGTGCCTTACGACATTGTGCCTGAGGGTACGTCGGCCGAGGACAACGTGGTGGTGAAAACCGGCGGCCACGACACCGTACTCCCCGAGAACGCTTTGCCCCACTGGGAACTGGCTAAGAAATACAACCTCATCGACTTCGACTTGGGCGTGAAGATTTCGGGCGCAGGCTTCCCTGTATATATAGGTATGGGTGCACGTTTGCAGCGCGCACTTATCAACTTCTTCCTTGACGAGGCACGCAACGCCGGCTATACGGAAATTATGCCCCCCACAGTGGTCAACGCCGCTTCGGGCTACGGCACGGGTCAGCTCCCCGACAAAGAAGGGCAGATGTACCACTGCGAACTCGACGACCTTTACCTCATCCCCACGGCTGAGGTGCCGGTGACGAACATCTACCGCGACGTTATCCTCACAGAGGACCAACTCCCCATCAAGAACTGCGCCTACACCGAGTGCTTCCGCCGCGAGGCTGGCAGCTACGGCAAGGACGTGCGCGGCCTGAACCGTCTGCACGAGTTCTCGAAGATTGAAATCGTTCGCATCGATACGCCCGAACACTCTGAGCAGTCGCACCAGGAGATGCTCGCACACGTAGAAGGACTATTGCAGAAGCTCGAATTGCCCTACCGCATCCTTCGTCTTTGCGGCGGCGATATGAGTTTTACGTCATCCATCTGCTACGACTTCGAGGTGTACAGCGAAGCACAGAAGCGTTGGTTGGAGGTTAGCTCCGTATCGAACTTTGATACTTATCAGGCCAACCGCTTGCAGTGCCGTTACCGCAACTCCGACAAGAAGATTCAGCTCTGCCACACGCTCAACGGTTCGGCTCTGGCTCTGCCCCGCATCGTGGCAGCTCTGCTCGAAGACTTCCAAACGCCCGAAGGCATCCGCATCCCGAAGGCTCTGCAACCCTACATGGGCTGCGACATGATTAAGTAAACACCCAAAAACGTAACGTCGCCGGAAACGCCGCTGCCCGCGCAGCAGCGTTGGCCGGGGGCGTTATGTGTATTTCATACACGCCGACGAATGCGCATTCTCTCCATAGACTACGGCAAACGGCGCACGGGTTTAGCCGTGACCGACGCTTCGCAAATCATCGCCAACGGCCTGACCACCGTCAGTACGCCCGAACTGCTCGCTTTCCTCACCGACTATACGAAGAAGGAGCAGGTGGAACGCTTTGTCATCGGTCTGCCCACGCAGCCCAACGGCGCACCGTCTGAGAACCAGGCGCGCGTTCGTTCCTTTGCCGGACAACTGCGCAAGGCTCTGCCCGATATTCCCGTAGAGTTCTACGACGAACGGTTCACCTCCGTGCTTGCCCATCAAGCCATCCTCGACAGCGGCGTGAGCAAAAAGCGGCGGCAGACCGACAAAGGCCTTGTCGACGAAATAAGCGCGTGCATCATCCTGCAAAACTACCTCGAAAGCAAACGCATCCTGCGTTAAGAAAATATTCACATGATTCTCCCCATCTACACCTACGGCATGCCCGTGCTCCGCAAGGAGTCGGAAGACATTGCCCCCGACTATCCCGAACTCAAGCAGCTCATTGCCGACATGTTCGAAACCATGTACCGCAGCGACGGCGTGGGCTTGGCTGCCCCCCAGATTGGCAAGGCCATCCGCGTGGTTGTCATCACGCTCGACGTACTGAAAGACGACTTTCCCGAATACGCCGGTTTCAACAAAGCGTATATCAACCCCCACATCCTTGAATACGACGAGAGCGAGACGAAACTCATGGACGAGGGCTGCCTCAGTCTGCCAGGCATCAACGAACCTGTGCGTCGTCCGACGCGCATTCGTGTAAAGTACATGGACGAAGACTTCAACGAACACGAGGAATGGGTTGACGGCTATCTGGCCCGCGTAATGCAGCACGAGTTCGACCACCTCGACGCGCACCTTTTCATCGACCGCATATCCCCCCTGCGCAAGCAGATGATTCGCGGCAAACTCGCGCAGATGCTCAAAGGCAAAGTCCGTTGCTCGTACAAGGTGAAAAGCCCCAAATAAGCGAAGCCGCAAGGCAAGCAAACTCAATGGTAAACAAAAGGAGACATAATGCACGCACCTTTCGCGGCGCACTGCGCCGGGCGAGGGTATATGCGGCGTTATGCCTCCTTTTTCTGTTGGTAAAGCCCACAGCAACGATGGCGCAGGTTGATGCCGAGATGGTGACGATTATGGGCCGCAACGCCCTGAGCGTAGACGACTACCTGACGGCCATACACTACTTCAACCAAGCCATTGAGAGCAAGCCCTTCCTCTCAGCTCCCTACTACTACCGCGCCTACGCCAAGTTGACGCTCGAGGACTATACCGGAGCCGAAGCCGACTGCGACAAAAGCATTCAGCTCAACCCGTTCATTACGGAGGTATACCAGTTGCGAGGACTTTGCCGCGTACATACCGACAACTTTGTGGGCGCTGTGGCCGACTACAACGCCGTTTTGCGCGAACACGCCGACGACCAGGGGGCGCGCTACAACCGTGCGCTCTGCTTCTTGCAACTCAAAGACTACGCCCGTGCTGACTCCGACCTGACGTATATGTTGCAAAAGTGGCCCACCTACTACCGTACGTACATGGTCAAGGCGCAGTCGCTCCTCGAACAGAAGGACACGCTTGGGGCTATGGGCTGGATTGACCGCCTCTTGCAAAAAACACCGCGAGATGCCAGTGCGTGGAGTTTCAAGGGACGCTACGAACTGAGCAAGGGCCGCTACGCCTCGGCCGACACCTGCCTGACGCGCGCCATAGCCTTGCAGCCCAACGACTTTGAACTTTACATCAGCCGTGCCCAGGCCCGGCACGCCATGGATAAGTTTGGCTTGGCCATAGCGGACTACGACCGCACCATCGAGCTGCAACCCGACCACTTCGTGGCGCACTACAACCGCGGATTGCTGCGTTCGTTCGTGGGCGACCTCAACCGGGCCATTGAGGATTTTGACTTTGTGCTGAAAACCGAGCCTGACAATACGCTGGCACGCTACAACCGTGCGCAGCTCCGTGGCCAAGTAGGCAACTACCGCGGGGCTATTGCCGACTATACCAAACTGCTGCAAAAATATCCCGACTTCCTCTACGGCTACGAGCAACGCGCCGTCCTTCGCCGCAAGGTGGGCGACAAACGAGGAGCTGCCAACGACGAGAGCGTAGTGGCTCGCCGCAACCTCGACCTTTCCTTCGGCACAGCCCGCAAACAGTCGCGCAAGAAAGTGAGGCTCCGTTCGGAGCATGAGCTTGACCAGTACAAACAACTTGTGCAGGACGACCCCGACACCGTGCGCAACGTGTTCGGCACGCTCTACGGAAAGGTGCAGAACGAACGGACCGACCAAGAACCCCTGCCCATGTTCGCCCCGGCCTTCCACAACGTTTATGTACGCGGCTACCACTCCATCGGATTTATGGAGGAGATGAACCGATACAGGCATGCCGACACATCGTACCGCCAGTTTGGCTTGACGGCACTCAACGAGGGCAAAAACCTCGAAAATGCCGAAAGCGACGAGCGGCAGGCGGAACGCGTGGCCAAACTTTGTTCCGCCACCGAACAGGCTCTTTTCGCTGCATCCATCTATGCCGCGCGCTACAACTATACCTCCGCCCTCAACGAGGCGAACCGTGCCGTTGCCTCCGACAGTTCGTCGGTAGCCGCCCTGATGCTTCGTGCCAGCATACTCATGCGTAGTACCGCTCCCGGCACGCTCGACAGCGACCAACGCAAAGCCCGCCTCAGTCTGGCGCAGGCCGACCTTAACCATGCGGCGAAACTCTCGCCGAACAACGCTTACGTCACCTACAACAAGGGGTGCCTGCTGGCCTACCTGCATGCGGCCGACGAGGCAATAGCAACTTTTACCCGTGCCATTGAGCAGGACTACCGTTTGCCCGAGGCTTACTACAACCGCGCCTTGCTCTACCTGCAAAAGGGCGAGAAGGAAATGGCGTTTACCGACCTCAGTCGCGCCGGACAGTTGGGGCTCTACAAAGCTTACGCTCTTATCAAACAGAATAAATAGTCGCTCGGGCAGCAGCAACGACGGCTGAGCCAGGCGATACGCCATTGAAAAACATAATCCAATAACCATGCAAACACAACTCATCCTCACGTTGCTTGCCGCCGGCACGCTGACCTGCGCCGCGCAAAAGAGCAAGTCCGTGCCTTATTGGCTCGACCCTGCGCAAAACAGGGTAGGGGTGGAAGCACCGCATTCGGACTTCTTCGCCTTTGAGAGCGTCAATGCCGCGCAGAAGAATGACAAGACGCAGAGCAATCGTTACCTCTCGCTCGAAGGCAAGTGGAAATTCAATTTCGTGAAGAACCACAACGAGGCACCGGCCGACTTCTACCAGACAAACTTCGACGATTCGGAGTGGGAGGATTTCCCCGTACCCGGCCTCTTTGAACTCAACGGCCACGGCGACGCTACCTATAAGAACATCGGCTACGCCTGGGCCACGCAGTTCGAACCCAATCCACCTTACATTGAGGAGAAGAACAACTATACCGGTTCGTACCGTAAGAAAATCACCATCCCCGCTTCGTGGAAAGGCGAGAAGATATACCTCCATGTCGGTTCGGCCACGTCGAACCTCAGCGTGTGGGTAAACGGCAAATTCGTGGGCTACAGCGAAGACTCCAAGTCGGCCGCTGAGTTCGACCTCACACCTTACCTTACAGCAGGCAAGGAGAACCTCGTGGCCATGCAGGTGATGCGTTGGTGCGACGGTTCCTATTTCGAAGACCAGGACTTTTGGCGGCTCACCGGCATAGCCCGCGAAGTTTACCTCTACGCCCGTCCGCAGAGCCACATTGCCGACCTCTTCGTAACGCCCGACCTTGTTGACAACTATACTGACGGTACGCTCCGCATACGCATTCAGGGCGAGCAGTGCAAGGGCAAGACGGTTGACCTCACGTTGCTCGACAGCAAGGGAACGGCGGTCAAGACGCAGTCGCTGCCCCTCACGAAGGACATAGACACGGAATGGCGCGTAAACAACCCTGCGAAGTGGACAGCCGAAATGCCCAACCTCTACACTCTGCGTGTTGACCTGAAAGACGGCAATCGCGTGGTGGAGAGCTTGCAACAGCGCGTGGGTTTCCGCAAAGTTGAGATAAAGAACGCCCAACTCCTCGTGAATGGGCAGCCCGTCCTTATCAAGGGCGCAAACCGCCACGAGATGGACCCTGACGGAGGCTATGTGGTAAGTACGGAACGGATGGTGCAGGACATTCGCACGATGAAGGAGTACAACATCAATGCCGTGCGCACCAGCCACTATCCGAACGATCCTCGTTGGTACGACCTCTGCGACGAATATGGCCTCTACGTAATGGCTGAGGCAAACCTCGAAACGCATGGCATGGGCTATGGCGAGAAGACGTTGGCGAAGGTTCCCAAGTTTCAACAGACTCACCTCGAACGCAACGTCAACAACACGCATGTATTGAAGAACCATCCCTGTATAATCAGTTGGAGTCTCGGCAACGAGAGCGGTTACGGCGTAAACATGGAGAGGGCTTACGACATGGTGAAGGCTTACGACCCGTCGCGCCCCGTGCACTACGAACGTGCCATTCAGGAACGCGGCACGGATATTTACAGCGAGATGTACCTGCCCTACCAGCCTTGCGAGAACTATGCTAAGGGCAACGGCAAGAAGCCGCTCATCCTCTGCGAATACGCCCACGCCATGGGCAACTCCGAGGGCGGATTTGCCGAGTACTGGGACTTGGTGCGTAAGTATCCAAAGTTCCAAGGCGGTTTCATTTGGGACTTTGTAGACCAGGGTCTGCACGGAAAGAACAAACAGGGAAAGGACATCTACACCTACGGAGGCGACTACGGACGTTACCCCGCCAGCGACCACAACTTCAACTGTAACGGCTTGTTCAACCCCGACCGCGTGGCACATCCCCACGCAGACGAGGTGCGTTATTTCTACCAGAACATCTGGACAACGCTCGCAGATACGGTTAGCGGAAAGCTCGACGTGTACAACGAAAACTTCTTCACTTCGCTCGACAACGTGTCGCTCAACTGGACGCTCCTGCGCAACGGCGTACAGGTGGCGGCTGGCACCGTGGCCGATATCGATGTGAAGCCGCAGGGCCATGCCTTGGTGGAACTCGAAGGCTACACTGCCCCCAAGCAATTCGTTGGTGAATATACCTTGCAGGTGGACTATATGCTCAAAAAGCAGGAGCCGTTGCTCCCCGTCGGCTACACCGTTGCGCGGCAGGAGTTCGTGCTTACGCCCTACGCCTTCCCGGATGTCCAGAAGTTGGCTTCAGCATTGCCGAAACGCCCTGCGGTGGTGGGCAAAGGCTCGTCCACGCCACAGGTGACTACCGAAGAGCAACTGGCGTGCATCACGATGAAGTCGTCCAATACGACGGTGATGATCAACCGCAAGACAGGTTTTGTAGACTATCTCGACATCAACGGCAAACCGATGTTTGAGGAAGGCTACTCGCTCAAACCCGACTTTTGGCGCGCCCCGACCGACAATGACTATGGTGCATCAATCCAAAAGCACCTCGCGGCGTGGAAAGATCCTGAACTGAAACTGCAAAGTGTCGTGACGGAGACCGCCGGCCTGTCGCAGCGCACCACGGCCACATACCAAGTGCCCAGTGTTGACGCATCGCTCATGCTGACATATACGCTCACGCCGCAGAGCCAGCTCATCGTTGCGCAGTACCTCAAAGTAAACAAGGACGCGAAGAGCAAACCTGTCCTGCCTCGCTTTGGCATGACGCTTGTGATGCCGTCGGAGTACAACCACATCCGTTACTACGGACGCGGACCGATAGAGAACTACTGGGACCGCCACACGTCGACCTTCCTCGGCGTATATTCGCAAGACGTTGCCGACCAGTATTCGCCCTACATCCGTCCGCAGGAGAGCGGCAACAAGACGGACGTGCGCTGGTGGAGCATATATAATAAGGAGTCCGAAGAGGGTATGACATTCACCGCTCCCGAACCGCTCGAAATGGCTTCGCTCAACTACCTGACGAGCGACCTCGACGGTGGTCCCGTGAAGGAGGCTCAACAAATGCACTCCGGCGACCTTACGCCGCGCCCCTTCACGGTGGTACATATCTCGCAGAAGCAGATGGGCATGGGCTGCGTAGACTCGTGGGGATCATGGCCGCTCGCCAAATACCAAATTCCCTATGCAGACCACAGCTTCTCGTTCATAATCAGTCCGGGCATCCGCACCGCTCACTAAGCGGCGGAAGTCGGGCATAAAGAAAGACAACCTTGGCAAACAAAGTCCTCGCGGACCGTTTGCCAAGGTTGTTTTCGTTAGGGACTTTCGTGCAAATGCGTGCCGAAAGCCTTTTCCTACGTCTTACTTCTTCTCTTTGCCGAAAAGTCGTGCGAGGCGTTCGATGCTTACTCCTTTATAATAGTGTCGGAGGATTTGGCGATACTCATAGCCTTTGTCGGCCATGACGGCTGCGCCGATTTGGCAAAGACCAACGCCGTGTCCCCAGCCTGCACCGATGAGCGTAATGCTTTGCGGCACGTTTGTCGCCTCGTCTACGTCGTTTCGTTCCACTACGAAGGCGGAACTGTATAGATGCGTGTCGGAAAGGAGGCGACGTATTTCGAGTTCCTTGCCAATGGTGAACTCTCGTTCCGTACCCACTACTTTCAGGCGGATGATGCGTCCGCTCACACCGCGTTCCACGGGCTGCAAGTCGACGATGTCGCCAAACTGCATCTGCGTGCGCTGCTCAATGAGCGAACGGAGTTTCTCCTGTGTCAGTTCCACTCGCCAGCGGTAGAAGTCAGCCGTCTCCTGGTCGTACGTGTTGAGTACCTGCGAGAGGAGCGCACGGTCGGTGGTGTTGCAGAAGGCTGCCGGACTGGTGCGTATCCACTTTTCGGCGTTTTCCTCTATGGAGAGGTCCTCGCTGACGGGTTGCTCACCATCGGCCACGGGTTGCAGGTAGGCGTAGTTGCTGTTGTCCCAGCAACTGCTGAAACGCTCTGTCACGCCGCCGCAGCACTTCGAGAAACGTGCGTCGCACAGGTTGCCCTCGCTGAGCAACACCTCGCCACGCGTTTCGTTGATGGCTTGGCGTACGCTCGGGCGAGCCGCCCTCGTGATGCCCTGGTAACGCTGGCAATGGTCGTCGGCGCACACGTCGTAGAGTGTATGGTCGGAGCGGTCGTGCCAACGTATGCTCTCGTCGGCACGGTGAATGAAGTTGAAGAAATCGTTCGACTTGCCCTCGCCCTCCATGCGGTGCAGCATTTGGCAATACACCCAACTGCGCGAGATGACGGCGTGCGTCTTCAACAATTCGAGCGACGACGTTGCGCTCATCTCTGAGGAAATGACGCTTTCGAGGTAGTCCTCCACAGGGATGTCGTTGATTACGACGAGTTTTTCCTCATCGACGATGAAGCGCAACTTGCCGCGGAAACTCTGCGTTTCTTTTCGTTCCCAGTGGAAGTTGATACCGATGGTCACGCCGCCGAGGGTGAAGAATGCCTCGTCGTCCTCGGGCGTAAAGGTTAGTTCATTGTAAGCGTTACCGTTCCACTTCACTGCGCCGTCGCAGCACTCTACGACCTGCTCTCCGCTCACAATCTCGCCCTTGGCCATGAAGCGGCCGCTGAGCGTGAACGGCACAATTGCCTCGTGCATCAGGCCCACGCTGAGGTCGCGCTCTGCAAGTTGTTTGAGCAGAACTGTCTCGTTGCGTTCGGACTTGGAACTGTTGAGGTCGGTGGGGCGATGACCGTTGTGCAACTTGCGCACCACGGCATTCACCTCGATCTCGTCAAGTGTTACTTCGCGCAGAATAGACACCGCAGTGCGCGGCGTGAGTTTGTCGAAGTCCTCCTCGCGTGGCGTGATGAGCAAACCGCCCATGTCCACTGCTCCCGGACTAATGATGAGCTGCTTCTTGCCCTCAGCAAAGTAGCAGTCGGGACGGTGCTTTTTGCGAGCGAACACCACGGTGACGATATGGTCGGGCGCAGAGGCCGTGCTGCGCTGCCGCCACGACAGAATGTTGATGTTCGGCTCTTTGCAATCGTCGTCCTGAGGCAACACGGCCATCAGTTTGTTGAGCAGATAAGGCTGCTCGTCGCTCGCCGGCCCTTTGATGACAAATGCCGGACAGGCGTAGTCTTTGAGCAGATAGATGCCCGACGTACGGCCGTCGTAGCCTCGTTCCTCCATCTCCGCCTCCTCGGCTTTTGTTGAGGGATAGATTCGTTCGAGGCGGTTGTCGAACACGAGCCAGTTCTTCTCAATCGGCACAAGTCCGCGCTTGCCTGCTTGCAGGTGGGCATGGTCGGGGGCCGATGCGCCGCAATGCGCACCATTGTAGAAGACAAACATATCCGGTAGGCTCCACGCTATTTTGTCGATGAGCGAAGCAAAGCGCGAGAAGTGCTGCTTCACGTGGCGACGCGTGGGAATGGTGAGGTGCTGCGGCAGAATGGGGTAGGGGTTGACCAATATTTGCAGACTGCCCATTACGGGCATTTCGCGCTGCGCTGCCGGACGGTTGATGTCGCAGAGGAAACAGGGACGTTTGCGTATCGTCGCCTTGTCGACCTTTGCGCCCGTGCTAACAATGCGCGAAGGGTTGTACTGCACGGCGAGTTCCAGTTCGTTGTGCACGAGTTGTCGGAGTTTCGCGCCTTTTGCCAGGGCTTCCACTCTTTCACGTGCTTCGTCCCACTGGTCGAGCTGGCGGCGGAAGAAGTCCTCCACCTCGTCGGCCGAGAGCGGGGCGCTCCACGTGCGGATGAGTTGCTGACGCGCGTGCAGTTCAATGGTGCGCAACAAGTCCTTGTAGAAATTGTTCTTGTTCTGCTTCTCCACGCTCAGAGCCGCGTCGGAATTGCCGTCCCAGCGGCGGCAGAGGTAGAGCTCGTCGAAGATGCGGCCGATGCGATAGTGGCGCGAGAAGGCAAGCCCGAGGGCGTAGTCCTCGCCGTAGCTCGTGTTGGGGAAACCGATGCGGCGCAGAATGTCGGTGCGGAAAGCGCGAGGCGCACCCAGACCGTTGATGCGCAGGGCGTTGTTGCGCCCGTTGTCGGCCGTCCACTCGCTGTGGGCAATAAGTCCTGGCGGAAGTGTTTCGAGGGCAAAGTTCACCATGCGGTAACTGCCAATTACCATGGCCGCCTTTTCACGTTCAAATACGTTGACAATGCGCTCGAGCGTTTGCGGCGAAGAATATAGATCGTCGGAGTCGAGCTGTACGGCATAACGGCCGCAATGTGCCGACCGTACGGCATAGTCCCAGCAACCGCCAATGCCCAGATCGGTGCGTTCGGGCTGCAGCAGCACCACGCGTTCGTCACTGCCGAACTCGCGCACAGCCTCAGCCGTGCCGTCGTCGGAATGGTTGTCGATGACAATTACGTTGAACGCAAAAGACGCTACTTGCTGCAACGCACTCTCCACGGCATCTTTAATTGTCCGCACACGGTTGCGAACGGGGATAATGACGCTCGCTTCCACTGGATAAGTAGCCGTGTCGTGCGGCAATTCGTCGTATTCGATGGGCGCGAGCCACGCCCCAACCTGTTTAAGGTGCTCGGTGCAAACGCGCTCCATCTCGACCTGCACCTCGCGGTTGGAGGGCGAAACATAGTCGAACTGCTTTTCGCCCGACGCGCGGTGGTCGGTGGAGTTCTCCGTATAGAGCGGTTCGGCAATGCGGCGTATCATGCCCTTTCGGCTTACGTAGAGGCGGAGCGCATAGAGGGCTGCGTACTGGCAGCGGATTCCCTTTTCGCTTTGGAAGAAGTCCGTGAGGCTCTGCGTGTCAATGAGCAGGAGCGACCCGAAGTCGAAGTCGTCGCGCAACGCCCCCTCTTGGTATTCAATGGTGGGGTGCGCCCCGTTCTCATCGTTGCGGTCGGAATAGAGCAGGAAATGCTCGCCCCGAGGCACACCGTCGGCTGCAACGCTGAGGAAACGTTCCAAGCAGCGGTAGCCCAACGTCAGTTCGTGCTGACTGAGGTAGAGGAATGTGCTGGGTGCGTCGGCCTTTTGCGCCACTTGGCGCAGAAACTTTGTGCCTTGAAAGTTTTGGGTCACTATCAGCGAGCATTGCCCGTCTTCGAGTGCCTTTGCCTCCGTTTCCTCCTGCGGCGCGCACACCACGAAGAGGCGGCGCAGCTGGGCATGCGCCTTAATCTCCGCTACGAGTTGCGAAAAACTGGCGTTGTGGGGGGAATATACTAATACAAAATCAAACGTATTCTTCATGTGATTTCTTTACTTCTTTGGGTGATTAGCCGCAACGGCTTGCGCCACAGTGCTTGCAGATGAGGCAGCCCTCTTGATAGACGAGCGATTCGTGGCCGCAGTTGGGACATTTCTGCCCCTTGGCCTCCGTACCGTCCACAACGTATTTTTTCAGGGCGCGGCTCACACCCACCTTCCATGTGTTGATGTTTTCGCTTTCGAGCTGCAGGGAGTTGACGAGCTTAATGACGTTCTCGATGGGCATGCGGTAGCGCAAAACGCCCGATATAAGTTTGGCGTAGTTCCAATACTCTTTGTTGAACTTTTCCGACAGTCCCTCGACCGTCATCTTGTAACCGCGTTTGTTTTGGAACTGGAAGTCGTAACGCTTTGAACCGTCGGGCAGGAGTGTTTTGAGGATTTTTCCCTTCGTGACGGTTTTGGGCAGAACGATGCCCTCTTCGTCGTCTTGCAGACCGGTGAATATTTCGTAGGGATGCCCGTCGAGCAGTCCGACGAACGCCACCCATTTCTCTTTGTTGTTTTGGAAGCGCACCACGTCGCATTCAAGTACCTCCGGACGGCGTTCCGTCACCTCGGGCATTTTGAACGGGGCGGCCGTCTGCGCCTCTCCGTCCGGCTTCTTTGCCGTTTTCTGCGTACTTACCAGAACGCCCGAACGCGAACCGTCGCGGTAAATGGTGCAACCCTTGCAGCCGCTCTTCCAAGCCTCGATGTAGAGGTCGTTTACAAGGTCTTCGTCGACGTTGTTCGGGAGGTTCACCGTTACGCTAATGCTGTGGTCCACCCATTGCTGGATTGCGCCCTGCATTCTCACTTTCATCAACCAGTCAACGTCGTTGGCCGTGGCTTTGAAGTAGGGGGAACGTTCTACGAGTGCGTCAATCTCCTCTTGCGAGTAGCGCAGGCTGGTGTCGATGCCCTGCGTCTGCATCCATGTGACGAACTTCGGGTGGTACACAATATACTCCTCAAACGAATCGCCCGACTCGTCAACGAAGTCTACATGCACGTTCACATCGTTGGGGTTGACCTTGCGGCGACGCTTGTACACGGGCATGAAAACGGGTTCTATGCCCGAGGTGGTCTGCGTCATGAGGCTCGTAGTACCCGTGGGAGCGATGGTGAGGCAAGCCACGTTGCGGCGGCCGTATTTGGCCATTTCGTTGTAGAGAGCCTCGTCGTGCTGACGGATGCGCTGGATAAACGGATTGCTTTCCTCGCGCTTCGCATCGTACATGGGGAAAGCCCCGCGCTCCTTGGCCAGTTCCACACTTTCGCGATAGGCACTGAGGGCCAATGTCTGCTGCACGCCGACGGCCATCTCGGTAGCCTCTGCCGTTCCGTAGCGCAGGCCAAGCGCCGCGAGCATGTCGCCCTCGGCTGTGATGCCTACGCCCGTGCGCCGTCCCATGGCGGTCTTTTGCTTTATCTTTTCCCAAAGGTGCTTCTCGGTTTGTTTTATCTCGTCGCTCTGGGGGTCACTGTCTATCTTTTGAAGTATCGCGTCAATCTTTTCGGCTTCAAGGTCGATGATGTCGTCCATGATGCGCTGGGCGCACGCCACGTGGTGGCGGAACTTCTCAAAGTTGAAACTTGCCTCGGGTGTAAACGGTTGGTCTACGTACGAATAAAGGTTGATGGCGAGCAGGCGGCAACTGTCGTAGGGACAAAGGGGAATTTCGCCGCAGGGATTGGTGCTGACCGTGCGGAAACCGAGGTCGGCATAGCAGTCGGGGATGCTTTCGCGGAGAATCGTGTCCCAGAACAGCACGCCCGGTTCTGCGCTCTTCCAAGCGTTGTGTACAATCTTCTTCCACAGGGCCGCTGCATCGATGGTCTTTTCCACCATGGGGTGGTCGCTGTCTACGGGGAATTGCTGATGAAAGGGGCGGTTCTCCGTGGCGCAACGCATAAACTCGTCGCTGAGCTTCACGCTGACGTTAGCCCCCGTGATGCGTCCTTCGGTGAGTTTGGCGTCGATGAAATCCTCTGCCTCAGGGTGTTTTACGGATATGCTCAGCATGAGTGCGCCCCGTCGGCCGTCCTGCGCCACCTCGCGCGTGGAGTTGCTGAACCGTTCCATAAACGGCACAATGCCAGTAGACGTAAGGGCGGAGTTCTTCACAGGCGTACCTTTCGGGCGCAGACCGGTGAGGTCGTGCCCTACGCCGCCGCGCCGCTTCATGAGCTGCACTTGTTCCTCGTCAGTCTTCATGATGGCACCGTACGAGTCGCCGTCGCCCTCCGTGCCAATCACGAAGCAGTTGGAGAGCGAAGCCACTTGGTGTGTATTGCCAATGCCCGTCATGGGCGAACCGGCAGGAACAATGTAGCGGAAATGGTCGAGCAGGGAGAAAATCTCTTCCTCGTCGCAGGGGTTGGGGTATTGCCGTTCGATGCGTGCTATCTCGCTGGCAAGGCGGCGGTGCATGTCCTGTGGCGAACATTCATAGATGCGGCCGAAGGAGTCCTTCATGGCGTATTTGTTCACCCAAACGCGGGCTGCGAGTTCGTCGCCGCCGAAATATTGCAACGAAGCCTCGAACGCTTCGTCGTAGGTGTATGTTTTTTGCATAAGGTTGAGGGCTGGTCTTACTTAATCTTCAAACTGCTGATGGCGGTTCCGTCGAGCGTGCGGATGGCGAGCATTCCGTCGGCGTAGGTGGCGAAGGTGGGCGGATTGCCTCCCTTGGGAAACGTGGGCGACCCGGTGTTGACAATCACGGGAGTGCCGAGTGCCTCATCGGCCGCTTTGAGCGTTTGCAGGTGCGTGTGGCCATAGACGAACACCTCGCACGACTGAGCAGGGGGCAGTTTCTTCTCATTATATACATGTCCGTGCGTCACGAAGAAACGAATGCCGTTGTCGGCCACGAGCGTGTAGGTGGATTGGATGGGGAAGTTGAGCAACATTTGGTCCACTTCCGAGTCGCAGTTGCCCCTCACGGCCACGATGCTCGCCGTGCGTTCATTGAGGCGTTCGGCGATGGCCTGAGGGTCGAGCCCGTTGCAAAGGCCGTTGCGCGGCCCGTAGTTGAGTATGTCGCCAAGAATAACGAGCTGGTCGTAGTGGTGGGCATCGTAATAGCCCAGCACGGCATCGAGCGCAGGCAGCGATCCGTGTATGTCGGAGAGGAAGAGTATTCGCACGTTTTCGAGTGTGTTTTGGAGTGAGTAACGCAGTTACGGGCCCAGGACTATGTGCGCCCCGTTCCCGTTTCGCAAAGGTAATTATAATTATTGCTGTCCCCAATGTTGTCCGAAACGTTTTGTAAAAGGGATGCTTCGGAGTAACGACTTTCCGTTGAAAATCAGAGCGTACATTTATGCGATGAGTGAACGTACGTCATGAGGGTGAGTGAACGTACGT
>CAVLCM010000010.1:0-22509 GCA_963661625.1 bacterium
GAAGCCTTCTTCGAGTGAATGGCCGGTGAACGTACGGTGAATGAAAGGGTGGAAAACGGAATGGTGAATCAACGCTTTGTGAACGCTTATGAACAGGATTTCGGGCGCAGGGGGGATTCGCAGTTTTTGTCGTACATCGCGTATGGGCAACACATGTAGGTTGTACGAGTGAGGCGCGTCGTCCGTGCGGTGTGCGTCCTCTATGTGGGAATGTTTGGCGACTACATGGTGAGGGCGGAAAATGGACTTCGCTAATCGGTCAATTTTGTCCCTCATCGGAGCAAAATGGCGCAATCCTTTTGGTTCTCAATACATAAAAGCGGAGTAGGTAAAGTAAAGCGAGAAACGGACAACTTTCTGGTGCAAAAGTTGTCCGAAAGTTTTCCGAAAAAACTCTTTCCTTTTTTTGTTAGCTCTGAAAGTTTGCCGTACTTTTGCCCTCGGTTGAAGCAGTGAATGACGCTCCCTGCGACAACCTTCGCAAGGGCCGTCTCACGGCCCATATATATTGCCAATGAGGCTTGGCTATGCTGCGCAAAGCATTGATATACAACTGTTTAGCATTGTGCAGAAAGCCCAGATGCTTATCACGAGAAATTAGTTTACCGCAGTTTTTATGCCGCCGTTCTACGCATCTCGGCAAGCGAGATGCGCAAGGCAAATCTGCTCTCTTTGAGTTGTGCAAAACGGACAACTTTTTGAAGGCACACGACGGCAAAGTTTTCCAAAACGGAAAACTTTCGCTCCGAAATGACGGCACGAAAACGCCCCCAGACACCCTAAAAATATAGCCCTGAACCATGTGTACTGACAACTTCATCATCACCAAGAGGAACGGCACCACAGAGCCGCTCAGCATCGACAAAATAAAGTCTGCAATCATCAAGGCGTTCCAGTCGCGCAACAAGGCCGTCGACGCCGAACAGCTCAACCGCATCATGCAGCGCTTGCGCTTTTGCAACGGCATGAATGTGGAGGATGTGCAAAATCAGGTGGAAGTTGCCCTCATGGCCGAAAAGCATTACGAGGTGGCAAAGGCCTTCATGCTCTACCGCAAACGCCACGAAGACGACCGCGAAACGGCAGACAAGCTCCGCTTCCTCATCAACTACTGCAACTCCGCCAATCCTGCCACGGGGTCGAAATACGACTCCAATGCCAACGTGGAGAATAAGAACATCGCCACGCTCATCGGCGAGTTGCCCAAACAGGGCTTCATCCGCCTGAACCGCCGTTTGCTCTGCGACCGCATCAAAGAGATGTATGGCAAAGAACTGGCCGACCGCTACATCTACTTGCTGAAGAATCATTTCATCTACAAGAACGACGAAACGTCGCTCGCCAACTATTGCGCTTCCATCACGATGTACCCCTGGCTGCTCAACGGCACGAAGGACATCGGCGGCAACTCCACCGCACCGAGCAACTTGAAAAGTTTCTGCGGCGGCTTTGTCAACATGGTTTTCATCGTGAGTTCGATGCTTTCGGGCGCATGCGCCACGCCAGAGTTCCTTATGTATATGAGCCACTTCCTTGAACAGGAATACGGAGCGGACTACTATACGCAGGCCGACAAGGTGGTGGACCTCTCCTCGCGCCAGCGCACCATCGACAAGGTGATTACGGACTGCTTTGAGCAGATTGTTTACTCCATCAACCAGCCTACGGGCGCAAGGAACTTTCAGTCGGTATTCTGGAACATATCCTATTACGACAAGTACTATTTCGAGAGCATCTTTGGTGAGTTCCGCTTCCCCGACGGTTCGCGCCCCTCGTGGCCGGCTCTCGACTGGTTGCAGCGCCGCTTCATGAAGTGGTTCAACCAAGAGCGCACAAAGGCCGTGCTGACGTTCCCCGTGGAAACGATGGCGCTGCTCTCGAAAGACGGCGACGTGGTGGACAAGGAATACGGCGACTTCACGGCTGAGATGTACGCCGAAGGCCACAGCTTCTTTACCTATATGAGCGACAATGCCGACTCGTTGGCTTCGTGCTGCCGTTTGCGCAACGAAATTCAGGACAACGGCTTCAGCTATACGCTCGGTGCCGGTGGTGTTAGCACGGGTTCGAAATCAGTGCTGACGGTGAACCTGAACCGCTGCGTGCAGCAGGCCACGCGTGAGGGCCGCTCCTACGTGGAATACCTCGACGACATCATCGACCTCATGCACAAGGTGCAGCTTGCCTACAACGCCAACCTCAAGCACCTTATGGACAAGGGTATGTTGCCGCTCTTCGATGCCGGCTACATCAACATCAAGCGCCAGTACCTCACGATCGGCGTGAATGGTATGGTTGAGGCTGCTGAGAGCCTTGGCATCACCATCAGCGACAACAAGGAGTATGAAGAGTTTGTAGGTAATATCCTCGGTTTGGTGGAGGGTTACAACCGTCAGTATCGTTCGAAGGACGTTATGTTCAACTGCGAAATGATACCTGCCGAGAATGTGGGCGTGAAGCACGCTCGCTGGGACCGCGAGGCAGGCTACTATGTGCCGCGCGACTGCTACAACTCCTACTTCTACGTGGTGGAAGACCCCAATACGGACATTATCGAAAAGTTCCGCTTGCACGGTCGCCGTTTCATCGAGCACCTTACAGGAGGTTCGGCGCTCCACATGAACCTCGACGAGCACCTTTCCGCACCCCAGTACCGCCAGTTGCTCCGCGTGGCAGCTAAGGAGGGATGCAACTACTTCACGTTCAACATCCCCAACACGCTCTGCAACGACTGCGGCAACATCGACAAGCACCATCTGCACAAATGTCCCAAGTGCGGCAGTACAAACCTCGACTACCTGACGCGCATCATTGGCTACCTCAAACGCGTGTCGAACTTCTCGCTCGACCGCCAGAAGGAGGCTGGCCGTCGCTACTACCAGAAGGTGGAGGCGTAAGCCACTGCCGATAAATGCACCAAGTCCGGACTTTGCTCATTGCGGCAAAGTCCGGACTTGGCGTTTCGGGTGGTTGGGGCGGCAGGTGTGCCGCCCGGTCAATCCGTGATTTCTTTGTTGAGAAGATCGAATACTGCTCCCGGCTCGAAGCCGCGGTTGATGGCGGCGCGGGCCAGTTTCTGTTTCAGCGCATAGGGAGAGTCAGCCTTGAGCGTGCGGCGACGCGACTCGATGAACGAAAGGAGTTCGTCTCGGTAGCCCTCCTCGGGGATGCCAGACAGGGCCTCGTCGATGAGCTGCGGGGAAATGCCTTTGAGTTGCAGGGCGTAACGGATTTTGATGCGGCCCCAATGTGCAAAGCGGAACTTGTCTGACACGAAAGCACGGGCATACCGCTCCTCGTCGACATACCGTTCCTTTTCGAGCCGTTCGAGAAGTGCGTCGGCCACGGATACCGTTGCCCCCTTTTGCAGGAGTTTCTCCTTAATCTCACTGCGGCAATGCTCTTTGACAGCGCAGCGCGACGTGGCCCAGAGGTAGAGGGCTTCGGGCGTGGGAGATTCGGTGTGTGACTTCATGCGAAAGGGACGGTGAGGGTTATTTCTTCAAAAAACTGCGCACAACGAACCACACGTGCTGCATGAGGGTGGGGCAGAGGCCGTAGTGCTTCGTCATGATGCGGAAACGCTCGCAGAGCGAGGCTTTGTGGTGACGCGTGGTGAGGCCTTCGCTCAAGTAGTCGGCCACTACGGTGTGTGAGTTGTTGAGGGGAAGATGCTGCTCGGCGGCTTGGCGCATCAAACGGATGCACCAGTCGAAATCGGCGGAGAAACGGTAGCGAAGGTCGTAAGGGGTATAGCGGGCAATGTCTGTGCGCACAAAGAACGCCTGGTGGCAAACCAACATGCCCTGTTTGAACGAACGCCAATCGAGTTGTTCGGGCGGCGTGAGCCGGCGGCGGCGCAAGAAATGGCCTTCGTTGTCCACAAGGTGCGTATCGCCGTAGATTACTGCCGGGAGAACGGGCGTTTCGTGCGCAGCCCGGGCAATCTCTTCCAGCGTATGGGGCGAATGGAGCGCATCGCCGGCGTTGAGGAACAGGATGTATCGCCCCGTGGCCATGTGCAATGCCTTGTTCATTGCGTCGTAGAGGCCGTTGTCCGGTTCGCTGAGGCACACAATCTCGTGCTGCACGTCGGCGCGGCTGTTGCGCTCTTGGTAGTGGTGGACGTGTTCGAGCGTGTCGTCGTGCGAATTGCCGTCAATGATGAGGTGTTCCACGTAGGGGTAGCTCTGCTCCTCAACGCTCCGAATGGTCCGGCCGATGAGGCTGCCTGCGTTCCACGTGACGGTGACAATGGTAATTTTCAGGTTGTTGTGTTTTGCGTTGTCTGCGGCGGAATGGTCCGTGGCAGGGGAAGGAGGCACACTGTTGTCTGTCGCTTCTGTTTCCATTGTATGTTGATAGTTGTTTATGTCGTTCTGTTTGAGGATTGCCCGGCGCTGTACATTTTGAGATACTGCTCCGCCACGGCACTTTCGGCATACGCCTTCACTGCCTTGGCCCGCGCATTGCGGCAAAGGGCGGTGTAGCTCTGCGAGGACAACACGCGGCGTATGCCCTCGGCGAAGTCGGCACTGTCGCGGCATGCGGCCAGATAGCCGTTGATGCCCGTGTCGACCATCTGCGGTGTGCCGCCAACGCTAAACGCCACGCAGGGCGTTCCGCAGGCCATGGCTTCCATGATGGTGTTGGGCAGATTGTCCATAAGCGTGGGCATGAGCAGAAGGTCCGCTGCCTGATAGAGCAGCCGCATCCGTTCCGTACTTGCCACGTAGCCCATCGGGATGGCCTCGATGGCGAAGGCATTGCGCAGGGTTTCGGCCTCTCTGCCGGCCAGAACAATGGCTAAGTTCTTCGCTATGTCTGGTTCTCTCTCGGCGAGGATGCTGAGGGCCTCGCGCAGGTAGTCGATACCCTTGTTTGGGTCGGTTACTTTGAAGGCGGTGAAAAGCAGTAGACGCTTGTCCGCTGGAAGTCCCAGCCTCTGGCGCACCTCCGCAAGTGAGGGCTGCCCCTCGGTACCGGCCGGCGCATAGAAGTCCGTGTTGATAGGGTTGGGGATGCTCGTCACCGTCTGCCCCGTGAGCAGGGGCGATTGCTGAGCCAGCCCCGCAAGCCATTGGCTGCATCCGACGAAAGTGATCCCCCCCG
Source organism: bacterium (assembly GCA_963661625.1). Taxonomy (GTDB): domain Bacteria; phylum Bacteroidota; class Bacteroidia; order Bacteroidales; family Bacteroidaceae; genus Alloprevotella. The sequence goes on from CAVLCM010000010.1 coordinate 5,113, forward strand.
GGTGCGCCCCGTAGAGCGTGCGCTTGCGGCCGAACGTGCGGCAGGAAAGGTCGTTGGCCGCAGGCTTGCGCAGTTGTGGGCAGCGGCTGCACTCGGTGCGCCACTTTTCGCAATTGGCTGCCTGGTGGCATACGCCAGTAAACGGCCACATATCGTGCATGGTCCACACCACACGTTTGCCCGAACGGAGTATCTTGTCTACATCAGCGAAGGAAAGCATGGCTTGGTTTACCCAATGCAGATGGATAACGTCGGCCTCGCGAAATTCTTTCAGCCCCGTGATGTCGTTGCCCCAGCGCGCCGTGTCGACGCTAAACAGCCCCTTGCGGCTGAACCCATTGCGCACGAATATCTCGAACCTTTCGAGAAGGAAGCGCAACTTCGTGAGCCATGATTGCTTGATGTACACCACATCGTCCGAACGGTCGGCCTCGGCCAGCGAGGAGTCGCGGCAGAGCAGCTTGGCCTCTACGCCTTGTTTGCGCAGGGCGCGGAGCAGGCGCATGGCGGCTATGGCAGCCCCTCCGGCGTGGTCGGAGGTGTTAATCATCAGTATTTTCATGGCAAGGTTTTCTGCTGTTCTCTTTGGGGCGGCGCGATGGGGGAGGTTGAAGCTAATTGCTCTTACTCCTCGTTGAGCGTCTGTTGCATGATGCGGCCGGTTGCTCCGGCGTTGTTTTGTATGTAACTCTTTGCCGCCTCGCCGGCTCGTTGCAGTTCGTCTTTGTCGGCGAGCAGGCGGTCCATCACCTCGGCAAACCGTTTGATGCCGTCCACCTCGATGCAGCCGCCGTTGGCAAGCAGGGCCTGCGCCTCGCGGAATTTCTTGTTGTTCGGCCCAATCAGTACCGGCACGCCGTAGACAGCTGCCTCAGGCACGTTGTGTATGCCCACGCCGAAGCCGCCTCCCACGTAGGCCACGGTGGCGTAGCGGTAGATGCTCGACAGCAGGCCGTAGCAGTCGACGATGAGGCAGTCGGCCTCGGTCACGCTCTTCGGCGTTGCCTGGGTGTAGCGCACCGAACTGCGTTTGAGTTTGCCCTCAATCTGTTGGAGGTGTTCCTCGCTCACCACATGGGGCGCAAGGATGAGTTTCAGGTTGCCGTGCGTGTTGAAGTAGTCGATGAGGATGTCCTCGTCGGGCTGCCACGAACTGCCGGCCACGAGTACCTTCCAACACCCGGCGAAACGCTCAGCGAGCGGCAGGGGCTTTGCTCCTTGGCGAATGTCGAGCACACGGTCGAAACGCGTGTCGCCCACTACGCTCACGTGGTCTACGCCGATGGTGGAGAGCAGGCGTTTCGACTCCTCGTTTTGAACGTAGAGCCACGTCATGCGTTGCAGCACCCGGGCGTAGTTTCGCCCGTACCAGCGGAAGAATATCTGCCCCTCACGGAAAATGCTCGACACGGAGTAGACGGGGATGCGGTTGCGGTGAAGCACGTCGATGTAGTTGCGCCAAAACTCATACTTGATGAAGTATGCAGCCTCGGGGCGCGCCAGTTTGACGAAGTTGAGGGCATTAAAAGGCGTGTCGAGAGGGAGGTAACACACGATGTCTGCCCCTTCGTAGTTCTTTCGCACCTCGTAGCCCGAGGGCGAGAAGAACGTAAGCAATATCTTTTTTTCGGGATGCTCGCGGCGCAAACGTTCCATGAGCGGCCTGCCTTGCTCAAACTCGCCAAGCGAAGCCGCGTGGAACCACACGTAGCGGTTGCCTGCCGTTTGGCGGCGGAGCAATCGCCATGTGTTGCGCTGGCCGCGCACCATGAGTCGCACCTTCGGACTGAAGAGGGCGGCAAGGCGGCAGCCAAGCACCATGAAATAGATGGCTAATGAATACATAAGTTTGTGTCTTGTGACGTTCCCCCTTGTAGGGGAGAGAGTGTGTTGCTACGCCAGTGCGGCGAGCGCGGCGTCCATGCGGCGCAGCGTTTCGTCCTTGCCGAGGAAGGCGGCAAGTTCGTACATGTCGGGACCCTTGCCCGTGCCTACGAGGCATACGCGCCAGGGGTTCCAGGGCTTTTTGCCGTTGTCGGCAGCCCAAGCGTCGATGGTCTGTTTCTGCGTTTCTACGCTGAAGTCGCTGAGTTGCGAGAGCAGGGCGCGGAGTTCGCGCATGTCGTCTGCTGCGCCCTCTTTCCAGTTTTTGCGTGTGAACTTGTCTTCTTTGTCGTACTGCGGTGCAATGAAGAAAAAGTCGCACAACGGCCAGAGTTCCTTGATGAAGTTGATTTTCTTCATCTTCATCATGCCCACTACGGCCTCTGCCTTCTCGGGCGTAGTCTGTATGCCGTTGGCTTCAAGAATTTGCAGGAAGGCAGGCGTGAGCAACTTGTTGTCGGTGCGCTGAATGTACTCGCGGTTGAACCATTGGCCCTTGACATAGTCGAACTTGGCACCGCTCTTCGAACACTTGCTGAGGTCGAACTGCGCAATGAGTTCGTCCATCGAGAGCAACTCCTGGTCTGTACCGGGGTTCCAGCCGAGAAGAGCGAGGAAGTTGATGACAGCCTCGGGCAGGTAGCCGCTTTCGCGATAGCCCGACGATACGTCGCCCGTTTTGGGGTCGTGCCATTCGAGGGGAAACACCGGGAAACCGAGGCGGTCGCCGTCGCGCTTCGAGAGCTTGCCCTTGCCGTCGGGCTTGAGCAACAGGGGAAGGTGGGCGAACTCCGGCATCGTGTCCTGCCAGCCGAATGCGCGGTAGAGCAGCACGTGGAGCGGAGCTGAGGGCAACCACTCTTCGCCACGTATCACGTGGGTGATTTCCATGAGGTGGTCGTCCACAATGTTGGCCAAATGGTATGTGGGCAGGTCGTCTGCGCTTTTGTAAAGCACTTTGTCGTCAAGAATGTCGCTCATCACGCGCACATCGCCGCGGATGATGTCCTTCACGTGTATATCTTCGCCCGGCTCAACCTTGAAGCGGACGGTGTATTGCTCGCCTGCGTCGATAAGTTCGCGAGTCTTCTCCTCGCCAAGCGACAGGGAGTTGCGCATCTGCAAGCGTGTGTGAGCGTCGTACTGGAAATTTTGTATCTCCTCGCGCTTTGCGGTCAGTTCCTCGGGGGTGTCGAAGGCGATGTACGCCTTGCCTGCATCGAGCAACTGCTTCACGTATTCGCGGTAGATGTCTCTGCGCTCGCTCTGGCGGTAGGGGCCGTGGTCTCCGCCGAAGCTCACTCCTTCGTCGAAGTGGATGCCGAGCCATTTGAATGCCTCGATGATATAATCCTCCGCGCCGGGAACGAAACGGTTGGAGTCGGTGTCTTCAATGCGGAACACCATGTCGCCGCCGTGCTGGCGTGCAAAGAGGTAGTTGTAGAGAGCGGTACGTACGCCGCCGATATGCAAAGGACCTGTGGGACTGGGGGCGAAACGCACCCTCACTTTTCTTTCAGACATTGGTTTCTATCGTGTGTAAGTGTGTGCCGGAGCGCGCTTGCTTTCTGTGGCCGAAAACGTCGGGGCAAGCACGCAGGCCGTTGTGTTTCTGTTGTTTTTCTAAGATTACGACAAAGGTACGTCTTATTTGACAAAGGGCAAAGCGGCCGATGCAGCGCACACCCGTCGGGGCAAAAAGAAAACAGGCTTTCCGCCAGCTTGGAGCGGAAAGCCTGTAGCTTTTAAGGTAGTTGAGATTGTCTTGGATTGTGGTGCTGTTGATTTGCCCGTGCGTCCAAGGCTCTCGTGCAATGAGCGTTAAGCGTTAACCTCTTCAACAGAAACCACGCTGCGGTCGCGCTGGCTGCGGTGGAAGCTGACAACGCCGTCAACGAGGGCGAAGAGCGTGTGGTCCTTGCCCATGCCTACGTTTTTGCCGGGATAGTGCACAGTGCCACGCTGGCGAACGATGATGTTGCCTGCGATGCAAGTCTGGCCACCCCAAATCTTAACGCCTAATCTCTGTGAAGCCGATTCGCGGCCGTTCTTAGAACTACCTACACCTTTCTTGTGTGCCATTTCTTCTAATACTTTTAAGGATTAAGCAATTACGTTCTTGATTGTCACTTGTGTGAACTGGTGACGGTAGCCATTGAGCTTGCGGTAGCCCTTGCGGCGCTTCTTGTGGAATACAAGCACCTTGTCGCCTTTCACGAGCGGACTGATGACTTCGCATACTACTTTGGCGCCTTCAACGGTAGGAACGCCTACCTTTACGTCGCCGTCGTTGTCTACCAACAACACGTTCTCAAATTCAACAGTCTGGCCGCTTTCTGCGCCCTGAATGTGGTTTACGAAGAGCTTTTTGCCCTCTTCCACCTTGAACTGCTGACCGTTAATCTCTACGATTGCGTACATTTAGTTAATTGTATAAACGGGTTTTTCCAGGAGGCGTACTGCATCCGCAGTATCTTTGTTTAGCCCCTTTGGACTCTAAATCGGCTGCAAATGTACGCATTTTTTTTAATTCCCCACGTGCTATTCGTTTGGTTTTTAGCGTTGTGGCGATGCACATTTGTTTTGGAAAGCCAATCACTGTCCCTCGCCGGCGGCGTTTAGGACGGCTGATTTCTCCTCTTCGGTCCAGTCCTTGAAGGGGTGGGCTCGGAGGGAGGAGTTGTAGTATTTTCGGTCGCCGGTTACTTCGGCGGCGAGGAAGGGCGGGCGTTCGAAGGGCTCGTCTGCGCTGCGCAGTTCCACTTCGGCCACTACGAGGCCCTCGTTTTCGCCAAGGAACTCGTCCACTTCGTACGTGTGGTCGCCGACGGGTACGAGCCAACGGTATTTGTCGACGATGCCCGGTTCGCACAGCGTCATGAGCGACAGGGCTTCGTCGAGCGTAATCTGCTTCTCAAACTCGTAGCGCGAGAGACCGCCGTCCCTCGACGGGCCTTTGATGGTGAGGTATCCCCTGCGGTCGCGAATGCGTATGCGCACGGTGCGTCCCTGCCCGCTGCAGATGTAGCCCTGGGCTATACGGCTGTGCGAGGCGGCCATGCTTTTGTAGTCGCCTGCGACGAGAAACTTGCGTTCTATTTCAACCGCCATACAGATTTGGAGTTGTTAGTGAGTCAGTGCGTAGTAAGAGAACATGGCCAGCACCACCAAGAGGATAAGCGCGATGAAGATGCCGTTAACCACCTTGTTGGCTTGTTTGCGTTCCTGTTCTTCGCGTGCGTGACGCTTTGTTTCTTTCTTCATATTCATGGTATTCAGGTTTTGTGGTTATGTGAGTGGTGTGAATTTATGCAAGGTTATTCTTCTCCCTTTTCGGAGAATTCCATGAGGTAAGCCTTGATAAAACCATCGATTTTTCCGTCCATCACGCCGTTGACATCGCTCGTCTGGTAGCCCGTGCGGTGGTCCTTTACGCGGCGGTCGTCGAACACGTAGCTTCGTATTTGGCTGCCCCATTCAATCTTTTTCTTCCCGGCCTCAATCTTTGCCTGTTCGGCCTTGCGCTTTTGCAGCGCGCGGTCGTAGAGTTGCGAACGGAGCAGGCGCATGGCGTTTTCGCGGTTTTCGAGCTGTTTGCGGCTCTCCGTATTTTCGATGAGGATTTCCTCTTCTTCGCCCGTGTCGGGGTCGACGTACTGGTAACGGAGGCGTACGCCCGTCTCCACCTTATTGACGTTCTGGCCGCCCGCGCCGCCCGAACGGAACAAGTCCCACGACACACGCGACGGGTCGACGTACACCTCAATGGTGTCGTCTACCAACGGCGTTACGAAGACCGAGGCGAACGAAGTCATTCGTTTGCCCTGCGCATTGTAGGGCGACACGCGCACCAAGCGGTGCACGCCGTTTTCGCTCTTTAAGTAGCCGTAGGCACTGTCGCCTTCGATTTCCATCGTCACGGTTTTTATGCCGGCCTCGTCGCCGTCTTGCAAGTGCGAGATGGTGCATTTGTAGCCCTGCGCTTCGGCGTAGCGCATGTACATACGCATGAGCATCGAAGCCCAGTCCTGGCTCTCCGTGCCGCCTGCGCCGGAGTTGATTTTCAGTACGCAGGCCATTTGGTCCTCCTCCTGGCGCAACATGTTGCGGAGTTCGAGCGCGTCGACCGCCTCGATGCACTGCGCATAGGCAGAGTCAACCTCCTCCTCCGTAACCATTTCCTCCTTGTAGAAGTCGAAGGCGAGAGCCAGCTCGTCCACGAGCGTTTTCACGTGGCGGTAGCCCTCAATCCACTTTTCCAAGCCCTTCACCTTCTTCATTTGTTCTTCCGCCCTCTTGGCGTCGTCCCAGAAGCCCGGGTCCTGCGTGCGCAGTTGCTCTTCTTCGAGCTGAATTACTTTGGCGTCAATATCGAGATAGCGGTGCAGTGCCTCCACGCGGCCTTGCACGTCTTTCAGTTGGTCGGAAGTTATCATATATATATATTATAGGAGTATAAATGCTTGTCGTGAATGATTTTTTGTGTTGGCCATTCCGTTTATTTGCCGGCTTCGGCCTCCGCATAGAGCTGTTCTATTTGTTTCGCATAGTGTTCATAAACCACGCGGCGGCGCACCTTCAGCGTGTTGGTCAGTTCGCCGTTGTCCATCGTGAAGGGATGGGGGAGGATGATGAAACGTTTTATCTGCTCGTAGTGCGCCAAGTCCTGTTGCAGCGAGGCGATGTGCTGCGTATAGAATTTGACAATCTGCTGATGGCGGCAGAGTTCCTCCGTGCTGGCGCAGTGAATGCCGTTCTCCTCGGCGTAGGCTTTGAGCAGTCCGTAGTTGGGCACGATGAGCGCGCTTACGAATTTGCGCTTGTCCGCCACGATTACCGCTTGGTCGAAGTAGCGGTTCAGCACCAGTTTCGATTCAATCATCTGCGGAGCAATGTATTTGCCGTTCGAAGTCTTGAAAAGGTCCTTGATGCGTTCGCGCAAGAACAGCTCACCGTTCTTCATGTACCCTGCGTCGCCCGTGTGGAACCAGCCGTCCTTGTCAATGGCCTCCTTCGTTTGCGACTCTTTCTTGTAGTATCCCGGCGTGATGGTCTTGCCTCGCAGGAGAATTTCGTCGTTCTCGCCAAACTTAATCTCGATGCCGTCGATAAGCCGTCCCACAGAGCCGAGGCTGACCGGCTTGCCCGGCACGTCGCACGACACGGTGGCCAGACTCTCCGTCAGACCGTAGCCCACCACCATGTTGATGCCGGCCGCGTGAACAAATTTTTCCACCTCGGGCGAAACCGCCGCACCGGCAGTGGGGAAGAAGTTTGCACGTTCAAGGCCGAGCGTTTTGCGAAGCAGTTTGATGACCGTTTTGTCGTAGAGTTTGTATTGCAGAGCCAGGCCCACGGGGGCGTTCTCTCCCTTCGACTTGTAGTCGGTCCAATACCTCTTGCCCGTTTCGAGCGCGTCGCGGATGAGCTTGCGCTCTACGAACGAACCGTTCTCAATCTTTTCGAGCACAGCTTGGTATACCTTTTCCCAAAATCGCGGCACGGCACTCATACACGTCGGGTGAACCTCCTGCATGGAGCGAAGCACGTCGACGGGGCGCAGGTTGATGCACTGCCTTGCCCCTTCGGTCAAGCCCAGATAGCACCATGCACGTTCGAAGATGTGGGTATAGGGTAAGAAGTTGAGGAAAACGTCCTTGTCGCTCAGTGGCAGGGCCAAATCGTTCACACGGAAGCCCTCGTGATATTGCCCGTAAGTGAGCATAACGCCCTTGCTCTGGCCCGTTGTGCCGCTCGTGTAGAGAATGTTGCACAGGTCGGAATACGAAGCCTCGGCCTGACGGCGCTTATACTCTTCGCGCAGCTCCGTACTGATTCCGGCGGAGAGTTCGTTGCGTATGAACTCGTCGAAATATACGCTCAGGTGGTCGGTAGGAGCCTTCTTCACCTTCGGGTCGAAGATAATGATTTTTTCAAGCGTCTGCGCAACCGAAATCACGCTGAACGCCGTGTCGTACTGCTCCTGCTCGCCCACGAAGATGAGGCGTATCTGCGCGTCGTTGAGCATATATGTGATTTGTGCCGCGCTGCTTGTGGCGTAGAAGGGGATTGTAACCACCCTCACACCGTACGCCCCGAAGTCCACGTAGTGCGTTTCGGGTTTGTTTTGCGAAAACACGGCAATGTTCTCCTGCGGCTTGATGCCCATGTGCAGGAGGGCGAGCGACACCTTCGTGACGTTTTGCGCAAACTGTTCCCACGACACGTCGACCCATTTGTTTTGGTCGTAGTCGCGGTAGCTCAGCGCCGCTTTATCGCCATACTTCTTAGCTTGTTCCAGTATCAGTCTGGAAAGGTGACAATTATTTTGCATAAGCCGCAAGAATGCTCAGTTTCTAAGAGGCGCGGCGCGTTTGCCAATGATTGCAAACACGTTCGCCCACAAAAACTTTTTAAGCCGCAAGCACATCCGCCATTTCTCTGCGAGGCGTGTTGGCTGCGGCTAAGTTTTTGCGTTATCTAAGCGCAAAGTTATTCATTTTCTTTAAAATGTGCAATAATGCGCGCCGTGTGACGGCGTTGCACACCCCGTCAGGCGTTCGTTCCCTGCGCTTGTTCGTAGCGGCTGAGGAAAGAGTCAATCATGTCGATGCCTTTCTTTGTGGCGCACCCGCGGATGTAGGGGATGACGGTGTTGAGGAATATCTCGGCCTGCGAATAGTCCTCCAAAAAGCCGTTTTTAATGACCATTTCCATGCCGGCTGAAATTTGGCGTACCACGATGGGGAACCGCACGTCCTTGCGAAACAGCCCCTGCTCCTTTCCTCGGTCAAGGAATTTTACGGCTTCCACCTCCTGCGCCTTGCGCGTCTTCTCGTAGTGGGCAACGAGTGAGGGGTACTTCATAAGGTCGTTCAAGAACGTGATGCACACCTCGTCCATCTCGCGCATCTTTTTCTCAAACACCACAATGAGTAGTTCTAACACGTTGGAACATTCCAGGCTGAGCCGTTCCAGCCGTTCGCGCTCCTCCTCGTCGTGTTTGATGGCCGTGGCCAACAGCAGGGCCTCCTTGTCGGCGAATATCTGGTAGAGCGTTCGCTTCGACATGGTTAGCTTGTGGGCAATGTCGTCCATCGTGACCGACCGTATGCCCATGTGAAAAAACATGTCAGAGGCCACATCGATCACGTGCTGCCGTACGTCTTTGGCGGTGGGGGCGGGGGCGTTTTGCTGTGCCATGGGGTAATTGTGTTTGGGGATGGACAATGATGCGTCTTTACGGGGCAAATGTACAAAACTATTTGCATCCGTTGAGTTTTGTGCTGAAAAATTCATAAAATGCGACGCGGCGGCTCATCTTGTTCCAGATCGGAGGCAAGAAAGCCTGCCCCCCGCCGTTGCATCCGCCGTCTGAACGGCCGAACCTCCGTTCTGCCTTCGCGGCGGCCACAGCGCGTTTTGTGCGGCGCATTAATCATCGCAAACAAAATGTAAAAAAGCCGTGCCGCCGCCCAACTTCTATCAAGTAAAATAGTACATTTGCTACCGAAAACAGACTTTTACCTTTCCGTTCGTTACACCAGGGGCAAAAGCCGGCATTCGCACACACAAGCATACTTAACTACTTTTCAAAGCATACTCTATGGTAAAAATAACCAAAGAAGCCGCCTTGCGCTACCACGAGATGGGCAAGCCCGGCAAGATTGAGATTGTTCCCACCAAGCCTTACCGCACACAAACCGACCTCTCACTGGCATATTCTCCGGGCGTAGCAGAGCCCTGTCTGGAAATACAGAAGAATCCCCACGACGCATACCGCTACACCAACAAGGGTAACCTCGTGGCCGTCATTTCTAATGGTACGGCTGTTCTTGGCCTCGGCGACATTGGCGCAATGAGCGGCAAACCCGTGATGGAGGGAAAGAGTTTGCTTTTCAAAATCTATGCAGGCGTTGACGCTTTCGACATTGAAATCAACGAGAAAGACCCCGAAAAGTTCATTGCCGCCGTCAAAGCTATTGCCCCCACGTTTGGCGGCATCAACCTTGAAGACATCAAGGCGCCTGAGTGCTTCGAAATAGAGCAGCGCCTCAAAGCTGAACTCGACATCCCCGTGATGCACGACGACCAGCACGGCACCGCTATCATCTCCGCCGCAGGTCTCATCAACGCCCTCCAAGTAGCCGGCAAGCGCATTGAGGACGTGAAGATTGTTGTCAACGGAGCCGGTGCTGCCGCCATCTCCTGCACCCGCCTCTACTGCGCTTTCGGCGCAAAGAAAGAGAACGTCGTGATGCTCGACTCAAAAGGTGTAATCACTGCTGACCGCGACAACCTCAACGAGCAGAAGCGCGAGTTCGCCACCACGCGTACCGATGTTCACACCCTTGCTGAGGCCGTGAACGGCGCAGACGTGTTTGTTGGTCTGTCGAAGGGCAACGTCCTTACGCAGGACATGGTACGCTCCATGGCCAGCACGCCGATTATTTTCGCCCTGGCAAACCCCGTTCCCGAGATATCCTACGAGGACGCTACCGCAGCGCGCCCCGACGTGCTGATGAGTACAGGCCGTACCGACTATCCCAATCAGATTAACAACGTAATCGGTTTCCCCTACATATTCCGCGGCGCTCTCGACACCGCTGCTACGGCTATCAACGAAGAGATGAAGATGGCTGCCGCCAAGGCCATAGCCGACTTGGCTCGCCGTCCGGTACCCGACATCGTAAACCGCGCCTACCACGTGCGCAACTTCACGTTCGGTCCCGACTACTTCATCCCCAAGCCCGTTGACCCCCGCCTCATCACCGAAGTGTCGATGGCCGTGGCCCGAGCCGCCATGGAGAGCGGTGTGGCCCGCACCCCCATCACCGACTGGAAGGCATATCGCCAGCACCTGCGCGAACTCATGGGCCAGGAAAGCAAGTTTACGCAAAACCTCTACGACACAGCCCGCTCCAACCCCAAGCGCGTGGTCTATGCCGAGGGTACGCACCCCACGATGCTCGAAGCTGCCGTGCGCGCTAAGGAAGAAGGCATCTGCTTCCCCGTGCTTTTGGGCAACGACGTGCAGATTCGCCGTATTGCCGAGGAATTGAAGCTTAACCTCGATGGCATTGAAATCATCAACCTCCGCAACGACTCGCAGACCGAGCGCCGCCACCGCTACGCACAGGTGTTTGCCAAAAAGATGGAGCGCCACGGATACACGCCGCAGGAGGCAGAGGACAAGATGTACGAGCGCAACTACTTCGGCATGATGATGGTCGAAACCGGCGAGGCCGACGCTTTCATCACCGGCTTGTACACCAAATACTCCAACACGTTCAAGGTGGCGCGCGAGGTGATTGGCATCCGCGAGGGCTACAACCACTTTTGCACCATGCACCTTGTCAACACCAAGAAGGGCATCCTCTTCGTGGCCGACACGCTCGTCAACCGCCACCCCGACGAGGACGCGCTCTACGACATTGCCCGCCTTGCAGCCGGCACAACGCGTTTCTTCAACCGCACACCGGCCATCGCCATGCTTTCTTACTCCAACTTCGGCACCGACAAGGACGGCAGTGCCCTGCGAATGCAGCACGTGGTTGAGCGCATCCACAAGGAGAAGCCCGAACTCGCCATCGACGGTGAGATGCAGCTCAACTTCGCCATGGACCGCGAACTGCGCGACGAGAAGTACCCCTTCAACAAGCTCAAGGGCATCGACGTGAACACCCTTATCTTCCCCAACCTCTCCGCCGCCAACTCCTCCTACAAGATTGTCAAGTCGCTCGTCGACGAGGGCGAAGTGGTAGGTCCCATCCAGATGGGTCTGAACAAACCTATCCACTTCACCGACTTCGAGAGTTCGGTGAACGACATCGTCAACGTGACCGCCGTGGCCGTTATCGATGCCATCGTAGAGGAAAAGAAGAAGTAAACGCCCCTTCAGAGCGTTTTTCGCAATAGGTCAAAAAGTAACAAGGAAGCCGGCTTGCTTTGCGGCAAGCGGCATTCTTGTTACTTTTGCTTTTATCAATACGTTCCCCTGATGAAATTCAGACTGACCCTCCTTCTCCTGTGTCTTGGCCTGGCCGTTGCAAGGCCGCTTTGTGCACAGACCATCGTTGAACTCAAACGAGGCGGCACGGTGCGCTCAAAGACCGTTGACGACTACAAGCAAGACGGCAACATCCAGCTGCGGGCGCAGAAAGACTCCCTGCAATACGTCGACAACCTGCGGCGCGCCTTCAACGCCCTTCACCGCGATTCGCTCGCCGAGGCCGAACAGCTCTTCAACGACGCACTGAGGCTTCGTCCCTCTGCCCCCGGCAACCAAGTGATACGCTACAATCTTGGTCTTGTCGACATGGCGCGCGGAAACAACGTCGAGGCCGTGAAGAAACTCACGCATATAATAAAGGAGTACCCCAACTACTTCGACGCACGCGTGGCACGCGCCGAGGCAAACCTCCAACTGGGCTACGCCGCTGAGGCCGCTGCCGATGCGCAACTCGTCATCGACAACCAAGGACAGGACGACGTGAGCGCAACGATGCTCGAAAAAGCACGCTTCGTGAGGGCTGCCGCACGCTATGAGCTGAGGCTCTATCCCGATGCCCACGTCGACCTGCAATCCATCCTCCGCGACAGTCCGCAAAACGAGAACGCCCAACTGCTCGACGCACTCTGCCTGCATCACATGGGGCAGCCGCACGAAGCCCTCAACCGGCTCAACCTCATCGTGTCGGCCGATCCCGAAAGCATCGACGCACTCAGCACGAGAGCTAACGTCGAAACCTCGCTCGACATGCACGCTCTTGCCCGTGCCGACTATGACCGCCTTATTGAGTTGCAGCCCGACGAGAGTGCCTACTACATCGAACGAGCTAAGTCGCTCATCCGTCTCGGCGAGAAAAAGTTGGCTCGCAACGATTTGGACAAAGCCATGAAACTCGGCGTGCCGCAAGGCATGGTGCATCCCCTGTTGCAGCAAACACGCTAACCCCCTGCTCCTATGCGTTTGTTATTGACATATCTGCTGGCCCTGTGCGCCCTTCCTTTTTGCGCACAGACCGTTCCGCCCCATTCGCCCGCATCCCCGGCCATCAGTTACGAGGTGCGCGCCGTGTGGCTCACCACCCTCATGGGCCTCGACTGGCCAGCACAACCAGCCACAACGCCTGAACAGGCAGAACGGCAAAAGACACAGCTCGTCGATATGCTCGACCGCCTTCGCGCAGCCGGCGTGAACACCGTGTTGTTTCAAGCCCGTTTGCGCGGCACAACCGCCTACGCCTCCGCCATCGAACCGTGGGACGGCGTATTTGCCGGTGCGCCCGGCAAACGGCCTCCCTACGACCCGTTGCAGTTTGCCGTGCAGGCCTGCCACGAAAGGGGTATGGAATGCCACGCCTGGGTGGTGGCCTTCCCCGTGTGCAAGGCGGCCGTGGCCAAACAGTTGGGCAAGCGTTCACTGCCGCAGCAACACCCCGAACTTTGTCAGCGATGCGGCGACCAGTGGATGATGGACCCCGGTGTGCCAGGTACGGCTGACTATCTGGCCAACGTGTGCCGCGAAATTGTGCAGAACTACAACGTCGACGGCATCCACCTCGATTACATCCGCTACCCCGAGAACGGCATTCCCTTCAACGATGATCGCACCTACAAACTCTATGGAAAAGGGCAGGGCAGGGCAGCTTGGCGTACGGCCAACGTAGACCGTTGCGTCCAGGCCATCAGCGAGGCCGTGAAGGGCGTGCGCCCGTGGGTGAAGCTGAGTTGCTCGCCCGTGGGCAAGTATTCCGACCTCAGCCGCTACTCCTCCTACGGCTGGAACGCCCGCGACGCAGTCAGCCAAGATGCCCAAAAATGGTTGCGCATGGGATGGATGGATATGCTCTTCCCCATGATGTACTTTGACGGCAAGCATTTCTACCCCTTCCTCGCCGACTGGCGCGACAATGCCGCCGGCCGTCCCGTGGTGCCGGGACTGGGCGTGTATCTGCTCAACGGGCGCGAAAAGGACTGGCCGCTCCTTACTATGCAGCGACAGTTGAACGTGATGCGCCAAATCGGCATGGGCGGCGCAGCGTTTTTCCGTGCGAAGTTCCTGCTCAACAACGAAAAAGGCATTTACACGTGGCTCAAAAATACCTTCTACGCCAGCCCGGCCCTTGTGCCGCCCATGACGTGGGTCGACTCCGTCGCCCCCGAAGCCCCCAAGGTTGAGAAGCGCATTGAGGAGCAACGCCTCACCCTCACATGGAACGCCGTGGCCGACAAAGACGGCGAAGTGACCTACAACGTCTACCGCCTCGACAGCGTGCGGGGCGACGCACTGCTCGCCACGCGCATCAAGCAAACCCATTACGAACAACTCCTGCTCTTGCCAGCCCTGCGTCACAGCCGATACGCAGTGACCGCCGTCGACGTGTACGGCAACGAGAGCCACTTACAACCCGAAGAATAAGCGCAAGAACAATGCTCTATTTACCCAACTGCAAAATAAACATCGGTCTGAACGTGGTGTCTAAGCGCGCCGACGGCTACCACAACCTCGAAACGGTTTTCTATCCCATTCCCCTCCGCGACAACCTGGAGGTGAAACTCCTCGACGGCGATGAGCCGTACCGCCTGACCGTGGGTGGCGCTAAGATGGAAGGCGAGGCCGCCGACAACCTCGTGGTGAAGGTATACCTTGCCCTCAAAGAAGAATTCCGCCTGCCGCCCGTCGACATATTCCTCTACAAAAATGTGCCGATGGGAGCCGGCCTCGGCGGCGGCAGCAGCGATGCCGCATCGATGATGCTCTTGCTCAACGAAAAGTTTAATCTTGGCCTCACTGCCGACGACATGGAGCGACGCATAGCCCGTTTCGGAGCCGACTGCGCCTTTTTTGTTCGCAACACGCCTGCTTACGCCACGGGCATAGGCGACGAACTCACCCCCATACCCCTTTCGCTGCGCGGCAAGTACATCCTGCTCGTCAAGCCCGACGTGTTTGTCAGCACCAAGGAAGCCTATGCCCACGTCACGCCGCGGCCCGCCGACCATCCGCTCCGCGAGGCCATCATGCAGCCCATCGAAACGTGGCGCAACACGGTGGTGAACGATTTTGAAGCCTCTGTATTCCCCAACCATCCCGAATTGGCAGCCATCAAACAGACCCTCTACGACATGGGGGCTTTGTACGCCGCCATGAGCGGTAGCGGCAGCACCATTTTCGGCATCTTCGACCGTCCTGTGGAGGAAGAGGCGAAAAAGCTGTTCTCGACAGCCTTCGTATTTAGCAAACAACTCGTCAGATGATATACTATTTCAGCGGAACGGGCAACTCCCTGCGCGTGGCGCGCGAATTGTCCAGCCGGCTCGACCTTCCGCTCTCGTCTGTGGCCGAGGCGAAACCTTGCGAGGGCGAAATAGCCCTGCTCGTATTCCCCGTCTACGCTTGGGGCATTCCGAGCGTGATGAGCGAGTTCGTGGCTTCGCTCTCCTCGCGCCCCTGTCCCAAAACCGTCGTGGCCGTGATGACCTGCGGCGACGACATGGGCTATGCCGACCGTGTGCTCGAAAAAGAACTGACGGCCGTAGGCTGGCACCTCGACGGGGCTTTCTCCGTGGTGATGTGCGACACGTACATCTGCCTCCCCGGTTTCGACGTGGACAGTCCGCAGTTGCTGCAAAAGAAGGAAGCTGCCTTCGTTCCCTGCCTCGATCGCATAGCCGCCCACATTCTGGCTCACCGCTACGGCGAGAAGGGCGACCTTGTGCGCGGCGTGTGCCCCTGGCTCAAAACCTACGCCATCCGTCCGCTCTTCAACCGCTTCCTCATCAACTACAAGCGTTTCCGAACGGACGGCGACAAATGCAAAGGCTGCGGCCGCTGCGCCAAACTCTGTCCGCTCCACAACATCGTGATGGACAAGGACAACCGCCCCGAATGGAACGCCCACTGCACGCACTGCCTGCGCTGCTACCACTGCTGTCCCACGCACGCCGTCGTCTACGGAAAATTTACGAGGGGAAAAGGGCAAGTGAAAATAAATATCTAATTTTGCTCTCCCCCGAAGCAGGGAAGGGGCATAGCACACACATTATATATACACAACGATGAACAACCAATGGTTTGAATGCAAGGTGAAATACGAGCGTACGATGGACAACGGAATGGTCAAGAAGGTCAATGAACCTTACCTCGTCGACGCTATCAACTTCACCGAAGCCGAACACCGCATTATTGAGGAAATCAGCCCTTACATGACGGGCGTGTTCGAGGTGAGCGACATCAAGCGCGCCCGTTACGCCGAAATGTTCGAAGCCCCTGGCGACGACAGCGCCGACAAGTATTTCCGCGCCAAACTCGTGTTTGTGACGCTCGACGAAAAGAGCGGCAAGGAGAAGAAAACGAGCCAGAACGTGCTGATACAGGCCTCCGACCTGCGCGACGCCGTCAAGCGTCTCGACGAGGGCATGAAGGGCTCGATGCTCGACTACACCATCTTCTCTATCACCGAAACCCTCATCATGAACATCTTCCACTACGCCGTACACCGCGAAAAGGAAGACGAATAGTAAAACAGCCAAATGCGCAAAAGGCCGGGGCTTGCGCGCCTTGCCCTTTTGCGCATTTTTCTTTGACAGTGGGCGAATTGCCTAATTTGGCAGCCCACGGCTGCCAAATCCTAAACACAAAGAACCATGATACATCTGAACGAGATAAAGCAGACCGTGCGGCCGGGCGTGGAACTCGTGGCCGTGTCGAAGTTTCACCCGGCAAGTCTTATCGAAGAAGCCTACCACCAGGGGCAGCGCATATTCGGCGAGAGCCGCGTGCAGGAACTGCAAGGCAAGCAAGCCTCGTTGCCCTCCGACATCGAGTGGCACTTCATCGGACACCTGCAACCCAACAAGGTGAAGTACATTGCGCCCTACATTTCGCTCATCCACGCCGTCGACAGCCTCAAACTCCTCCGCGAAATCAACAAACAAGGGGCAAAGTGCGGCCGCCGCATCAAGTGCCTCCTCGAACTCCACCTTGCGCAGGAAGAGACCAAGTACGGCCTTTCGATAGCCGACTGCACCCAGCTTCTCGAAGAGGACGAGTGGCGCACGATGGAGAACGTAGAGATTGCCGGCCTGATGTGTATGGCCTCAAACACCGACGACGAAGAGCAAATACGCCGCGAGTTCCACACGGCGTGGGACTATTTCAACCAAGTGAAGCAACGCTTTTTCCCCACCGACAACGGCTTTTGCCAACGCTCGTGGGGAATGTCGCACGACTACCAAATAGCGCAGGAAGAGGGAGCAACCCTTGTGCGCATCGGTACGGCAATTTTTGGCGAACGCGAGTATTGACGCAAACGAAAAAGCGCAACTTTCATCCCACCCTACAAAAACTGCATTATTCCCCCCTGCGCCCGAAATTCTGTTCATAAGCGTTCACAAATGGTTGACTTACCATTCCGTTTTCCGCCCTTTCATTCACCGTACGTTCACCGGCTATTCACTCGAAGAAGTCTTCATCTAACGACGTACGTCCACCCTCTTTAATGACGT
>CAVLCM010000011.1:0-22291 GCA_963661625.1 bacterium
GTTTATAAGTAGAGTGGACGTACGTCATTAAAGAGGGTGGACGTACGTCGTTAGAGTCAGCCCTATTTTATCATAACAAAGAGTTAGCGATCATGTACGTTATCAGCGATGCCGCATAGGCAAAGAGCGTGGTGTATGCAGCAGTGAACAACGCCCACTTCCAGCTGCCACTTTCGTTCTTTATAGCAGTAATGGTAGCGAGGCAGGGGAAATAGAATAAGATGAACACGAGATAGGCCAAGGCGGACTGCTGACTGATATTCTTCTGCAAGGCATCCGAGAGTTCTGTATCGGTGGATGCATTGTCCGTGTCCACGTCCTCCTCACCGGCGTACATCACGGCAAGCGTGCTGACAACCAGTTCCTTCGCTCCCACCCCCGAGAGGATGCCTACGCTCATTTTCCAATCGAAATCCATCGGCGAAAGCACAGGACTGATAAACATGCCGATGCGTTGCAGGTAAGAAGCGTCTTCTGTGGGAGCGTTCGTAGAGGCAGGTGTCGTTGTAGCGACAGGCTCTTGAACGGCCTCGCCCTCTTCGTTGTGGGGAAAATAGTTTAACGCCCAGATAATGAGAGAGAACACAAGGATGATTCCACCCATCTTTTGCAGGTATTGCCGTCCCTTTTCCCACGTGTGAGTACAAACCGACTTTACCGTTGGCATGCGGTACGGCGGAAGTTCCATCACAAAAGGAAGGTCCTCACCCTTCATCAGGAAACGGCTGAACACACGCGCCATAACGATAGCGGCCAAGATGCCCAAAGCATACAGGCCCAACATCACGGATGCCCCCTGTTCGGGGAAGAATGCGCTTACCAGCACAACGTATATGGGGATGCGCGCCGAGCACGACATGAAGGGCGTGATGAGCATGGTGATAAGGCGGCTCTTACGGTTCTCAATGGTACGGGTAGCCATGATGGCCGGCACGTTACACCCGAAGCCCATCACCATGGGGATGAACGACTTGCCATGAAGCCCGATGCGGTGCATCAGTTTGTCCATGATAAACGCCGCACGCGCCATGTATCCCGAGTCTTCGAGCAAAGAGATAAAAAGGTAGAGAATCATGATGTTGGGCAAGAACACGATGACCGACCCAACGCCGCTTATAGCTCCGTCCACAATCATATCTTTGAGCATGCCGTCGGGCATGGCAAGACTAATGAACTCCGACACTTTCGCCACGAGCCAGTCTATCCAGTCCATCGGGTACGATCCTAACTGGAACGTGATGTAGAACACGAGGAAGAGGAGGAAGAAAAACAACGGGAAACCCAGGAAGCGGTTTGTGACGAAAGCGTCAATCTTTTCCGTAACCGTTTTTCCGGCCTTGGCCGTCTGCGGGTGGTACGTTTCTTTGAGCGCGCCCTGAATGTATCCGTACTTCGCATCGGTGAGCGCATTATCCATGCTGTCGTGGAGTGCTTCTTTTATTCTCTTGGCCTCTTCAAAACGGGCGGCAATCAGTTCGTCGTGCTGCGGCAGGCTCTCCACAAGCTTCTGCACTTCCGAGTCGCATTCGAGAAACTTTATCGCCAAGTAGCGAGTGGAGTACTTCGACCGCAGACCTTTGTTCTTCTGGAAGATATACTTCACGCGGTCGATGCTCTGTTCGAGTTCCTTGCCGTGGTTGATGTGGATGTGTCGTTCGAGGGCGTTGTCCGTTTGGTTTTCATAGACCAGCACAACCGTTTCAAACAATTCGCGAAGTCCCACGCCGTTGCGCGAAACGGTGGGTATCATCGGCACGCCAAGCAGGTGCCCCAACTGTTCCACGTCGAGCTTGTCGCCACTGTGCTGCAACTCGTCGTACATATTCAATGCCACGACCATACGCTGGTGCATGTCAATAAGCTGCGTCGTGAGGTAGAGGTTGCGCTCCAAGTTGGAGCTGTCCACCACGTTGATAACCACGTCGGGCGTATCGTCAATCAAGTGGCGGCGCACATAGAGTTCTTCGGGCGAATAAGCGGAGAGGGAATATGTGCCGGGCAGGTCAACAATCTTGAAGTGGTACGTACGTTCCTCAACCTTGCCGGCAGCGCATCCATTGTCGTCTTTTCCGGAAACGCACGATGCGCAAGACCCTACGCAGGGCGTATTCTTGCTCTGTACAATCGTCCACTCGCCATCGGCGGAGCATTGCATCTTCACGGTCAGGTCAAGACTTCCCTCCTTCGCGTCAACCGTCACGCCACTGTAGTTTCCCACGTGTTCATGACCGCCCGAAGCCATGTTGAACAACGACGTCTTTCCGCAGTTGGGGTTGCCCACCAGCGCCACGTTGATGGTGCGGTGCTTGTCCGTGGCCATGCGCTTCATCCGCTGTTCTATCTGCGCCTTGATTTCAGCCTTCTCGTCATCGGAGGAGACGATACCGCGCAAAGTTTCGTCAGGATGGAGCCGGTTTTCGCTTTCAGCCTCCGTCTCGCTAATCACTTCCACCAAGTTAGCTTCCTCGCGGCGAAGGGATATCTTGTACCCCATTATCTCGTATTCGATTGGGTCGCGCAGTGGGGCATTGAGGATAACCTTCACGGTCTTCCCCTTCACAAATCCCATTTCTACTATACGTTTGCGAAAACCGCCGTGTCCGGCCACCTTGACAATCACCCCGCGTTCGCCGCTACGTAAATCTGAAAGCTTCATTTCGTTCCGATATTTATTCTAACCGACAAAGGTACTCTCGTCGGCACTCTTCGGCAATACCCAATTTTGAGTATAGCACTGTTTCAACACTGCAAAGGTACGAATGCGAACTTGCAATTCAGTTTCCGTCTCAATTCATTTAGCGACTTTCCCTGCGTTTTTAGCGTTCCAACTCCGTACAGCGTGCGAGATATTCCTCGGAGGTTGGGGCGTTTTCATGGCGGCTGAGGGGGAAAGATGCGCTTAGGGTTGGACAGTCGTTGTGGAAATATGAAAAGTGGAAAAGAGAGAGTTTCGCTGAAAAATTCGTAAGTTTGCAAAAATTGCCATTTTCCGCCCCTGCCGTGCTATTTACACGGCGGCGGAAACGCCATAAACGTAACTGACCATGGGATTTTTCAGCATTTTCTCGAAGAAAGAAAAGAAAGAAGTACTCGACGCCGGACTCGAAAAAACAAAAACGAGCCTGTTCGGCAAACTGACGCGCGCCATTGCCGGCAAGAGCAAAGTGGACGACGAGGTGCTCGACCAGCTCGAGGAAATTCTGATTACCTCCGATGTGGGCACAGACACCACTATCGACATCATTCACCGCATTGAAGAGCGCGTGGCGCACGACAAGTACGTCAGCACCGCCGAACTGCATACAATCCTGAAAGAAGAGATTGGCGCGCTGCTCACCCTGAGCGGCAACGGCGACGAAGAGGGTTTCAGCATACCCGAAGGGAAGAAGCCCTACGTAATCATGGTGGTGGGCGTGAACGGCGTGGGCAAAACGACAACCATCGGCAAGTTGGCCTACCAGTTTAAGCAAAGCGGCCTGAAAGTTGTGCTTGGCGCAGCCGACACCTTCCGTGCGGCAGCCGTTGAACAGCTTGTCATTTGGGGCGAGCGCGTGGGCGTGCCGGTGGTAAAGCAGCAAATGGGCAGTGACCCCGCCAGCGTGGCCTACGACACCGTGACCTCCGCTAAGGCGCAGGGGGCCGACGTGGTGATAATCGACACCGCCGGCCGTTTGCACAACAAAGTCGGCCTGATGAACGAACTGACGAAAATCAAAAAGGTGATGCAGAAAGTGGTGCCCGACGCACCCGACGAAATACTCCTCGTACTGGACGGCAGCACCGGGCAAAACGCCTACGAACAGGCTAAGCAGTTCATCAAGGCTACGGACGTAACGGCTCTGGCCATCACCAAGCTCGACGGCACAGCCAAGGGCGGCGTAGTAATCGGCATCTCGCACCAGCTGAAAGTGCCGGTGAAGTATATCGGTCTGGGCGAAAAAATGACCGACCTGCAACCGTTCAACAGCCAAGAGTTCGTCAATTCACTGTTTGAGGGTTCATCTCTCTAACCCCCGTCAAATCAACGCCTGCACAACCCCTATATCATGGACCATACCGCACACGCTGCGCTACGCCACGTCGACATAATCACCATGGGCTGCTCGAAGAACCTTGTTGACTCCGAGAAGCTCCTCAACCTGTTCCTCGAACACGGCTTCGAGGTGCACCACAACCCCGAACAAACTCACGGCGACATAGCCGTCATCAATACCTGCGGCTTCATCGCCTCAGCCAAGGAAGAAAGCATCAACGAGATCCTCGCCCTCTGCGAACAGAAGGAGGACGGGCAGTTGAAGCGCGTATTCGTCATGGGCTGTCTCTCCGAACGCTACATGGACGAGCTGCGCGAGGAGATACCCGAGGTGGACAAGTTCTACGGAAAATTCAACTGGAAGGAACTGCTCAACGACCTCAAAGAGGAGTTCACCCTCCCCACGAAGCCCCACGAACAAGCCATCACCACACCCTCGCACTACGCCTACCTCAAAATATCCGAAGGCTGCGACCGCAAATGCGCCTACTGCGCCATACCCATCATCACGGGGCCTCACAAGAGCCGCCCGGTGGAGGAAATTCTCGATGAAGTCCGCACGCTTGTTGCGCAGGGCGTAAGGGAATTCCAAGTGATTGCGCAGGAACTGACGTACTACGGCATTGACCTCTACCACAAGCAAATGCTGCCGAGCCTCATCGAACAGATGGCGGCCATCCCTGGCGTGGAGTGGATAAGGCTTCACTACGCCTACCCCACTCATTTCCCGATGGACTTGCTGCGCGTCATGCGCGAGAACGACAACGTTTGCAACTACCTCGACATTGCCCTCCAACACATATCGGACAACATGCTCAGCCGCATGCAGCGCCACATCACAAAGGAGGAGACACTGAAACTCATCGCCGACATGCGCCGCGAGGTGCCGGGCATCTGCATCCGCACCACGCTCATGGTGGGCTTCCCCGGCGAAACGGAGGAGGACTTCCAGGAACTGCTCGATTTTGTGCGCACGGCCCGCTTCGACCGCATGGGAGCGTTTGCTTACAGCGAAGAGGAGGGCACCTACGCAGCCAACCACTACGAGGACGACGTGCCCGAGGAGGTGAAGCAAGAACGGCTCGACCGCCTCATGCTGTTGCAAGAGGACATTGCCGCCGAACTCTCCGAGGAGAAGGTGGGACGAACACTCCGCGTGGTAATCGACCGTCAAGAGGGTGACTACTACATTGGCCGTACCGAAGCCGATTCGCCCGAGGTGGACTGCGAAGTGCTCATTGAGCGCAACGAGCAGAAGCCGCTCGCCATTGGCCAGTTCTACCAAGCCAAGGTGACGGACTGCGAGGAGTTCGACCTCTACGCCGAAGTGGTTAACTGAGAAGGGGAACGTCATTAACAACAGCACATACCATCCCGTGAACAACAAGGACTTTATCGCATCGCTTGCCCTGCGCGCCGGCCTCAACACCAAGGACACCCAGAAATGGGTGAACGACCTCGTGGCCGATTTGGCCGAGCAGCTCGACGACGACACGCAGCTCACTATTCAGGGCTTCGGCACGTTCGAAGTGAAGAAGAAGATGGAGCGCGTCGTGGTCAACCCCGCCACCAAGCAGCGCAAACTCATCCCCCCCAAGCTCGTGCTGGCCTTCAAACCCGGGGCGACGCTCAAAGAGAAAATGAAGTAGGCCGATACGACCAAGGAAACGCAGCCGACAAATGCGCCATCTATGAAACAGAAACTCACCCTATCCGATTTTGCCAACCTGCTCTCGCAACGCGAAGGCGTAGGCCGACGCGAGGCCGAACTCTTCGTGCGGGCATTCTTCGACCTGATTGAAAACGGGTTGGAGCAGGACAAGCTTGTCAAAATCAAAGGGCTCGGCACATTCAAACTGGTAAGTGTGAGCGACCGCGAAAGTGTCAACATCTCCACGGGTGAGCGTTTCCAAATAAGCGGACACACCAAGGTGACGTTTACACCGGACAATTCCATGAAGGAACTCGTCAACCGTCCGTTTGCCCATTTCGAGGCCATCGACCTCAACGAGGAAACAAGCACGAGCGAGTTCGACGAGATTGACGAGGAAATGCGCGAGGCCGAAGAGGAAGAAGGACAGACCGAAGCCGAGGATGCCGCATACGAGGAGGACGCAGAGAAAACGACTGCCGCCCCGGCCGAAGACGAAGAGCCAGAGGAGGCGGAAGAACCGCAGGTGACTGCCCCCGAACCGCTGCACATCTCCGAACTCGTTGCACCGCAGCAAGAACCGCAGTCGGCCACTGCGCCCACAACGACAGAGCCGAGTAAGAAAACTGCCGACGGAGACATCGTCGTCACCTCCCCTACCCCAATCAGCTCACAGGCAGCTAAAGTTACGCAGCCTGAACCTACGCCAACTGCTGACGACAACGAGCCGCACACAAGTACGGCCGGGAACACCAGCAACACGGGCGGCGGCTACGTATACCAACCCGTCCCACTCCCCAAGAAGCGCAATTGTTGGAAGGCGGCAGCCCTCACACTCGCCACAATTCTGCTAATGGCCCTGAGCTATTTTGCCGGATATTACCGGCTGCTCTGTCCTACGTGCCATGAAGAGGAAGTTGTGATAGACACACTGGAAACACTGCCGGCGCCAGCTGCAACGACAGACACTCTCACGCCAACAGCATCAGAGGAAAAAGCCGATACAACAAAGCCCACCCCTGCCGAAAAACCGAACACTGCGACCCACCCCGTTGCCGAAAAGCCAGTCCCTCAGGAAAAGCTGCAGGAGAAGCCGGCCGAAACGCCCAAACGCCCTGCTACGCACACCGTCAAAACGGGCGACAACGTGTACCGCATAGCCCGTAAATACTACGGCTCCGACAGTTACGCCGAGCGCATCATCAAGGCAAACAACCTCAAAGACGCAAACACCATCACCATAGGAATGGAACTCACCCTGCCCTGACCGAGCGGCTTGGAGGAACGAAAATATTTTTTGCCGGCGTAAACTTTTGAGAACGAGTACGTTTACGTCTTTTACGCACATCCACAAACTTTTAACAAACAGAAAAACGCCGCGCCGCACGCTCACGGAATGGCGCAAAACGACTACCTTTGCATTAATGATTGAACTCTCACGACATATTGAAAGTCTGCTTTTGAAGAACGATTGTGTGATTGTGCCCGGCTTGGGCGGCTTCATCACGCAGTACGTGCCGGCACGCTACGTGGCAGACGAGCGGCTGTTCTTGCCGCCCTGCCGAAGCGTGGGGTTCAATCCGCAATTGGCTATTAACGATGGCCTGCTTGTGCAGTCGTACATGCAAGCCTACGACACGAACTATCCCGAAACGGTCAAGCTCATAGGCAACGCCGTGGCGCAGCTGAAAAAGCGTCTGCACGAGGAGGGCGAATACGAACTCACCGGCATCGGCACGCTCACCATCAGCATCGACGGCAAGTACAATTTTGCTCCGTGTGAGGCAGGTGTACTTTCGCCCGAGCTTTACGGCCTCGATGCAGTTTGCATTGAGAGCATACCGCAAACCGCCACCAACGGCAACACTGTGGCAAGTGCGCAAAGTGGCAAAAAGGCGAAAAGCAATAAGGCCGCAAACGCAAAGAGCAGCTACACCATCAGCATCAACCGCGAGCTTGTCAACTACGCAGCAGCGGCAGTGGTGGCCGTGTGCTTCTACCTTTTGTGGGCTACCCCACTGGGAAGTTCGCCCAAAGAGGAACAACAGCAGGCCTCCGTTGTCTACGAACAGCTCTTCGCCCCTGCCAAACAGGCAGAGAAACAGTCAGCCGTTCCGCAAGCAGTGCCCGACAGCACAGCAATAGCCACTGCTCAGCACACTGAACGGACTGCACAGGAAGAGACGGCAGAGCCCATCACTCAGTCAGAAGAAAATGCTCAGTCTGCCGAAGCCGAAAAGCTTCAGACCGAAACTGGCCGCTACGCCATCGTATTGGTAAGTGCCATCAGCGAAAAGAATGCCGAAGCCTTCGCACAGGAGGTCAACGGCAAGGGCTGCACCGATGCCCGTCCCTACAAGCGCGGAAAAATGGTTCGCGTGGTCTGCGGCAACTATTCCAGCGAAGCCGAAGCACAAGAGGGCCTGACCAAACTGCGCAAGGACGAAGACTTCGCCGAAGCATGGGTGATTGAATTGAAATAACGTTTGTTTCAATTCGTTCCGAACGTCCGTTTATTACAATTCCGTCTAACACGCCTCCTACAAACCCACAAGCAATGAAACGTATACGCTGCCCCAAATGCGACGAAGCCATTTTGTTTGACGAAACAAAATACGAGCCTGGGCGCGTCCTCGTGTTCCAGTGTCCGGAGTGCAACAAGCAGTTCAAGATACGCATTCCTCAACCCCGTCCCGTAGCCGACACAGCCAGCGACGACGAACAAGAGGACAAAGTGTACGGCAAACTCATTGTGCTTGAAAACGCCTTCCACTTCAAACAGGAGATTCCGCTCCGCGAAGGCGACAACGTGGTGGGCAGACTTGTGAAGGGCACTACCGCCAACGCAGCCATCAAAACGGTTGACCCGAGTGTCGACACCACGCACTGCATCATAACGGTGAAACCCGACACAAAGGGAAAAGCCCGTTTCACTCTACGCGATGCGCCCTCAAATACGGGCACGTTTCTGCACAACGAGATACTTGGCAACCGCGACCACGTAATCGTCAACGAGGGCGACATCATCACCATCGGAGCCACAACAATGATTCTCCGCACAGAGATTGACGAATAAGCGCAATCCCTGAAAAACACCTTTGCACACGCTATGAAAAAACTCTTTGCACTTCTGTTGTGTCTTGTTTCGCTGCCTATCTGCGCGCAACGCCCATTTGAAGGACATTTTGTGTGCAAAGACGTAGGCGTTTCCCTCCACCTGAACCTTTACGAAGAGAACATGGACGTGCCAAACTTCTCGTTTCTCGGAAAGACACACGGCTACATGGACGGCAAAGGACTTTACGGCACGTGGATACTGACGCGCTGCTCGGTAAAGAAGAATACAGCCACACTGCGGTTCAGCAACGATATCGGCTCCGACTCGCAGGACGTAAGCCTTACGCTCAACGCTGACAGCACTTACTCTTTCCATGCAATCAACGGCAACGCCCTGCGCAAGGCTGAGGGTCGGAAACTGGTTAAAATCACTGGAGACATGACGTTTAACCGCTTTGGGAAGTAACGTCTGATGCAAACTACCGCAAGAAGATGAGAAAAGCGTTGACACTGGCCGGCAGAAGTCTGCTCAATGCCTTTTTCCCGCGTTACTGCTGCGTGTGCGGCAAGCGGCTTATGCTCAACGAGCAGCATCTTTGCGCTACGTGCCTGCTGCATCTTCCCCTCACCCACCTCAAAGGAAAGAAAGACAACTTCATAGAACGTGCCGTCTGGGACGATGTGGTTTGCACCGAGCGTGCCAACAGTTTGCTCTACTACCGGATCAAGTCGGCCTATTGCCAAATATTTTTCCTCTTCAAATACTACAATCATCCTGAGATAGCTGTGGCATTCGGCCGCATGATGGCTCAGGACCTCGCCGGCACGGATTTCTTTACAGACGTGGACGTGCTTTTGCCCGTGCCGTTGGCCAAAGAACGCTTCAAGGAACGCGGATATAACCAGAGCGAGAGACTTGCCCGTGGCATCAGTGAACTGACGGACCTGCCCATCGACTCTGCCTCCGTAGTGCGAACGCATGCCACCCAAACGCAGACCCACCTTACCTTTGAGGAAAGGCGCGCCAACGTCAGCGGCATTTTCAAATTGACCAACCCCGAGGCGTTGCACGGCAAACACGTGCTGATAGTGGACGACGTGATTACCACCGGAAGCACCACATGCGCTTGCGCCCATGCCGTAGCCGAGGCCGGCAACGTGAAGATTAGCGTAATCAGTTTGGGCTGTTCCGAAAGCCTCCGCGCCGAAACACCGCCCAGTTGGCTGCGTCCCTGACGCAGGTTGTCCGTCCGTCATTCCCCTGCCCTATGAAACGACTGTCACTTCTACTTTCTTTGCTACTTGCCTCCTTTGTGCCGATTATGGCGCAGATGCCGCAAACGCCCTACATTTCGTGGGAGGATTTCGTGCAGGAATATGTGGAAGAGAATGCTGCCGACAATGAACAGGCTTTGGACGAAGAACAACTCGAAGCATTGGAAAATATGGCAGCCAAACCCTTGCAGATAAACCGCGCGAATAAGGACGAGCTGTTGCAACTGCCCTTTCTGAGCGAAACGCAGATTGATTCGTTGCTGAGCTACCGCGACAAAAAACGAGGTTTCCTGTCGTTGGGCGAAATACAGTTGGTGCGAGGCATGGACTACTTCACGCGGCGTTACCTGTCGCTCTTTGTGCGTTGCGACTCAGCTGTTCCGCCCAGTTCCGGACTGTTGGCACGCATGGCGGAGAACAACCGCGTATGGCCCAAGTTGGCAAAAGGCAAACACACGGTGGAGACGCGCCTGGACGTGCCGCTCTACAAACGCACCGGGTACGAAACGCCCGACACGCCCACCGCGACAAACTTCTACACAGGGAACAGTCTGCACCACATTGTGCGCTACCGCTACAACTACAAGCGCGAAGCGAGCTACGGGCTCACATTCGAAAAGGACGCTGGCGAACCCGTGGCCAAACAGGGATTTTATCCCTACGACTACATCTCGGGGTTCGTCCTGCTGCGTCCTCGCGGCAAGCGGTGGAGTTTTGTGGTGGGCGACTACAACCTGCAAAACAGCCGTGGACTGGTTTTCGGCAAGCAACAGTTTGGCGGTAAGGAAATGCTTCTGCAAAACAACAGCACGCCGTTTGCCTCGTTTCGCGCCCACACGTCGGCGGAGGAGAACGACTTTTTCCGAGGCGCAGCCGGGAGTTTGCGTTTCGGCGAATTCACCCTGACGGCCTTTGCCTCATTCCGCAAAATCGATGCCCGTTTCAAAACAGGCACAGACACTGCCCAAACGCTGCTGCATACGGGGTTACACCGCACCATCTCCGAGATTGCGGCACGGCGCACGTTGGGTTGCCTCACGGGCGGTGCATTCGTCGGTTTCCAACGCAAGCGGTGGGGAGCAAGCCTCGGCGGCTACTATGCGCACTACAACCATTGGGTCTGTCCTGCCCAGCGTTCGTACAACGCATACTACTTCCGAGGGAGGAACACGGCGGCCGTCTCGGCAAGTTACTTTGTAACGCTCCGCAAATGGCGCATCGCTGGCGAGGCGGCGGCAGACAACAAGATGAACATGGCCACCGAGCATGCAGTGCGCTTCATCCCCTCTCGCCGTTGGCAGGGCTTTGCACAGATACGTCTGCTCGCGCCGGGGTTCAACAGTCCCTACGGCAACGCCGTGCAGCAAGGCAGCCGCACGAGTAATGAACAGGGCATCCTGATAGGCGCACGCATTCAACCCTTGCCGAAATGGGAACTGACAGCCTATGTGGATGCGTTCCGCTTCCCGAAACCCACCTACACCGCCTACCGTGGCGGCACGAACGGCGTGGAGTGTTCGGTGCAGAGCATTTGTTCGTTCGACAACGCCTGGCGCATACTCGTGCGCTACCGCATGAAGAGCAAGCAGCAGACATTTACGCAAAACAGCCAGAAGGGACTGGAATATCGCACGACGCACAAGTTGCGTCTGGCCGCCATAATTACTCAAACGAGGTATGACATGACTGCCCAACTCGACGGAGCGTACTATTCCTGCCAAACGGGCAATCACTCATTGGGCTACATGGCCTCGGTGCGCGCGGCCTGGAAGCCATCAGCACGGTTCAACGTGAAAGGATTTGCAGCCGTTTTCTTCACCGACGACTATTACAGCCGCCTCTACGCCTACGAGCCTCAACTGCTCCACGCCAACAGTTTCCCGACGTTTATGTACCATGGCTTCCGCATGGTGGCGTTGGCAAACTGGACGGTGTGCAAACCGCTCACCATCTCCCTGCGCTACGGCACTACGCACTATTTCAACCAGAAAAGCATCTCTTCGCGCCTCGACCGCATCGCCTCATCGTGGAAAAACGATGTGTCCATTCAGGCGCGCCTCACAATCTAACAACTCCACAAAGATTTACTCCTATGAAACAGTTACTCTTGCTTATATGCCTCCTTGCATCAACTGCCCTTTGCGCTGTGGCGCAGGGTTCAGATATTACTCTGCCCGCCACTTTTGTTTATAAAAAGGCTTCGGAGGGGCTTGCTGCCGGCACTTATATATTGAGTGGTACGAACGAGGATGGAGCAGATTTTTTCCTTACTTCAAACTTTTATAAGAAGACGAAGAAACTACTTGGAGAAGTTCTTGAAACTAATGACGGACGCGTCAAAGTGGAGAACGACTATTTATTGTGGAAGATTGAACAGACCAACAACGGTACGTACACTCTTTTTTCAGTCAAAGAAAAGAAGTACTTAACAGGAACTACGGGTGCTTTGGGATTAGAATTCGGCTCAAAAGGTTGTGAATGGTATGCTTCATTTACGGAACAGGGAAATCTCGTGCTTCGTCTAAAAGATGAATACAGATTATTATCTGTATGGAAATACATCAACAAGGAAAGTATCAATTTCTTCGACTATTACGGAGAAGGTGGAAATTCCAATAGTACCTTAGGCTTAAAAGTATTCCAGCCCACATTCTCTTACATAAGCGGTCCGAACACCCTTCCTCAAGACGGTGCACGCCTCTGCATAGGTTCTGCTGCTTCGCTGCGACTGAGCGACGGTACAGGGACGGGGCTGAGCGACGCTTTGCTGAAAGACGGTTCGGTGGCTCCGTCGGACGAACTTCCTACATACACGGCATCGGTGGCTGCTGACGGAGCATTCTCGCTCAAAGGAAAGGGCGGCTATTTGGACTATAACCTGCGAGAAACATCTTCTGAGGTGCGTTGGACAATTACGAACGGACACATCTGCACAACGGAGGACGTGGCGCGTTACCTTTGTTATCAGGACAATGAGTGGAAACTTTGCAACGAAGAGTCGGCGAAGACGGATGCCAGAATCTATGCCGTGGCCGACGAGCCGCAATATGCTGTCGACGAGGACGGAGTTTGCACCCTCACAGGCGGATGGAACGCAAATCGCCTCACAGAGTTTACGGCCGAGGGCGTTCGTTGCCTCGACCTCACCAAAGCCTCGTTGCCCGCCACGCTGAAAAGTTTCACCAACCTGCCGCCCAACGCCGTGGTGTTCGCGAGTTCAGAGTACGAAGACGGTTTAGCCAAAACGAACCGCATCGCCGTGGTTCGCGGCAACGAAAACGTGATGGTCAACGTGTCGTATCAGTTCACCGACCGCGAACCATTCTACACCGATCGCCGCTTCAAGGTGGGCGCAAACCAGCTCAGCTACCGCCGCAGCGGCATGACTGCCGATGCATGGCAGACGCTGAGTTTACCCTTCCCGGCAAAGGTGGAAAACGGCCGTGCCTTTGCCTATTCAGGTACGGTCGACGGGGCATTGCAGTTTGAGGAGACGACCAGCATCGAGGCAAACAAGGGCTACATCATCCTGCCCTCGGCAATGGGTACATTCACAGCGGTGAGCCAAGAGGGCTATATGGAATGCACGGAGGGCAGTTCGTTGCTCAAAGGAACAAACGAAACGCTGAAAGTTGGCCAAAACGGTACGCCCGTCTACCTGCTCCACCCCACCGGGCAGTGTTTCCGCCAAGCCGCAGCAGGAAGTACGCTGCCGCCGTTCCGCGCCTACTTCCAATCGGGCAACCAACGCACAATGCGCATCCAGCTGAAAGGCATTTGACAAGAATGCGGAAAGGCATCGGCGTTCTATGATGAACGTTCCGATGCCTTTCCGCTTACATGGGACTTTTTCTTCCTGCCTCCCCTACGCCTTGCGTCGTTTGCAAAATCGTTCGCACTGGCCAAGGAGGTCGTAGCCCAACATCGTGCCGAGCATAAAATCCTCCGCGGCTGAGAGTTCGCTCATCGGTTTGTGCAGGAACGTTTGAACCACGTCCAAGCAGAGACGACTGCCGAAGTAGAGGTTTACTTTGCTCTCCGTCACGCGTTGTTCGAGGTAAGAGATGCCCTGTCCGCTGAGCCGTTCCTTGATAATGGCTGCACAGTCGGGGCACATGGTGCAAAGCACTAACTGACGCACTCCCTTGCGGTATTCATAGATTTGGTGCATATAGAGTTTGAGGGAGTCGAAACGCGTAAAGTCTTCTGCTGACATGAATGAGGATTGATAGAAGAGATATATTACGGAGAACTGCGCAGGGCGCACAAATTATTTTACGAGTTCGCACCAAGCGTCCATACGCGCCTGGTTCTTGTCGTCGCTGTCGGCTTCATCGATAGCCAGGCCGACGAAAAGGCCATCTCGGCAAACGTCGGAGTCGGTCACATTGTAGTCGGTCGGCTCATACGCCCCGATAAACTCGCAACCCGTGTTCTGCAAACCGTCGTAAATCTGGGCGAGCGCGCCACAGAATGTGTCGCCGTACGAGTCGCTGTCGCCGCAGCCAAAGAGGGCCACTTTCTTTCCCGAAAGGTCGAGGGCAGAGAGCGCGTCAAGGAAGTCGTACCAATCGTCTTGCAAGTCGCCGCAGCCCCATGTAGAAGAGCCGAGCAGCAAGGTATCGTAGTTTTGCGTCACGTCGGCAGAGGTGGTGCCTACGTTGTGAATGTCGGACGCGTCTACGCCAAGTTTTGCCGCAATGGCGTTGGCCGCCTCTTCCGTGCAGCCAGTGGTGCTGCCAAAGAATATTCCAGTCATTTTTTCCTTTGTTGTTGTGTTTAACCGTTGTCTTTGTAATTGCGCTGCAAAGGAACGCACATTCCCAGCCGGCGGCAATACCCATTCCGGGTGAAAGCGGCAGGGAGCGGCCAAAATACCCAGATGTGAGTATTTGCCCTGCGCGGCAGTACTTTCGGCAGTCATTATCCGTGATTTAGGAGAGGCAGTGACACGTAACAATTTGTTTTTTCTTACTTTTGCACGCACATACACACGACAAAGGCACAATTCATGAAGAAACATACCTGTTCGCTCCTGCTCCTGCTGACGGCATTCGTCTTTTTGTTTCAGGCGTGCAGCGACGACGAGACCTACGCCGACAAGCGCAAACGCGAAAACAAGCAAATCAGTTCGTTCCTCAGCAGCGGCGTGCAGGTGAAGAGTTCCGACAGCGACGAATACCTGCTCAACATCCCCGGCAACATCAAGGTGATCTCGGAGGGCGACTTCTCAAGAGCGGGCGACTCAACGAGCGTGGAGAAGAACGAGTACGTCTACTTCGACCGCACGGGCGTGTATATGCAGATTGTAGAGAAGGGTACGGGCAAGCGCATCGCTTCGGGAGAGACGAAGCAGGTGCTTGCGCGCTTCACGGAGTTCAACATTGCAGCGGACAGCATCCAAGCAAGCAACCAGAACAACGACTACGAAACCATCCCCGACAAGTTTGTCCTTTCTAACACGTCCGGCACATTCTCGGCCACGTTTACCAGCGGTGCGATGTACACCACTTATAGTTCGGCCGCCGTTCCTGCTGGTTGGCTCATACCCTTTACTTACATCAACCTCGGCCGCATTGAGAACGAGAACAGCAAGTTGGCGAAAGTGCGCCTCATTGTGCCGAGCACGCAGGGACACGCCAATGCGTCATCGAACGTGTACCCGTGTTTCTACGAAATCACTTTCGAGGCTGGACGATAACGTCGTTGCCTAACACAGAACCTTTTTATACTCCCATAAAGAAACATTCCAGAACCTATCAATGAAAAAGAACATCCTTATTCTGCTTGTAGCTGCCCTCGCCCTTGCATCATGCAAGACAAGGGAAAAGATTGTATACTTCCAAGACGTAAACGCAGGCGATGCCATTCCCACACAAGCCAGCACAACACTCAAACTTATCCCGGGCGACAAACTCGGCATTGTGGTGACGAGTGCCACAACGCCTGAACTGGCCATGCGATACAACCTGACACCGGGAAACAACACCTCGTCCGGCACGCAAAACACGGACAACCTGCGCTACACGATTGACGAGAACGGAAACATCGACATGCTCGGTCTGGGCCGCATCAACGTGGCCGGACTGACCCGCTCGGAAGCGGCAGCAAAAATTCAAGGAGAATTTCACAAGGGCATTCTCAACGATGCTGTCGTAACGGTGGCCGCCTACAACCGCTATATCACAGTGCTCGGCGAAGTGAGCCGTCCGGGCCAGATTGAGTTTACGCGAGAAAACATGAACATTCTCGAAGCCATCGGCAAAGCGGGAGACCTCACTATTACGGGTAAGCGCGACTGCATCAAGGTGTTCCGCAAAGAGGGCAACGTTACGAAAACTTACTACGTAGACCTCCGCTCAAAGGACTTGCTCAACTCGCCGGTATACAATCTGCAACAGAACGACGTGATATACGTTGAGCCAAACAAGGTGAAGGCCGGACAATCCACCAACAACGACAACTCCGTGCGCAGCATCGCCACGTGGCTTTCGGTGGCGTCGGTTGTCACGAGCATCACCATCCTTATCACGAACGCAATCAAGTAACAAACCTGCTCAAAGCATAACCCTAAAAGCCATTTGCCACGAGGCATTTGGCTTTTTTTGATTTCAACGCATCTTATCCCCTACCCCATGCAGCTAATCCATACAGACAACATTGCCCTGCCCGAACTGCAAGTGTTCGGTTCGCTCACCGAAAGTCAACTCCGCAACCGCCTCGAACCCGAGAAGGGCATCTTCATTGCCGAAAGTCCGAAGGTCATTCGCATTGCCTTGCAACAGGGGTACACGCCTGTTTCGCTGCTGATGGAGGAGAAACATCTCACGGGCGACGCAGCGGACATCGTGGCGCAACTGCCCGACGACACGCCCGTATATACAGGAAACCGCGAACTGCTGGCGCAGCTCACGGGCTACAAACTGACAAGGGGCGTACTTTGCGCCATGAAACGGCCCACGCCTCTGCCCCTTGCGCAAATTCTGCATGGCGCAAGGCGCGTAGTGGTGATAGACGGTGTGGTGGACACAACAAACATTGGGGCAATATTCCGTTCGGCGGCTGCTTTGGGCATTGACGGCGTGTTGCTCACGCGCAACGCTTGCGACCCGCTCAACCGCCGTGCCGTGCGTGTGTCAATGGGCACGGTGTTTTTGCTCCCTTGGACGTGGCTCGATTCGTACGACGAGCTGCGCCCGTTTGGCTTCAAGACGGTGGCAATGGCCCTGACGGACAAATCCGTACAACTCTCCTCGCCCGAGCTCAAAGCAGAACCGCACCTGGCCATCATCATGGGCAACGAAGGAGACGGCCTGCCCGCCGAAACAATCAGCCGAGCGGACTATACCGTGCGCATCCCCATGGCACGCGGCGTGGATTCGCTCAATGTGGCCGCGGCCTCGGCTGTGGCGTTTTGGGAACTTTGCAAATGAAGCACCCACCCCCTTTCCGTTTTGCCGATAGAATCAACACTATTTTTGCGTTAAAGGAAGGAGGCTGTATCACCCCCCACCCCGTCAGCACGGATGATCCTCGTCATCGGGTGCGTCTTTCACCTTTATCAGCGAAGAAACGGCAAAGGTGACGATGCACAATACCATTGCGATGATGAAGAAATTGAGGTAACCCACGTGCTCCTGCAAATACCCAGCCACCATGCCGGGCAACATCATGCCAAGAGCCATCAAGCCCGTACAGAAGGCGTAGTGGGCCGTGGAATGTTCGCCCTCGGAAAACTGCAACAGGTAGAGCATATAGGCCGTTGAACCGAAGCCATAGCCAAACTGTTCGAAGAATACGCATACGCCCACAGGCCAAATCACGTCGGGCTGGAAATAAGCCAAGTAGATATAAACGGCATCGGGCAGCGTGATGCACATCACCATAGGCCAAAGCCAGCGACGCAAGCCATGGCGATTGACCACAATGCCACCGAGAATACCTCCCAACGTCAAGCCAATCACACCGATGGTGCCTTGCACAAAACCTAAGTCGGGCGTACTAAGTCCCAAGCCGCCGGCCTGCGGACTGTCGAGCATGAACAACGGGCATATCTTGACAATCAATGCTTCGGGCAGACGGAAGAGGAGGATGAACAGAAGCACCTGAACAATGTGGGCGCGACGGAAGAAACTAACGAACGTTTCGACGAAGTCGCAGAAGGCATTGTGCCAATCAGCCTCGGTGTGTTCGCTGTCTTCCTTGGGACGCGGAAGGGATTTGGCGTGGTAGAGGAAGAAGAAGGCGAACAACGCTGCCACGAAGAGGAACGTTAGCGACCATGCCTTGGCAGGAGTGAACTTTGTTTCGAGTAAGCCCGCAAGCATCACGAGCAGGCCTTGGCCGAAGATAGTGGCAATGCGGTAAAACGTAGTACGGATGCCTACGAAGAACGACTGTTCGCCCTGCGTAAGGGCAATGATGTAGAAGCCGTCGGCCGCAATGTCGTGCGTGGCACTGCTGAACGCAATGAGCCAAAAGGCAGCAAGCGAACACTGCAAGAAGAATGGCACATTCATACTAAACGCCAAGGCCGCCATCGCTACGCCTACAACGAGCTGCATGGAAACAATCCACCAACGCTTTGTGCGTAGCAATTCTACCACAGGGCTCCAGAAGGGCTTTATCACCCAAGGCAGGTAGAGCCACGAGGTATAGAGAGCTATTTCGGAATTTTCCAGTCCCATGCGTTCGTACATAACCGCTGCAACGGACATTACGATGGCGTACGGGATGCCTTCTGCTGTATAAAGGGTGGGAATCCACGCCCAAGGGTTTACTCTTCTTTGTGTGTTGTTAGCTT
Organism: bacterium; assembly: GCA_963661625.1. Lineage (GTDB taxonomy): Bacteria > Bacteroidota > Bacteroidia > Bacteroidales > Bacteroidaceae > Alloprevotella. The sequence continues at coordinate 18,820 of CAVLCM010000011.1, forward strand.
TCATCTTTTATGCAAGGAATTGAACGTCGGCATTTGCAACAGCCGTCGTTGCAAAAACTCACCCCACCCGACTGCGGACAACACGGAGCGTCCGGCTCTTCGAGTGGGGTGCGTTTGTTATCGTGCCGACTATATGCGGCTTTTGTTATTTGGCAAAACTTACAGAACGCGTCTCACGGATGACGGTAATCTTCACCTGTCCGGGATAAGTCATCTCGTCCTGAATGCGACGTGCAATGTCTGCGCTGAGCGTTTCGATTTGTTTGTCGTCAATCTTGTCCGCGCCCACAATCACACGGAGTTCGCGGCCTGCCTGAATGGCGTAGGTCTTGGTTACGCCATCATAGCTCGACGCAATCTGTTCGAGGTCGTTCAAACGCTTGATATATGCTTCCACAATCTCGCGGCGAGCACCAGGACGTGCGCCGCTGATAGCGTCGCACACCTGTACAATGGGAGCAAGCAATGTTGTCATCTCGGCCTCGTCGTGGTGAGCGGCGATGGCGTTGACAATTTCAGGCTTCTCCTTGAACTTCTCAGCGAGCTTTGCGCCATAGAGTGCGTGCGGGAGTTCGCTCTCCTCGTCAGGCACCTTTCCTATATCGTGGAGCAAGCCAGCGCGCTTTGCCTTCTTGGGGTTCAGACCCAGTTCCGAAGCCATCACGGCACAGAGGTTGGCGGTTTCGCGGGCGTGCTGCAAAAGGTTCTGACCGTAAGAAGAGCGATACTTCATCTTACCTACGATGCGCACGAGTTCGGGGTGCAAGCCATGGATGCCAAGGTCGATGGCTGTGCGCTTACCCGTCTCAATAACCTCGTCCTCTACCTGCTTCTTCACCTTGGCCACGACTTCCTCAATGCGGGCCGGGTGGATGCGTCCGTCGGCAATGAGCTGGTGGAGGGCAAGGCGACAAATTTCGCGGCGAACAGGGTCGAACGCACTGATAACAATTGCCTCGGGCGTGTCGTCAACGACAATTTCAACACCAGTAGCGGCTTCGAGCGCACGAATGTTGCGGCCCTCGCGACCGATGATGCGGCCTTTCACCTCGTCGTTGTCGATGTGGAAAACAGTCACGCTGTTTTCGATGGCCGTCTCCGTTGCCACACGTTGAATGGTCTGGATAACGATTTTCTTAGCCTCTTTGTTGGCAGTGAGCTTGGCATCGTCCATGATGTCGTTGATATAGCTCTGCGCATCGCTGCGAGCCTCGTCCTTCAATGCGTCAACAAGGCGCTGCTTGGCCTCGTCGGCAGAGAGGCCGCTGAGTTCTTCGAGCTTCTCGCGCTCTTTCTGCTGGAGCTTTTCGAGTTCCTCCTCCTTGCGAGCGAGGAGCTGCTGCTGGTTGTTGAGGCGATTGTGCGTATTGTCGAGTTCCTGCTTGCGGCGTCCGAGTTCTTCTTGGCGCTGATTCAGGCCGAGTTCACGCTGTTTGAGTTTGTTCTCCACTTGGAGTATGCGCTGGTTGCGCTGCTGAACCTCCTTCTCGAGTTCAGACTTCTTGTTGAGGAACTTTTCTTTTACTTCAAGGAGTTTCTTTTCCTTGATGACATCGGCCTCACGGGTGGCGTTGTCAATCATTCGGTTGTACTTCTTCTTCAGCACGTAGCGGAAAAAGCTGTAACCGATGCCGCCGCCTACAACCAGGCCAACGAGGATGAGTATAGCTTCGTACATTGTTTTGTTATGAATATTTGCGGCTCGGGCAGCCTCGCGGTCGGGGCTGGGCGTGAGCCAAAGGGTTTGTTTGCGTTTTGAAGATACAAAACACGGAAGTCGCGGCTGTGCGTAAACGCGCCCTTTTATCAGAATAGCGGCCTGGCGGATATGCACTGGCCCTTGGTCGAGGTCATTCCTTTTCGCTCAGAAGCTGGGCGATTTCGGTGGAAAGCCTCCTCATCACGTCTTCGCAGGGCGACTGGTCCTTTTGCTGCTGCAACTGGATTACCTGCACGGCAAAGTCGAGCAACGCCACCGACGTGTACCGTTCGTATCCGAGATTGGGGTACGATTGTTCGTAGCGGCCCAGTTTCTCGTTGATGAGGCGCGATGCTTTGCGGTAGATTTCCTCCTGATCGCGCTTCACGGTAATCGGATAGACCTGCTTGCCGATGAGAAGCTGTATGACGAGTTTTTCTGATTTTTCTTCCATGCTTTGTGGGATGCGCCCCAGGGGTTAGAGCCACGGAGCAGCGGTGTTTTTCACACGTCGAGCAAGGCGATGCACTTATCCACCTCGCGGATGAGGTGCGCCACCTTGGCACGCGTTTCCTTCACGTCGGTACCGCTTACCTCAATGATGCGGGCGGAACGGAGCGTATCGTAGTCGCTCTGGAGAACAGACAAGGACTGCTGTGCGTCGGCAAGTTCCTGCTGACACAGCTGCAATTTCTCGGCGAGAGCGGCGTTTTTGCGCTGCTCGTCGCGGTACGCCGCCATGAGTTGGCGCACGCGTGCCTCGAAATCATACAATTCCTTTTCTTGTTCTTGGGTCATTAGTCGTCCGCTTGGGGAAGGGATTACGTGATTGTTAGGTTCTGGTTCTGCCACTGGCCACGTTGCGCTAAGAAGCCAACGCGTTCAGTAATACTGGCGGAACGCCTTGCAGGGCAGTAGACGAAGGAAAACTTCGACGTTTACTTTTCGTCCTTGTCGGCCGGCTTAGGCTCTTTCTTGGCAAGGATAACGACATTGTAAACGTACGCTGTCATCCACTCTGCGCTGTAACCAAGCTGCTGCTGGTAGTGGCGCACAGCAACGCACGCCTTGCGCACGCCTTCGTCCTTCCAGGTATTTTTCGTAAGGATGTCGTTGACCGCCTTAGCCGTGAGGTTGCGCAGGGCTTGCTGGAACATCGACGGGAGGCGGAACTTCCACTTCATGATGTTGCCCATAAGCATCATCAGTTCCTGCGAGAAGCCTTGAAACTGGAACAGGTAGTTCTGGATGTCGTTCACGCGCTTGCAGTGGTGCTTGATGCTCTGGTCAATCTCCTTAAAGAAGAATTCCTCCATGCCATAGATCTCGATGAGCATCTTGCGGCAGCGGTTTTTCTCGCCCAGGCCGAGTTTGTTGTTCACCGTTTGCACGTGGAGAGTTTGCTTGAACACGCGCAAGTCGGGCAAAGCAGCAAGGTTACTTATGCCGAGGTTGGCAGCCATCACCGCCTGGTAGTACACGCGGATAAGCATCATGAAGTCTTCCATGCCGCCGACGCGCCAACCGGTTTCGTTCGCTTGCTCTTTATGCTTGAAAATCTTTGAAAAAAGTCCCATTAGATAATGTTTTGCAAGCAAAGATAACAAATGGGGCGTGATTTAGCAAGCACTCCCCTCTTTTTTGGATGGTTCGGAAATATCGCTGTTCGGTAAAGGCAGCTTCTGAAAAAAGCTTTGAGCGAGTCTTGACTTCGTCAATGCGTACATTTATGCGATGAGTGAACGTACGTCATGAGGGTGAGTGAACGTACGT